>JAEXHA010000036.1 GCA_023450335.1 Actinomycetes bacterium | reverse complement strand
GTGCGGCGCGCCGGCGCCGAAGCGGTCACCGCAGGAGCGGACGAGCTGCCGCCGCGCATCGCCGACCGCTACCTGGCGCTGAAGGCCGCCGGACGCCTCTGACCCCGCCGGACGGCACCGCCGCTCGCGCCCGGGAGGACAAACCCGTGCGCCCTGCGACACGGATGGCCCGATCGGGGGCAGAATCAGCGCGGAAGGTTCGCGACGCGAAAGGACGAACCCATGAGCAACGATCCCATCCCTGACCGGCCTGCGGTGCCCACGCGTGAAGCGCATACGCCCCCGCCGGGCGGCCCGTCCACGGGCGTCAAGCTCGCCGCCGAGGCCACCGGCACCTTCGTGCTCGTGTTCGGCGCACTGAGCACGGCGCTGTTCGCTTCGGACTTCGGCACCGGATCCAACGGCAGCTCGCTGGGCGTCGGCTTCCTCGGCGTCGCCCTCGCGTTCGGTCTGACCGTGCTGGTCGGCGTGTACGCCTGGGGCCCGATCTCCGGCGGCCATTTCAACCCGGCCGTCACCGTGGGCCTGGCCGCCGCCGGGCGCTTCGCGTGGCGCGACACGATCGGCTACATCGTCGCCCAGATCGTCGGCGGCGCGGTCGGGACGACGGTCATCGTGCTCATCGGCATGTTCGGCCCGGCCGGGTGGCTGTCGACGGCACAGGACTCCGGCTTCGCGAGCAACGGCTTCGATCAGCACTCCCCCGGCGGCTTCGGGCTGGGCGCGGCCATCACCGCAGAGATCGTGTTCACCGCGATCTTCGTGCTCGTGATCCTCGGCGCCACCCACAAGACGCGCGGCAGCGCCCACGCCGGGATCGCGATCGGGCTGACGCTGACGCTCATCCACCTGGCATCCATCCCCATCGACAACACGTCCGTGAACCCGGCACGCTCGATCGCCGCGGCCATCTACGGCGGCGTCGACGCACTCAGCCAGCTGTGGGTGTTCCTCGTGTTCCCGATCGTCGGCGCCCTGCTGGCGGGCTGGCTGCAGCGCGCGCTGTTCGACAGCCGAGCCGCCGGCTGACCATCCGCAAAGGACGGAGGCCCTGCTCCCCCCAGAGGGAGCAGGGCCTCCTGCCTGTGCGACCGGATCAGCGGTGCAGATCGAACCGGTCGAGTTCGGTGACCTTACCCCACGCGGCGACGAAGTCGCGCACGAACTTCTCGTTCGCGTCGTCGGAGGCGTAGACCTCGGCGAGGGCGCGCAGTTCGGAGTTCGAGCCGAACAGCAGGTCGACCCGGGTGCCGCGACCGACGAGCTCGCCCGAGCCGACCTTGCGGCCTTCGAACGCGTGCTTGCCCGGGTCGAGCGGCTTCCACTCGGTGCCCAGCTCGAGCAGGTTCACGAACACGTCGTTGCTGAGCACACCGGGGCGGTCGGTGAACACGCCGTACTCCGAACCGTCCCAGTTGGCGCCGAGGGCGCGCAGCCCGCCGACCAGGACGGTGGTCTCCGGCGCGGTCAGCGTCAGCAGGCTCGCCTTGTCGATGAGCAGGTGCTCGGCCGGCAGCGCGGCGGCACGGCTCTGGTAGTTGCGGAAGCCGTCGGCGACGGGCTCGAGCCATGCGAACGACTCGACGTCGGTCTGCTCCTGCGAGGCGTCGGTGCGGCCCGCGTGGAACGGAACGGTCGCCTCGACCCCGCCGTCGGCAGCGGCCTTCTCGACCGCGGCGTTACCCGCCAGGACGATGAGGTCTGCCAGCGACACCTTCTTGCCGCCGGCCTGCTCGGCGTTGAACGCCGCCTGGACCTGCTCGAGCACCGGGAGCACCTTCTGCAGGCGGGCCGGGTTGTTGGCCTCCCAGTCCTTCTGCGGTGCCAGTCGGATGCGGGCGCCGTTGACGCCTCCGCGCTTGTCGCTGCCGCGGAACGACGACGCCGCCGCCCACGTCGTGGCCACCAGGTCGGCCACCGGCAGACCCGACGCGAGGATGCGCGCCTTCAGGTCGGCCGCGTCGGCGTCATCGATGAGCTCGTGGTCGACCTCGGGGGTCGGGTCCTGCCAGAGGAGGTCCTCGGCGGGCACCTCGGCCCCGACATAGCGGGTCTTGGGTCCCAGATCACGGTGCGTCAGCTTGAACCAGGCACGGGCGAACGCGTCGGCGAACGCGTCGGGGTCGTCGCGGAAGCGGCGCGAGATCTTGTCGTACTCGGGGTCGGTGCGCAGCGCGATGTCACTGGTGAGCATGCGCGGTTCCTGCCGTGCGTCCGAGTGGGCCTTGGGAACCATGTCGGCGCCGGCCCCGTGCGTGGGGTGCCACTGGTGTCCGCCGCCGGGACCGGTGAACAGCTCCCACTCGTATGCGTACAGGATGTGGAAGAACTCGTTGTCCCAGCGAGTGGGGTGGTAGGTCCAGGTGACCTCCAGGCCCGAGCTGATCTGGTCGTCCTTCTTGCCTTCGCCGAAGTTGTTCTTCCAGCCCAGCCCCTGCATCTCGAGCCCCGCGGCCTCGGGGCTGTCCTCGAGGTGGGAGTCGGGAGCGGCGCCGTGCGTCTTGCCGAAGGTGTGACCGCCGGCGATCAGCGCGACCGTCTCCTCGTCGTTCATCGCCATGCGGGCGAACGTCTCGCGGATGTCGCGCGCCGACGCGAGCGGGTCGGGGTGGCCGGCCGGACCCTCAGGGTTGACGTAGATGAGCCCCATCTGCACCGCGGCGAGCGGCTTGTCCAGGTCGCGCTCGCCCGAGTAGCGCTGGTCGTCGCCGAGCCAGGTGGTCTCGGCACCCCAGTACACGTCGTCGTCCGGCTCCCACACGTCGGGCCGGCCGCCCGAGTAGCCGAACGTCTGGAAGCCCATGTCTTCGAGCGCGACGTTTCCGGCGAGGATGAACAGGTCACCCCACGACAGCGACTGGCCGTACTTCTTCTTGACGTCCCACAGAATGCGGCGGGCCTTGTCGAGTCCGGCGTTGTCGGGCCAGCTGTTCAGCGGCGCGAAGCGCTGCTGTCCGGTGCCGCTGCCCCCGCGTCCGTCGGTGACACGATAGGTGCCGGCCGAATGCCATGCCATGCGGACCATGAGCGGACCGTAATGACCGAAGTCCGCCGGCCACCACTCCTGCGACGTGGTGAGCACCTCGGCGATGTCCTTCTTCACCTCGGCGAGATCGAGGGCCTCGAAGGCCGCGACGTAGTCGAAGTCCGGGTCGAGGGGATTACGGGCCTCGTTGTTCTTGGCGAGGATCTTGATGTTGAGCTGGTTGGGCCACCACACGTTGTTGGCCGACCCCTGGGTCGGGTGGGGCTGAGCATGGATGACGGGGCACTTCGCAGCCTCTGCGGCCTGGGCCTGCTCGGTGTCGATGACGGCGATCGAGTGGTCGATGCCGTTGACGTCTTCGCCGATCGGCGCGGGTGTCGGGTCATACTCGGTCATAGGGTTCCTTCCTGGGGGTGGGTGGATGCCGGTCGCTCGGCCGCGCACGCGGGGCACAGACCCCAGTACGTGACCTCTGCGGAAGTCAGGGTGAAACCGTGGTCGTCGGCCGGCGACAGGCACGGCGCCGCGCCGACGGCGCAGTCGACGTCCTCGACGGCGCCGCAGCCGCTGCAGACCAGGTGATGGTGATTGTCGCCCACGCGCAGCTCGAAGAGCATCGGCTTGCCGGCCGGTTCGATCCGCCGCACCAGCCCGGCGTCGGCGAAGTCACCGAGGGCGTTGTAGACCGACTGCCGGCTCGTTCGGGGCAGCCGCCGCTCGATGTCGGCGAACACCGCATCGGCGCTGGCGTGCGGGTGGCGCGCGAGCGCCTCGAACACGACCGTGCGCGATTCGGTGACGCGCAGCCCCGCCGCGCGCATCGCGTCAGCGGGAGCCGGGTGCGCTCCGGTGTCGACGGTGGTCATCATGGCATCCATGATACCGGCTTGTTTTGACTAGATCAAAACAAGCTGGGCAGGGTGCGGTCACCCCGCGACGAGCCGTGCGGTCCCCGCTTCGTACTCGGTCAGGTCCCCCGTGTGGCCCGCGCGCGCAGCACGCCCGCCGACGACGACCATGTAGCCGATGAACGCCGCCAGGGCCGCCGTGCCGATACCGATCTTGACCGGCCACGGCCACGGCGCGGCAGTCACGAACCCCTCGATCAGCCCGGCCACAGCGAGGGCGAGCACCAGGCCGATCGCGATCGTCGCCAACGAGCGGCCGGCGGCGGCCAGTGCCGCGAGCCGGGTGCGGGGGCCGGGCGCGACCCATGCCCAGAACAGGTGCAGGCCGGCGGCGGCGGCCACGAAGATGCAGGTCAGCTCGAGCTGCCCGTGCGGGGCGATGTAGAGGAGGAACACGTCACCGCGGCCGTGCGCGAACAGCACCGCGGCCGATGTGCCCACCGACACCGCGTTCTGCATGATGACCATGACCGGCCACACCCCGGTGACACCGAACAGGACGCACTGCGCAGCGATCCACGCGTTGTTCGTCCACACCGTGCCGGCGAAGACCGCGGCGGAGTTCTCGCTGTAGTAGTCGGTGAACTGGTTCTGGGCGTAATCGGCGAGACCGGCCTCGTCGCCAAGGGCCGCCAGCACCGCAGGATCGCGCGCGATCCAGGTCGCCGCCAGGGCGCCGACTGCGAGGAAGCCCAGCGCGATCACGAACGTGGTCCAGCGCACGCGGTACAGAGCCGCGGGCAGTTGCAACGCGAAGAAGCGCGGCACCTGCCGCAGCAGGTTGTCGCCGGCGCCGGTCAGGCGCAGGCGTGCCCGGGCCAGCAGTGTGGACAGATGATCGCCGACCTGACTGCGGCCGGCCGAGGTCTTGATCTCGGCCAGATCCGCCGACGCGGCGCGGTAGCGCACGACGAGTTCATCGACCTGCCGCCCCGATGGTCGGCGCACGCGTCCGAGCTGGTCGAGCCGGGCCCATTCTGCCTGACGCGCTGCCGTGAGCGCGTCGAGGTCCATGCGCTTTACTGTACTCATGTCCACCCCCGTCCCGCTGTCCGCACCGGGGCCTGCGGCGTCGCCGCGCGCGACGATCGCGATCCATCAGGACGAGGTGCTCACCGGCGAGGCCGTCGCGCTCGACGTGCAGCCGGTCGGCTACTTTCTCAGCGCCCTCGGCGCCCTCATCGACATGCTGGCGGGTCTCGCGCTGCTGCTCGGATTCGGGCTCATGGCCGGCTGGATCTCCGGGTTCGACCTGACCCTGTCCCCCGCGCTCACCGTGACCGCTGTCGTCATCGTCACCATCGCGGTGCCGACAGCGGTCGAAACCCTCAGCCGCGGCCGCAGCCTGGGCCGCCTGATCGTGGGCTCGCGCATCGTGCGCAGCGACGGCGGGGCCGCAGGGTTCCGCCACGCCTTCATCCGGGCGCTGTCGGGCGTGCTCGAGCTGTGGCTCACGCTCGGCGCCGTCGCGGGCGTCGTGGGTGCGTTCACGCCCCGATCGCAGCGCCTGGGCGATCTGCTGGCCGGCACGTACGCCGAGCGCACGCGCGCCCCTCGGCTGCCG
>JAEXHA010000156.1 GCA_023450335.1 Actinomycetes bacterium | reverse complement strand
CGGGCCCCCCCCCCCCCACTCCCAGACAGGCGATCAGGCCTGCAGCGAGCCCTGCAGGTCGAGCGTGATCGTCACGTCCTTGCCGACCAGCACGCCGCCGGTCTCGAGCGCGGCGTTCCAGGTGAGGCCGAAGTCCTCACGGTCGATGACCGTCTTGGCCGTCGCGCCCGCCTTGTAGTTGCCCCACGGGTCGGTGCCGAAGCCGCCGAACTCGAAGTCGAAGGTGACGGGCTTGGTCACCCCGTGGATGGTGAGGTCGCCGTCGACGAAGAAGTCGCCGTCCTCGGCGCGGACACCCGTCGAGACGAAGCCGATCGTCGGGTGGGTCTCGACGTCGAAGAAGTCGCCCGAGCGAAGGTGGGCGTCGCGGCCCTCGTCCTTGGTGTTGATCGACGTGGCGTCGGCGCTGGCGGTCACCTGCACCTCGAGGGGGTTCTCGGGCGCGACGATGGTCGCCTCCTTGATGGCGAACGTGCCGCGCACCTTCGAGATCATCATGTGGCGGACGCTGAAGGAGATCTCACTGTGCGAGGGGTCGAGCACCCAGGTGCCGGCCTTGTAGCCGGGGATCTCGATGGTGGTGGTCGCGGTGTCGGTCATGAGGGGTGGCCTTTCGGTCAGGTTGACGGTCTGCGAGGGTTCAACGCGCCAGCACCAGATCTATTCCAGAGAATGCAAAAAGATTCTGGGCCTGCATATGTGACCGGACAGCCAGGCTGAATATGACAAAGGGTGGATGCCGTGGCATCCACCCTTCGGTGCGGTCAGAACGCGTCAGCCGACCTTCTCGAGGTCGATGACGAAGACGAGAGTCTTACCGCCGAGGAAGTGGCCGCCGGCGGGACCGTAGGCCAGGTGCGGCGGGATGACCAGCTCGCGGCGACCGCCGACCTTCATGCCCGGGATGCCGTCCTGCCAGCCCTGGATGAGGCCGCGCAGCGGAAACTGGATGGTCTCGCCGCGGCTCCACGACGAATCGAACTCCTCGCCGGTGTCGTACTCGACACCGAGGTAGTGGACGGTGACGGTGTCGCCGGGCTTCGCCTCATCACCGTCGCCGGTGATGACATCGCGGATGACGAGTTCGGTCGGCGCCGGGCCCTCGGGGGCGTCGATCTCGGGCTTAGTGCGGTCTGTGCTCATACGTCCATCCAAGCACGGCGGCACCGCCCGTGGGACCTCTTGACAGCCTCGAAGGCCGCTGGTGACAATGGTGACAGATCAACTCAGCGCCCGGGAGACACGCAGGCATCGCCGCGGCACCGGGCGCTGAGTCTTGCTACGGGCTGGCGACCAGTTTGGCACGCGCCGCGGTCGCCCGGGCGAGGAACACCCGCTCGTCGTCGGCGGCCTGAGGGTCTCGGCCGCTGAGCGCCCGCTGCCGCGTGGCCGCGAGCGCCGTGGCGTCGGCGATGTACCGGCGCATGGCCGGCGAACGGTCGCCGGGAAGGCTTCGCGCCCAGGCGATGCCCTGGCGCCGACCGCGCGGCGTGGCCAGCATCGTCACCTCGGCCTGCGTGAACCACCCGGCGGCGGCATACTCGCCGAGCCGCTCGCGCGTAAGCCTGGCCTCTTCGCGGCGCAGCAGGATGATGCCGACGATGAACGCCACGAACAGCGGAACCTGCAGGGTGAAGTACAGCAGGAAGAAGTCGGCGAACATGGCCGAGCCGTTCCAGAAGGCATGGAGGACGGTAGCGCCGGCAACGCCCAGCAGCCAGTGACTGCCCGCCTTCCCGCCGCCGCGGCCGCTGCGGACCGCTCGCCCCAGCAGGTATCCGGTCACAGCAGTGAACATCGCGTGCGCGAACGGCGAGAGGATGCCGCGCAGCAGGAACGTCATCGTGACATCGCCCACGCCGCCTTCGATCAGGCTCGTGGCGAAATAGAGGATGTTCTCGGTGAACGCGAACCCGGCGCCCACGAGCGCCCCATAGACGACGCCGTCGACGGGGCCGTCGAAAGCGCGCTGGCCGACCGCCAGGATCACGAGCAACCCCAGGCCTTTCGCGAGCTCTTCCACGACGGGCGCCTGGATGACGGTTGAGAACGCCTCGCGCACCGGTGAGGCACTGGCGCCGATCACGAGCGTGATGAGCACATCGACCAGCAGGGTGAGGGCGACGGCGACGATCGCGCCCCAGGCGACAGCGAAGATCGCGAGCGAGCGCGGCTCGGGCTCCCACCGGTCGATGATCCGGATCGTCAGGAGCACCCCCGTCAGCGGCAGCAGCGCCAGGACCATCGCGATCACCGACGCGGCCGTGCCGAGGAACGTCAACAGGTAGGCGGCGAGCGCGACGAGCACGACGACCAGCACCGCGAAGCCCCACAGCGGCGCCGAACGCCCGGTGCGCGCGGGCACGGGCAGCGGGGCCGGAGCCGGCGCGGGCGGAATGGGTGCGGCGGCGCCGTGCGGCGGCTGGGCGAGCGGCGACGGAAAGGTCATGCGGTTCAGCCTATGGTTGCCGCCGGTACCGGTCCCGGCGCGCGTGCGGCGGGTAGCGTAGAAGGATGCGCTTCGCCCACGTGACCTCCGCCGCTCACGTCGAACCGCAGCTCGCCGTCGTCGATGACGACCAGCTCCTCCTGGTGGCCGAGCTGTTCGACGGAGCACCCCGCGACCTGCAGACGCTGATCAGCGGAGGCGACGCGCTGCTGACCCGGGTGCACGAAGCCGCCGCGGCGGCCGGCTCCTGGCATCCACTCGACGGGTTCGGCTTCGCGTCGGCCGTCAACCGCCCGCCGGTGATCCTTGCGGTGGGCCTGAACTACGCGGCACACGCGGGTGAGCTGGGCTTGAAGGCCGACAAGGCGCCCACGGTGTTCGTGCTGTGGCCGAACTCGCTCACCGGCCACGATGCGACAACCTCCTGGCCCCGGTCGCTCAGCGAGTCGATCGACTACGAGGCCGAGCTCGGGGTCATCATCGGCCGCCCGGCGCGTGACGTCAGCGCCGAGGACGCCCTCGACCACGTCTGGGGCTACACCGTCGTCAACGACATCACCGCACGCGACATCCAGTTCTCCGAGGCGCAGTGGTCGCGCTGCAAGTCGTTCGACGGGTTCACCCCGACCGGCCCGTTCGTGGTGACCGCCGACGAGATCGCCGACCCGCAGGACCTGCATATCTGGGCCGTCGTCGACGGGCAGACGGTGCAGGACGCGTCGACCGGTCAGATGATCCGCTCGGTCGCCACCCTCGTCGCCCACCTCTCACAGTCGGCGACGCTGCTGCCGGGCACCCTCATCTCGACCGGCAGCCCGGGCGGCGCGGGCTACTCGCGCGACCCGCAGATCTTCCTGCGCGACCGGTCGACGGTCACGGTCGGCATCGACGGCATCGGGCAGCTCACCACCCACTGCCGCATCGAGGGCTGAGCACCCCACCACGCGCCGGGATACCGGGATCGCACCCGGTGCGCGAAACGGCGGCGGATGCCGGAGCACCCACCGCCGCTTCGTCAGGATCGGATCAGCGTCCGGCCTGGTTCAGCACCTCTTCGCAGGAGAGCTGCTGGCCCCAGATCTCGATGTAGCCGGTGCCCCCGTTGGCCAGGCACGCCTCGACCTGCGAGTTGAGGTCGCCGACGGCGCTGGCGAAGAGCGCGAAAGCCACGATGCCGGCGATGATGCCGAGCACGATCAGCACGGAGCTGACGATGATCGCGGCCAGCGCCATGCCGTTCTTCTGACCGGCCTTCTTGCTCTGCACGAGGGCGACGATGCCGAGAATCAGGCCGACCAGCTGCAGACCGATGGGGACGATCGCGAGGATGAGCGCCACGATGCCCATCGTCTTGCCGGGGTTGGCCGGCTGCGGCGCGCCGTAGCCCTCGGTCGGGTACGCCGGCGCCGCGTAGGCGGGCGCCGCCGCGGGCTGCTCGGCCGCCTGGTACGCCGACTGCTGGTAGGCAGGCTGCTCGTAGGCGGGCGGTTGCGGGGCCGCGGGCGGCTGGTTCGCCGGGGCCTGGTCGCCTGACGGCGGCGTCGGGTTCTGGGGGTCGGACATGAGGCCTCCTGATTCGTGCACGGATGATCCCGGCAGTGCGAAACTAGCGGATCCCGGCGCCCGCGCACAGTATGCGCGCCGTGATCAGCTCTCGACGACGTTCTCGGCAGGCTGGACGATCGGGATCGCCTGGGTGATCGCCTCGAGCCCCGACAGGCGCGCGGGCGAAAGCTGCTTGTCGACCTCTTCGCGACTCATCAGCCCCGCCTCGACCACCAGGTCGCCGACATTACGGTGCGTCAGCAGGGCGGTCTTGGCCAGAGCTGCCGATGCGGCGTAGCCGATGAAGGGGGTCAGCGCCGTGACGACGCCGACCGACGAGCCGACCATCGCGCCCAGCCGCTCACGGTTGGCGGTGATGCCGTCGACGCAGTTGACCCGCAGCGTGCGCATCGCCCGGCGCATCCAGGTGATCGACTGGAAGATCGAGTGGGCGATCACCGGTTCGAACGCGTTCAGCTGCAGCTGCCCGGCCTCGACGGCCATCGTGACGGTGGTGTCGGCGCCGACGACGGCGAAGGCCACCTGGTTGACCACCTCGGGGATGACGGGGTTGACCTTGCCGGGCATGATCGACGAACCGGCCTGCTGGGCGGGGAGGTTGATCTCGCCCAGCCCCGCCTGCGGACCGCTCGAGAGCAGGCGCAGGTCGTTGCAGATCTTCGACAGCTTGATCGCGTTGCGCTTGAGCGACGACGAGAACGACATGAACGACCCGGTGTCGCTCGTGGCCTCGACGAGGTCGTCGGCGGTGGCGAGGTCCAGCCCGCTGATCTCACGCAGGTGGCGCAGCACCGCCGGCGCGTACGCCGGGTGGGTCGTGATGCCGGTACCGATGGCCGTGGCGCCCATGTTGATCTCGTAGAGCAGGTAGGCGTTCTCGGTGAGACGCTGGTGGTCGTAGCCGAGGGTCGTCGCGAAGCCGTGGAACTCCTGCCCCAGAGTCATCGGCACCGCGTCCTGCAACTGCGTGCGGCCGATCTTGAGCACGTCGTGGAACTCGACAGCTTTGCGCAGGAACGACTGCTTGAGCAGATCGAGCTCCTCGAGCATGGTCCGCAGGTCGAGAGCCAGGCCCACCTTCACTGCGGTCGGGTACACGTCGTTGGTCGACTGACTGCGGTTGGTGTGATCGATCGGCGACAGGAACGCGTAGTCGCCCTTCTCGCGGCCCGCGAGTTCGAGCGCGATGTTGGTGATGACCTCGTTCGCGTTCATGTTGGTCGAGGTGCCGGCACCGCCCTGGATCACCCCGACGATGAACTGATCGTGATGCTCGCCGTCGATCACCCGCTGCGCAGCACGGTCGATCAGGTCGGCGCGTTCGGCGTCGAGCACCCCGATCTCGCGGTTCGCGCGCGCGGAGGATTGCTTGACCATTGCCAGCGCGACCACAAGGTCACGGTAAACCGAGATCGGTCGCTGTGAGATCGGGAAGTTCTCGAGGGCCCGGGCGGTGTGAATGCCCCAGTAGGCATCAGCCGGGATCTCCATCGAGCCCAATGAGTCGGTTTCCGTGCGCGTCATCGCGTCAGCCATGTGTGCAGTCCTTGTGGGTCGTCACAGTGCGGGTGGGTGTGCGACCAGCCTACCGTCGCCGGTCGGCCACCTCGGGTCAGCGCTTGCGTGAGAACGCCTCCAGGCGCTCCTCGGGGGTCAGGCGCGCCATGGCTGCCACCCACTCCGGGGTGAAATACTCCCCCGTCTCGGCCTCGAGCACCGGCACCACCGTCGTGGTGATCGTATCGGCGTACACATGGACCAGCTGGAACGACTGTCCGGCATCCATGCCGTTGACCGCTCCGGCGGGACGCTGCAGGTTCATGGTGTAGCAGGTGGCCGCGGCCACGCTCACCGGAACGCCCGCGAACGTGCCGCTCATCGAATAGTGCAGGTGGCCCGCGAGAATGCCTCGTACGTCGCTACCGGCGATCGCCTCGGCCAGCGCATCCTGGTGGCGCAGCTCGAGGATGTCGAACAGCGGAAGGTGGCTCGGCAGCGGCGGGTGGTGCAGGGCCAGGAGAGTGCCGAGTTCGGCGGGCGTGGCCAGGGTCTCGCCCAACCAGTCCAGCTGCTGTTCGTCGAGGTCGCCGTGATGCCACCCGGGCACGCTCGAATCGAGCGCGATCAGGCGCAGACCCCCCAGATCCCACACACCGGTCACCGGTTCCTGCGTGGGCTCGGCGTCGAGCAGCCCCGCCCGCAGTGCCGGCCTCTCATCATGGTTTCCGGCCACCCAGACCAACGGGGCTCCGAGGCGCTGCGCGAACGGCTCGATCTCCGCGCGCAGCGCGGCGTACGCCTCGGGCTCGCCGAGGTCGGTGAGGTCGCCGGTGAACACCAGGGCATCGGGATGGATGCCGGTGCGTTCGACCGCGGCCAAAGTCGCCCGGAGGTTCGCCGCGGTGTCATAGCGGCCGCCCAGCGGGGCGTTGCCCGCCATCAGATGCGTGTCGCTGAGGTGCACGATCACGCGCTGTGCGGGTGGATGCTGACCGAATTGCACGGCGTCCATGCGATCAGCCTAGGGGCCGGTGCCGACGCTCAGTGGTTGAAGACGATCAGCAGCAGGCCCGCGAGCACGACGGACCCGGAGACCGCGAAGCTCGCCCACGCGCCGACCAGCGCCAGCGTCTTCTGCCCCTCGGTCAGCGGGCTCTTGCGAGCGGCCTTCGCCGCCGCCTTGGCGGCGCGCCGCGCGTCCTTCTCGCTGATCACCGTGATGGCGTCGGTGAACTCGGCCGGCGCCACGACGGGCGCCCGGCCGGCACGCACCAGCAGGCGCAGCCCCACCGCGTAGGAGGAGACCACCAGGGTCGCCGCCACCAGGGCAGCGAGAAACACCTGGACGAAGGCGAGCCAGTCGATCTCGACGTTCATCGCTGTCCGTCCTTCCCGTTGCGCCCGGACTCTTTGACCGCTCGCTGCTTGGCCTTCTTCTCAGCTTTGTCCTTCGCCTTCTTCTCGGCCTTCGCCTTGGCCTCGGCTTCGGCGCGCTGACGCGCCTGCTCACGAAGGATCTCACGTTGCCGGCGGGTGGGCGGCGGGTTGCGCTTGACCTTGACGGCTCGTCCGGACTCGGCGACGTCGGCCATCGCGTTGCCCGCGTTGACCTCGTTGCGGCGCGAACGCAGGAAGATGCCCAGGACGACGACCACGGCCAGCACGGCGCCGATGAGGACACCCAGAACCTGGCCGAACCACACCACGAGCAGCGCCGCGAGCGCGCCGACGGCGCCGGCCGCCGGAAGGGTGAGCAGCCAGCCGATCATGATGCGCCCCGCGGTGCGCCAGCGCACCTTCGAGCCACGCCGGCCCAGACCCGAGCCGATGACCGATCCCGACGCGACCTGCGTTGTCGACAGCGCGAAACCGAGCGCACTGGAGGCCAGGATCGTCGACGCTGTCGACGCCTCGGCCGAGAAGCCCTGCGCGGGTTTGACGTCCGTGAGCCCCTTGCCGAGCGTACGGATGATGCGCCAGCCACCCATGTAGGTACCCAGCGCAATGGTGACGGCGCACGCGATGATGACCCACAGCTGCGGTTCGTGGTGGGCGGCCGACTGCCAGCCGACCGTGATCATCGCGAGGGTGATGACGCCCATCGTCTTCTGGGCGTCGTTGGTGCCGTGAGCGAGGGCGACCAGCGAGGACGTGAAGATCTGACCCCAGCGGAAGCCGTCGCGGCCGTCGGGCTTGCCGTCATAGCGGCGGGTGATGCCGTAGGCGATCTTGGTCGCGACGAACGCGATGATGCCGGCCGTCAGCGGCGCGATCAGCGCCGGCAGCACGACCTTCGACATGACGACACCGAAGTCGATCGCGGCGACGCTGGCGCCGACCAGCGTCGCGCCGATGAGTCCGCCGAACAGCGCGTGCGACGAGCTGGAAGGCAACCCCAGCAGCCACGTCAGCATGTTCCAGGTGATGGCGCCGATGAGCCCCGCGAAGATGATCGCGGGGAAGATCGTGGCCGATATCTCGTCTTCGCGCACGATGCCGCCGGAGATGGTCTTGGCCACCTCGGTCGACAGGAACGCCCCGACGAGATTGAGCACGGCGGCCAGCAGGACCGCGACCTTGGGCTTGAGCGCACCGGTGGCGATGGGCGTGGCCATCGCGTTGCCGGTGTCGTGGAAGCCGTTGGTGAAATCGAAGAACAGCGCCAGTGCGATGACAAGCACGACGATGAGGGCTGCGGTCTCCACAGTTCGCTTTCAGTCGTTGGGAGTGGGGATGATGCCGACGTAGTCGGCGGTGCGAACGAAGAGTTCACCGTGGGTTCATTTTCCGGCAACCGGACCGTTGAAGATCTTCCCACACGCGACCGTGATCGCAGAACCCGGGGCGTCGCATTCGAGGTTGATCAGGCGCCCGCGGGCACGCCTGACGAGCGCGCGGTCGCGTAGCGTGGAGCGATGAGCACTACGGATCTCTCCGCGCCGGTCGCACCGAACCGGCCCGTCACACGCAGCCACCACGGCGACGACGTCGTCGACCCGTACGAGTGGCTGCGCGCCAAGGACGACACCGAGGTGATCGCGCATCTGAACGCCGAGAACGCGTACACCCGGGCGCGCACCGCCCATCTCGATCCGCTTGAGCAGACGATCTTCGACGAGATCAAGGGCCGCACCCTCGAGACCGATCTGTCGGTGCCCGTCCGGCGCGGCGACTGGTGGTACTACAGCCGCACCGTCGAGGGGGCGCAGTACGGCATCCACTGCCGCGCCCCGTTGACCGACCCCGACGACTGGACGCCGCCCGAGCTGGTCCCGGGCGTCGCCGTCGAGGGCGAGCAGGTGCTGTTGGACGGCAACGCCGAGGCCGAAGGCCACGAGTTCTTCGCCCTGGGGAGCTTCGAGACCTCGAACGACGGCACGCGCCTGCTCTACGGGGTGGATGTCGCCGGTGACGAGCGCTACACGTTGCGCATCCGCGACCTGACGACCGGCGACGACCTGCCCGATGTCATCCCCAATACCTTCTCGGGGGCGACCTTCTCGCCCGATGGCCGGTTCGTGGTGTACACGACCGTCGACGACGTGTGGCGCCCCGATACCGTGTGGCTGCACGAGGTGGGCACCGATGCGGCCGCCGACCAGCAGCTGTTCCACGAGCCCGACGAGCGGTACTGGGTCGGCGCCGGCTTCACCCGCAGCGACGCCTACCTCATGATCGGCGTCGGGTCGTCCATCACCACCGAGGAGTTCCTGGTGCCGGCCGACGACCTGCGTGCACAGCCGCAGGCGGTGTGGCCCCGGCGCGAGGGCGTGGAGTACGACTCCACCCACGTCGTGACCGGCGGTGAAGACTACCTGTACATCCTGCACAACGACGACGCCCTGGACTTCGAGCTGGTGCGGGTTCCGGCATCCACCCCCGACGGCCCGCGCGAAGTCGTGCTCGCCCACGAACCGGGCCGGCGTCTGCTCGACATGTCAGCGTTCCGCGACTGGGGCGTCGTGTCGTACCGACGTGACGGCATCGTGCGGATGGGTGTGCTCGACTACGGCAGCGGCGAGGTGCGCGAGCTGGCGTTCGACGAGCCGCTGTACACGGTGGGCGCGTCGGGCAACCCCGAGTGGGCGCCGCCGATGATCCGCCTCGGGTACGGTTCGTTCGTCACGCCGGGCACCGTCTACGACTACGTCGTGACCACCGGTGAGCTGCTGCTGCGCAAGCAGCAGCCCGTGCTGGGCGGTTTCGACCCCGCCGACTACGACCAGCGGCGCGTGTGGGCGACCGCGGACGACGGCGCCCGGGTGCCGGTGTCGTTGGTGTGGAAACGGTCGTTCGGCGACCCCGGCCAGGGGCCGCGCCCCGTGCATCTGTACGGCTACGGCTCGTACGAGCACTCCATCGACCCCGGTTTCTCGATCGCTCGGCTGTCGCTGCTGGACCGCGGCGTCGTCTTCGCGGTCGCCCACGTGCGCGGCGGCGGCGAGATGGGCCGCCAGTGGTACGAAGACGGCAAGCTGCAGCACAAGCGCAACACCTTCACGGATTTCGTCGCGGTGGCCCGGCACCTGGTGGGCGAGGGCTACACCTCCCCCGACCGTCTGGTGGCCGAGGGCGGCTCGGCGGGCGGCCTGCTGATGGGAGCGGTCGCGAACCTCGCCCCTGAGCTGTTCGCCGGCATCCTCGCCGACGTGCCGTTCGTCGACGCGCTGACGACGATCCTCGACCCGTCGCTGCCGCTCACGGTGATCGAGTGGGACGAGTGGGGCGACCCCCTCCACGACGCCGAGGTCTACGAGTACATGAAGTCATACACGCCGTACGAGAACGTGCGCTCCGGGGTGGCGTATCCGCGGATTCTCGCGGTCACCTCGCTCAACGACACGCGTGTGCTGTACGTCGAGCCGGCGAAATGGGTCGCGCGGCTGCGCGAGGTGGGCGCCGACGCATTGCTGAAGTGTGAGATGGTCGCCGGGCACGGCGGCGTCAGCGGACGCTACAACGCGTGGCATCAGCGTGCCTTCGAGCTGGCCTGGCTGCTCGACGTGCTGGGCCTCGCCGACGCCTGAGCCGAGCGCCGCAGCCTGAGCGGCGCCTGGCGGACGTGGCCCCAGGGCGTGTGGCGCGCGGCCCCCGGGCGTGTCACACAACCTGCGAGCCCGGCCGCCGGCATCCCGCACCTTCTGTGACACACCCCGGGGTGTGGCGCGCGGGGCTCGGCGCCTGGCGTCCGGCGCGCGGCACCAGGGCGTGTCACACAACCTGCGACCCCGACCCCCGGCATCCCGCACCTTCTGGGACACACCCCGGGGCGCGGGGGTCTCGGCGGCGCGGATGCCGGTGGCGCAGGCCACAGCCTCCTGCACAGGCGCGGCTTGTCCACAGATCCGCCGGAGACTCTCCAGCAAGGCGGCAGGTGCGGTGCACTGGTGCGATGAGCAGAGCCCATGCCCTCCCGGAGCCGCTCACGCACGGCGCCTTCCACGTCAGCGTTGCGCGCGGACTGGGCGTGACGGCATCCCGCCTGCGTGCCCGCGACCTCAGCTCGCCCACTCGCGGGGTGCGCGCCGCGTCCCAGGCCGGCGACACCACCGCGGGCGCACCGAACGGCGCGCGCGAGACGGCTTCCTCGCGCCAGCAGCGGCTGCGCGACGAGCTGATCGCACGGGCGCGGCTGTTCGCGCCGGCCCTCACCGAGCAGCAGTTCTTCAGCCACGACACCGGGCTCGCGCTCATCGACGCTCCCCTGCCGTACCAGCGCGAGACCCAGTGGGGTCTGCACGTGTCAGCGCGGCGCCCTGCGGGCCAGCCCCGTCGCACTGGAGTCATCGGTCATCGTCTGCAGCGGCGCGACCCGGCGCCGTCAGAGGGGCGAGGGCTGCCGATCGAGCATCCGGCACGGTTGTGGCGTCAGGTAGCCGGATCATGGGAACTCGACGATCTCATAGCCGCCGCAGAGTTTCTGGTCTGCCCCCGCAACAATCTGCTCACCCTCGATGATCTGCGCGGTGAGCTCGACGAGGCTGGCGACCTGCCCGGCCGTCCCCTCGAGCGTGCGCTCAGGGAGGTACGCGTGGGCGCCGAGACGGCCGAGGAGACGAAGCTCCGGTTGTCGCTCACACGCGCGGGGCTGCCTGAGCCTGAGATCAATTTCGTCCTGAAGCGTGCCGACGGAGGGTTCCTCGCGCGCCTCGATCTCGCCTACCCCGACTACCGCGTGGCAGCCGAACACGATGGACGCACCCATGCCTTCGACGAAACGCAGTTCGCACGCGACGCGGACCGCTGGGATGCCATCCGCAATGAGGGCTGGCAGCACGTGCGGGTCCTGAGTCACCACATGCGACCCGATCCGCAAGTTGCGGTCGAGCGCGTCGCGCAGGCCCTGCGCGCCGCCGGCTGGCGATCGAGCTCCGTCTGAGGCCGGTATGTGCGCGCGAGGCGCATTGGCGGCATCCGTTCGCCGCCTGGATCCGTACCTACCAACCGTTCACCGCCTGCATCCGTCTCCACCAGAGGGTGTCCCAGAAGATGCGGGATGCCGACGCGCGAAGCCGCACCTGCTGTGACACGGCCCGGGACGCAGGGCCACCCTAGCCGCCGCAGCACCTCCCACCAGAGCGCGTCCCAGAAGATGCGGGATACGGGCACACGAAGCCGCACCTACTGTGACGGGGCCCGGGACGCAGGGCCACCCCCAGCCGCCGCACCACCTCCCACCAGAGCGCGTCCCAGAAGATGCGGGATGCCGGCGCACGAAGCCGCACCTACTGTGACACGGCCCGGGACGCAGTCGGGGCCCACGGCCAGGGCACACCACCCCGGCGCAGGGCCACCCCGGCCGCCACAGCACCTCCCACCAGAGCGCGTCACAGAAGATGCGGGATGCCGACGCGCGGGGCCGCACGTACTGTGACACGGGCGTGGGACGCAGGGTGCAGCCCCACCCGCCACAGCACCCGCCACCGCCGCGCGTCACAGAAGATGCGGGATGCCGGCGCACGAGGCCGCACCTAATGTGACACGGGCCGGGCGCACAGCCGAGCCGCACGGTGCCGCAGTACAGCCGGGGCGCGCAGCCCGGCCGCATCGCCCGCGGCAGCACACGCCACGGCGCCCGCGGCAGCACCCGCCACGGCGCCCGCCGACGGGGGCGTCGGAGCTCAGCCGAAGAGGGCTGCGGCCTCTTCGTAGCGGTAGAGGGGCACGGTGTTGAGCTCGCCGAGCGCCTCGTCGAACGGCACCCGGACGATGTCGGTGCCCTTCAGCGAGACCATCTGGCCCCACGCGCCGTCGACGATGGCATCGGCGGCGTGCAGTCCCAGACGCGTCGCGAGCACGCGGTCGAAGCCCGACGGCGAGCCACCGCGCTGGATGTGGCCGAGCACGGTCGAGCGGGTCTCGATGCCGGTGAGCCGCTCGATCTCGGGGGCGAGCACTTCGCCGATGCCGCCCAGCCGGGGACGGTTGAACGCGTCGAGGCCCTTGTCGCTGTACGCCTCGTCCATGCCGGTCAGCGTGAAGCCTTCGGAGACGACCACCAGTGGCGCGCGGCCGCGATCGTGCGCCTTGGTCACCTGCGAGACGATCTCATCGATCGACATCGGCACCTCGGGGATGCAGATCACGTGCGCGCCGGCGGCGACGCCGGAGTGCAGGGCGATCCAGCCGACGTGGCGGCCCATGACCTCGGCGACCATGCAGCGCTGGTGCGAGTCGCCGGTCGTGCGCAACCGGTCCATCGCATCGGTGGCGATGTTGACGGCGGTGTCGAAGCCGAACGAGTAGTCGGTGGCACGCAGATCGTTGTCGATCGTCTTGGGCACGCCCATCACGTTGATGCCGTCGTTGTAGAGCCGGTTCGCGGCGGCCAGAGTGCCCTCGCCGCCGATCGCGATGATGCCGTCGATGCGGTGGCCGTACAACGTCTTGGCGATGTTCTCGGCGCCGCCGCGCGGGCCCTCGTAAGGGTTGGTGCGGCTCGTGCCGAGGATCGTGCCGCCGACCTTCGACAGCCCCTTCACCTCGTGGCGCGTGAGGGGGAAGAAGTCGCCGTCGACCACACCGCGCCAGCCGTCGCGGATGCCCACGAACTCCATGTTGTAGGTGGTGGTGCCCTTCAGCACGACGCCGCGGATGACGGCGTTCAGGCCGGGGCAGTCGCCGCCGCTGGTGAGGATGCCGATCTTCATGGTCTGAGGATCCTTCGTTTCTCTGGGAACTCGATACGGCGTCGTCGCCTCGCACTGAGACTATCGCCGCACGACCGCCCCATGCCACACGGGCGGCCGTGCAAACGAGGTGGGCTCAGTCCGCGCCGAGCGCCTGGCGGAGCAGGTGCATGAGCGCCGACAGCTGCACCGAGTCGCTCGAGGCGGGGTCGATCTGGGCGCCGTCGAGCGCGCGCAGCGCCAGACCCTGCTTGGAATCGATGAGCTCAGCGATCTTCGTGTCGATCGTGTGCGCCGCGATGATGCGCCACGCGGTGACCGGCTCGTCCTGCCCGATGCGGTGCACGCGGTCGATCGCCTGTGTCTGTTCGGCCGCCGTCCAGCTCAGCTCGGCCAGCACGACGTTCGAGGCGGCCTGCATGTTCAGCCCGACGCCTGCCGCCGTCAGCGAGCACACCGCGATCGCCACGTCGGGGTCGTTGTTGAACGCATCGATGGCATCCTGGCGCGCCGGCGTGGACTGGTCGCCGCGGATGGAGACCGTGCGCAGGCCGGCAGCGGCGAAATGCGCCTCCGCGGCATCCATCACGTCGATGTGCTTGGCGAAGAAGACGACCTTGTCGACCGAGCGTTGCAGCTGCACCGCGTAGTCGGCCGCGAGCAGCGCCTTGGCCTGGCCGATGCGCCGCACCATCGTGAACACGTTCTCGGCACCCGGCGCCGCCGATTTGGTCTCTTCGAGCTCGCCGTGGGCGACGAGACGAACGATATCCTCGTCGGCTTCACCGAAGACGACCTGGTCGCCGCGCGCCTCGATGATGCGGCGGTACTTCGCGGCCAGGCGCTCGCCCAGTTCGCGCTCGGCATCACGGATCGATCGGCCGTACTCGTCGTCCAGCTCGACGGGCAGATCGGCGATGAGCTTGTCGGGCAGATCGGCGGCGACGTCCTTCTTCTTGCGTCGGACGATGCCCATCGAGATCACCGCATCGCGTGCCGCGGGGTAGAAAGCTTTGTCGGCAGGGGTCAGGCCCGTCGTGTCCAGCTTCGCCATCAGCTCAGCGCCCGGCTTGGTGCCGTCGGTCCAGCCGAGGAACCGCCAGATCGCGTCGAAATCCTCGACATCGTTGATCAGCGGCGTCCCGGTGAGGGCCAGCATGAGCGGGTCACGCACCTGCTCGCGGATGCGGCCGGCCAATGCCAGCACATTCTGCGAACGCTGCGAGGTGAGGTTCTTGATGAAATGCGCCTCGTCGACGACCATGCCCTTCAGCCCCAGCGAGCCCAGCCATGACAGGTGCCGGTCGAGCACTTCGTAGTTGACGATGAACACGTCGGCGAACGCATCGACCTGGTCGCCGTCGCCATGGATGACGGTGGCTCGGCGCTGCGGGGTCCATCGTTCGACCTCGCGCGCCCAGTTCATCTTGACGACGTTGGGCACCACAGCCAGCAGGGGGTACGCGCCGGCGACGGATGCCGCGAGCACGGACTCGGCGGTCTTGCCCAGACCCGGCTCATCGGCCAGCAGGAAGCTGCGGTGGCCCGCACGGACCGACTCGAGGAACCGCGACTGGTGGACCATGATCTCGAGCCCCTTGGGCGAGATGCGGTCGAACTCCGGCACGGGCGGCAGCTCCATCGTGGCTGCTCCCCCTCCGGCGCCCGTCTCGAACGCCTTGTAGAGGGGGCCCATGAGCTCCCAGCCGTCGAGGCGCCGCCGCGTGGTCGGCACCGGCGGGTGCAGGTCGGGCGCCAGGAACGGGTTGGCCTCGCGGCGCGCGTCGATCTGCGGCGGTGTCACCTGCCGCTCGGCGAGCGCGGCCGGCACGACCGGCGCCTGCACCGGCTTGGCGTCGGTGATGATCAGCTCGTCATCGGGCAGGTCGGCCCCGGACTCGAGCAGCCAGTCGCGCCGCATGCGGCGCGCGACCGGCGACGTGGCCTGGTCGACCTCGAGCAGCTGGATGAGCGAGGTGTCACGGGCGGCCGTCTTCGCGAGGATCGTCGCGACGCCGTCGAGGCGCTTGAGCAGCTCGGCGCGCGGGCCGTCGGAGATGTCACCATCGGCCTTGACCCGAGCGCGCTCTTCGCGCACCAGGAAGGCGATGACCTGGAACTTGACACGGTTGGTCGGCCCGAGCTTGCCGCGCTGCGCTTTGGCCTCGACCTCGCGCACCTTGCGGGCGAGGATCGGGATCAGCGGTGCGTCGTCGTGCTTGCGGGCGGACGAGCCGCCACGACGTCGCGAGGACGTCTTGGAAGCGGTGGATGCCGTGGGCGGCATGCTCCTCCTGAGCGTGAGTGCCGGTGCGGTGTCGACGATGCACTGTCGGCCGACCGGGTGGCCTGCGGCAGGAATGCCGCGTCGGGGATACGGGGCCGGTCCCGCCGACCGCAGAGCCCTCGCTTCTGCGAGGTGCGGCGAGCCGGGACGTGGCCCTCCCCCAGAGTCTAGCGCGCGGCGCGGGGCCGATGCGATCTCTGTGACATCCGCCGCGCCGTGTGAGGGCTCACCGGGCCGCCCGGCGCTGCCATTCGTGCAGCGCGTCGGGGTCGTCGGTGACGATGCCGTCGACGCCCAGACGGGTGACCTCGTCCCATTGCCGGTCGCTGTTGAGCGTGTACACGACCAGGCGGAATCCGGCCGCGTGCAGTTCGTCGACGATCTCGGGATGGGCAACCACCGCCCGACGGTCGACGATCAGTCCCGACACCCCGAACTGAGCGGCGGCGTCGACGACGTCGTCGGGAAGGCTCTTGAGCGTCGCCATCCGCGCGAGCTCGGGCGCTTGGGCCACGAGCGCCGCCAGCGTGCGGGCGTCGAACGCGGCCGCCACCACGCGGTCAGTCAGACCGCGCGCGGTGAGCTGCTCGGCGAGTACGGCGACGTCGGTGACGTCCCAACGCCCCTTCAGATCGAGCAGCGCGCGGCCGCCGCCGGCAGCGATCACATCGAGGGCCTCGCCGGCGGTCGGCACCCGTGTTCCCGTGAAATCGGGCGAGAACGCGCCACCGGCATCCAATGCCCGCACCTGCGCGAGGGTCAGACCGGCGAGCGGACCCGACCCGTCGGTGGTGCGATCGACGGTCCTGTCGTGCATGAGCACGGCGTGGCCGTCGGCGGTCAGCGCCAGGTCGATCTCGACATACTCGAAGCCGGCGGCCAGTGCGGCGTGGATGGCGGGGAGGGTGTTCTCCGGGGCTGCGGTGCCGCCGCGGTGCGCGGCGATGAATGCCCGGTCGCCGGGATCACGCACCTGGCCCAGCAGGTCTTCGGTGCTGGCGCGGGCCGGGGCGATACCGGCCAGGCCGATCACGAGCACGCTGGCCAGGGCGAGCACGCCGACGATCAGCAGGGTGTGGATCCGCTCACGCGGAGCGGATGCCGCGGCGTCGGGCATCGGGTGTGTCCTTCGGTCGAGCACCTCCGTCGCCATCGACGGAGTGCGACCACCCTACCCGATATCGTTACCGTTCCGTTACAAGAACTTTCAGATCATCGACTTCGTGTGCCACATCGTCTTGGTCTCCGTGAACGCCGTGATCCGTTCGAGGCTGGGCGACGCGGCATCCGCTCCCGCCTCGGGCGGCAGCACCCGGGTGAGCGTCTCGGCCGCCGCGATCTGCAGCGACACCCAGTCGAGGTCGCCGGCGCCGACGAGGTCGAGGGCGTGCACGTCGGGGTGCGAGGCCAACCACGGGCCGATCTCGGCGGGCGAACCGGTCAGGATGTTGACGACCCCGGCGGGAACGTCTGAGGTGGCGAGCACCTCGGCCAGGCCGATCGCCGCCAGCGGGTGGTTCTGCGACGCGATGACGACGACCGTGTTGCCGGCCACCAGCGCCGGGGCGACGGCTGAGACCAGCCCGAGCAGGGCAGTGTCCTGCGGGGCGATGATCGCGACCACGCCGGTGGGCTCGGGCACCGAGATGTTGAAGTACGGGCCGGCGACCGGGTTGCCGCTGCCGGAGACCTGCGCGAACTTGTCGCACCAGCCTGCGTACCAGACCCAACGGTCGATGGCCTCGTCGACCTCGGCGCCGGCGGCGGCCGCGGATGCTCCGGTGGAGCGTTGGATCTCGTCCGTGAACTGCGCACGGCGGCCCTCGAGCACCTCGGCGACGCGATAGAGCACCTGACCGCGGTTGTAGGCGGTCGTCCCCGCCCACCCCTTGCCCGCGCCCCGGGCTGCCACGACGGCGTCACGGGCGTCTTTGCGCGAAGCCAGCGCCGCGTTGGCGACGAACTCACCCTTCGGCGAGACGACCTCGTAGGTGCGCCCCGACTCGCTGCGCGGGAAGGCGCCGCCGATGAACAGCTTGTACGTCTTCGGCACGCTCAGTCGCTTGCTCACGAGGCCGCTCCCTTCAGGTAGGCCAGCAGGCCGTGGCGGCCGCCTTCGCGGCCGTAGCCCGACTCCTTGTACCCGCCGAACGGCGAGGCCGGGTCGAACCGGTTGAACGTGTTGGCCCAGACCACGCCCGCGCGCAGTCGATCCGCGACGGCGAGGATGCGCGATCCCTTGTCGGACCAGATGCCCGCCGACAGGCCGTATGGCGTGTTGTTCGCCTTGTCGATCGCCTCGGCCGGGGTCCGGAAGGTCAGCACCGACAGCACCGGGCCGAAGATCTCGTCGCGGGCGATGCGGTGGCTCGCCTGCACGTGGGTGAAGATCGTCGGCGCGAACCAGAATCCGCTGTCGGGGATCGCGCAGTCGGCGCTCCAGCGCTCGGCGCCCTCCGCCTCGCCGATCGCGCTCAGCTCTCGGATCCGCTCGAGCTGGGCCCGGGAGTTGATCGCGCCGATGTCGGTGTTCTTGTCGAGCGGATCGCCCAGTCGCAGCGTCGACAGTCGGGCCTTGAGCCGGTCGACGACCTCGTCGTGGATCGATTCCTGCACCAGCAGTCGGCTGCCCGCGCAGCAGACGTGGCCTTGGTTGAAGAAGATGCCGTTGACGATGCCCTCGATCGCCTGGTCGACCGGGGCGTCGTCGAACACGATGTTGGCGGCTTTGCCGCCGAGTTCGAGCGTGACCTTCTTGTCGGTGCCGGCAACGGCCTTGGCGATCTCACGGCCGACACCGGTCGACCCCGTGAACGCGATCTTGTCGACGCCCGGATGCCGGACGAGAGCCTGACCCGTCCCTCCGGCACCGGTGACGATGTTGACGACCCCGGGCGGCAGGTCGGCCTGCTGGAGGATCTCGGCGAAGATCAGCGCCGACAGCGGCGTCGTCTCCGCAGGCTTGAGCACGACGGTGTTGCCGGCGGCGAGCGCCGGGGCGATCTTCCACGCGAGCATCAGCAACGGGAAGTTCCACGGGATGATCTGCGCCGCGACACCCAACGCGCGCGGGTTCGCGCCCAGTCCGGCGTAGTCGAGCTTGTCGGCCCAGCCGGCGTAGTAGAAGAACCAGGCCGCCACCAGCGGCACGTCGACGTCGCGGCTCTCCTTGATGGGCTTGCCGTTGTCGAGGCTCTCGGCCACGGCCAGCTCGCGGGCCCGTTCCTGCACGAGACGCGCAATGCGGAAGAGGTACTTGCCGCGGTCGCGGCCGCTGAGCTTGGACCAGGTCTTGTCGTAGGCACGGCGCGCGGCGGCCACCGCCGCGTCGATGTCGGCGTCGGTCGCGTTCGCGACGGTCGCGATGTGCGATTCGTCGGCCGGTGAGATCGTCGCGAACGGGTCGCCGGAGCCGGGCCGGAACTCCCCGTCGATGAACAGGCCGTACTCATCCTGCAGTCGCAGGATGGCACGCGATTCGGGGGCGGGCGCGTAGTCGAGGAATCCGCCGCCGGCGGGCTGGATGTCGGTCATCTCGATACCTCAGTCGATCGTCAGATAGTCGGCGCCGGTGTAGTGCCCGGTCGCGAGCTTCTTGCGCTGCAACAGCACGTCATTGAGCAGGCTGGATGCGCCGTAGCGGAACAGATGGGGCTGGAGCCAGTCCTCGCCGACGGTCTCGGCGACGGTGACCAGGTACTTGATGGCGTCCTTCGCGGTGCGGATGCCGCCGGCAGGCTTCACGCCGATCTTCTGCCCGGTCGCGCGGTGCCAGTCGCGTACGACCTCGAGCATGAGAAGCGTGGTCGGCAGGGTGGCCGCCGGCTGCATCTTGCCTGTGGAGGTCTTGATGAAGTCACCGCCGGCCAGGATCGCGAGCCACGACGCGCGTTTGATGTTGTCGTACGTGTTCAGCTCGCCGGTCTCGAGGATCACCTTCAGGGACGCGGACGTGCCGTCCTCTCGGCGGCAGGCCGCCTTCACCTGTGCGATCTGGTCGAACACCATGCCGTAGCGGCCGGTCAGGAAGGCCCCGCGGTCGATGACCATGTCGATCTCGTCGGCGCCGGCGGCGACGGCCTCGACGGTGTCGGCGAGCTTGATCTCCAGCGACGCGCGACCACTGGGGAACGCGGTGGCCACCGCAGCCACGCTGATATCGCCGTCGTCGGGGTCACCGTGCACCGATCCCAGCGCAGCGACGGCGTCGCCGACCATGTCGCCGTAGACGCACACGGCCGCCACCCGCGGACAGGTGGGGTCCCCGGCATCCGGCTGCCGGGCCTTGGACACCAGCGACCGCACCTTGCCGGGGGTGTCGGCACCCTCGAGAGTGGTCAGATCGATGAGGGTGATGATCTTGTCGAGGGCCCAGGCCTTCGACGTGGTCTTGATCGAGCGGGTTCCCAGCGCCGCGGCGCGCTGTTCGAGGCCGACTGCGTCGACGCCGGGCAGGCCGTGCAGGTAGCGTCGCAGCGTCGTGTCGTCGGGCTCGGCGCCGAGCACATCGACGGCGCGATCGGAGCCGTTTCGGATATCCACTGTCATGTCAGGAGCCTCCGCACCTCGGCGACGTCTTGGGTCATCTGGGCGATGAGGGCCGCTACCCCCTCGAACGCGACCATACCGCGCACGCGCGCGACGAACTGCACTTCCACCGAACGGCCGTACAGGTTGAGGTCGGTCTCGTCGAGCACGTACGCCTCGACCTGCCGCACCGGCACGTCATCGAAGGTCGGGTTGGTCCCCACCGAGATCGCCGCCGGATACCGGGTCACCGCGTGCATGCCGCCGTGTGCGTCGGGCCAGCCTTCGTCGCGCAGCCATCCGGCGTAGATGCCGTCGGCGGGCACGAAGCCGGCGACGTCGGTCTCGAGGTTCGCGGTGGGGAATCCCATCTCGCGGCCGCGCTTGAGGCCGTGGACGACCTCACCGGTGACCGCGTGGGGCCGACCGAGCAGCCGTGCGGCGCCTCCGACGTCACCGGCGGCCAGCAGCTCGCGCACCCAGGTCGACGACACACGGCGGCCCCCACCCTGCACATCGCCGACGACATCGGTGCGGAACCCGAACTCTTCGCCCAGCTCACGCAGCGTGGTCGGGTCGCCCGCGCCGCCGCGACCGAAGCGGAAGTCATCGCCCACGAGCACCTGGACGACGCCGAGCGCATCCACGAGCACGTGCTCGACGAACTCACGGGGCGTCAGTGCCGCCAGGGCCGCGTCGAAGCGGAGGACGAGCGTGGCATCCACCCCCGCACGGGCCAGCAGGTCGAGCTTCTGCTCGAGGCTGACCAGCGGTTCCGGGCACACCTCGGGGCGCAGCAGACTGAGCGGATTGCGGTCGAAGGTGACGGCCACGACGCGCGCATCGGCCTCGGCGGCCGCGACGCGCGCGCGGTCGATGACGGCGCGATGCCCGGAGTGGACGCCGTCGAACTTGCCGATCGCGACGACGCTCGGGCCGAAGCCGGTGGGCACCTCGGCCGGGTCGCGGAAGGCGATCACCGGCTCGCCCCTTGAACGGCAGGTTCGCGCGTGGACGCAGCGGCGGGGCGGTGCGCGATGAGCCACCACAGGCCGATCATCGGCAGCACGAGCGGAACCCAGACGTAGCCCGCCCCGAACCCGGACCACACCGTCGCATCGTGCGCGAACAGCTCGGGCAGCACGAGGCTGAGGGTGCCGACGATGAGCACGCCCGCCAACTCGAAGCAGATGGCGATCCACGCGATGAGGTACCAGCGGTCGGTACCCGCCTTGATGAGCGCGACCGTCGCCACGATGTAGACAAGGGCGGCGGCCGCCGACAGCGTGTAGGCCAGGGGCGCGGCGGCGTAGTCCTGGACGATCTGGACGAACGATCGACCGGTCGAGGCGAGCGCCATGATCGCGTAGACGATCACGAGGACGCGGCCGATGCCGGTCATGCGGGGGCGAGGCGAAGACATGACCTCACAATGATAGGCGCGGGATCAGGCGATCTGGACCGTCCAGATCGTCCACATGCGCCAGAGCATGACCGCGACCGCGAGCGCAGCGATGCCCATGATGACGGTGCTCCACCGGCTGCGCTCGACCAGTGCCCAGGCGACGGATGCCGGAGGCAGCAGCACCGCCGAAACCAGGTACACCCAGAACTCCAGCAGACTGCCGGTGGGCGGGTTGCCGGCCAGCGGCGCGATGATGCCGATCACGACCTGCGCGAGCAGCAGCACGAGGATCAAGGCCATCGCCCCCACGGTCCAGTCGCTGGGGCGCCGGCCCGCCAGGCCGACGGCGACCGCGAACACTCCGGCTGCGCATGCGACAACCAGCAGGACGATCGTGAACCACAGGATCATGCGCTCTCCTCCGCCATGTTCATGATGCTCTTCACATCGGCGCCGCGGCGTTCGACGATGCCGACCAGTCGCCCGTCCGGGTCGATCGCCGCAGGCGTCGGACCGGTCAGCCGCCCGGCGGCCCCGATCAGGCGCTTGCCATGGCGCAGGTCGCGTGCCTCGTCGGCGGTCACGGCGAAGGTGCCGAGAATGGATGCCGCGACCTCGGCGTCGCCGCGCAGGACCACCTCGGGCGTGATCTCGGCGGTGGCGTCGGCCACGTCGAACGGCCCGATGCGGGTGCGGCGCAGCGCCGTGAGGTGGCCGCCCACCCCGAGGTCGGCGCCCAGATCGCGGGCCAGCGCCCGGATGTAGGTGCCGCTGGAGCAGTCGACGACGACGTCGAGGTCGATGTGACCGGCAGCGCGGCGCGTGGCGACGACGTCGAACCGCGAGACGGTGACCGTCCGAGCCTTCAGCTCGACCTGCTCCCCTGCCCGGGCCAGGTCATAGGCGCGGCGGCCGCCGACCTTGATCGCCGAGACGGTGCTGGGCACCTGCGAGATCTCGCCGGTCAGCGCCGCGATGCCGGCGTGCACGGCGTCGTCGGTCACGGCGGTCAAAGTCCCGGCATCCACTCGGCTCGTCTCGGCGCCGTCGGCGTCGTCGGAGTCGGTTGCGATGCCGAGCCGGATGGTCGCTTCATAGGTCTTGTCGAGACCGACGATGTAGGTCAGCAGCCGCGTGGCCGGGCCGACGCCGAGGATCAGCAGGCCGGTGGCCATCGGGTCGAGCGTCCCGGCGTGGCCGATCTTGCGGGTGTTCAGCGCGCGGCGGGCCCGGGCGACGATGTCGTGGCTGGTGACGCCGCCGGGTTTGCCGACCAGCAGGATGCCCTTGGGCGCGTTCATGCGACCCTCCCCGGGTGAGTGGGATCGGTGTTGTCGATGACGGTGGTCGCGTTCTCACGGGGCGCGGCTTCGCGCACGTACAGTTCGAAGCCCTCGCGGTAGCGGGCGTTCGACACGGCGTCGGGGTCGGGGTCGGCGCCGTCGCGGACGGCCATGCGCGCGGCGGCGACGGCGGCCGACACCTCGAGATACACCGTCCAGTGCCACAGATCTCGCAGCTCGGGGCGGTGCAGGAACAGCCCGTCGATGATGAGCACCGCATCGCGCGGCGCGGTCTCCCACGCCGCTTCGACGGGCGCGTCGCGGTCGAGGTCGAAGGCGCGTAGCTGGAAGCCCGTGTCGTCGACGTCACTGCCCCCGGCGAACGGGTCGGCGAGGACGCGGCGGAACGTCGGGTAATCGTACGAGTCCCGGTAGTGTCCCTCCGGTGAGGTGCGGCCTCGGACATAGCGCTGGCTGCGCGGGCGGTGGAAGTCGTCGAGTGAGGCGCGGAAGACAGCGCGTCCGGTCTCGGCGGTGACCGAAGCCAGGGCGTCGGCGAACACGGTCTTTCCGGCGCCGTCGCGCCCGTCGATGCCGACGAGGATACGGCCACCGCGGTAGCGCGCCAGGATCTGGTCGCGCAGCGCGCGCTGCAGCGTCGAGGCGGGCGTGATCGGCAGGCGCATGGATCAAGCCTAGGCTTGTCCGGTGCCCGATCTCGTCTGTCCGCTGGTGCGGTGGTACCGCGACAACGCACGCGATCTGCCGTGGCGCCGCGCCGGCTTCGGCGCCTGGGGTGTGCTGGTCAGCGAGTTCATGCTGCAGCAGACACCCGTGAGCCGGGTGATCCCGCATCTGGAGGCCTGGCTGGCCCGGTGGCCGCGACCGACCGACCTCGCCGCCGAGGCGCCGGCTGAAGCCGTGCGCCAATGGGCGAACCTGGGCTATCCGCGCCGCGCGCTGTGGTTGCACCGCGCCGCGGTCGAGATCCGCGACCGGCACGGCGGCGCCGTGCCCTCCGAAGTGGACGACCTGCTCGCGCTCACCGGCATCGGCGACTACACGGCGCGGGCGGTCGCGGTCTTCGCCTACGGGCACCGGCATCCCGTTGTCGACACGAACACCCGACGAGTGCTCGCACGAGCTGTGTCGGGTCGCTCACAGCCGGGGCCGCCCTCGAAGCGCGACCTCGAGGCGATGTCGGCGCTGCTGCCGGCCGGCCTGGCCGAGGCGGCGACGTTCAACGCGGCCGCGATGGAACTCGGCGCCGTCGTGTGCACATCTCAGGCCCCGCGCTGCGGGGTGTGCCCGATCGCCGAGGCGTGCGCGTGGCGTGCCGCCGGCTACCCCGATACCGGAGACGCCCGGCGGCGCCAGGCGCGCTACGAGGGCAGCGACCGTCAGGCCCGTGGGGCGGTGCTGCGGGCGCTGCGCGAGGCGGCGCCGACGGCTCTGACAGCCGATGCCGTTATCGCCGACTGGCCGGATACGCATCAGCGTGACCGTGCGATCGACTCCCTCATCGCCGACGGGCTGGTCGAAGCCGCCGACGGCAGGCTGCATCTGCCCCGGTGACCCGGCCTCGGTGACCCGGTGTCGCCGGGTCAGTCCTCGGTCGGCTCGTCGAGCTCGCGGGGCTTGAGGTACGGGTCGGCGTCGCCGGCATAGGCGGCCGAGGATGCCAGACCGGCGACGGCGGCATCGCGCTCACGCGCCTCGCGCAGCAGGTCCTCGATGTGACCGGCGTTCTCGGGCAGCCCGTCGTGGATGAACTCCAGCGTCGGGGTGAGGCGGACGTTGAGGTGCTTGCCGAGCTCGGAGCGCAGCATGCCGGTCGCCGACTTCAGCGCCTGACCCGACGCCTCGCGCTCCGCGTCCGAACCGAGCACGGTGTAGAACACCGACGCGTGCTGCAGATCACCGGTCACCCGGACGTCCGTGATCGTCACGAAGCCCAGGCGCGGATCACGCAGCCCCTTCTCGATGCGCTCGGCCAGGATCACCCGGATGCGGTCGCCCAGCCGTGCCTGCCGTTCACCGGCCATGTTCCTTCTCCTTCTCTATCCCACCTGCACCCGGCGGATGTGCCCGGCGGAGGTGAGGGATGCCGCTCAGACAGTCGGGGTCTCGGGGGTCCCGTTGGCTGAGTGGCGTCCCTCACCGGAGCCGACGGATGCGTTTTCAATAGTCGGGGTCTCGGGGGTCCCGTTATCGGAACAGCATCCGTCTCCGGAGCAAACAGCGATCAGCCGCGCGGCTTCTCCACCATTTCCGTCGTCTCGATCTCGTCGCCGACCTGGATGTCGTTGTACTTGCCGAGGCCGATACCGGCTTCGAAGTCGGTGCGCACCTCGGTGACGTCATCCTTGAAGCGACGCAGCGACTCGATGGCCAGGCCATCGGCCAGCACGACGCCGTCGCGGATGACGCGCGCCTTGGCGTTGCGCGTGATCGTGCCCGACCGGACGATGACACCGGCGATGTTGCCGAACTTCGACGAGCGGAACACCTCGCGGATCTCGGCGACACCCGACTGCACCTCTTCGAACTCCGGCTTGAGCAGGCCCTTGAGCGACTGCTCGACGTCGTCGATCGCGTTGTAGATGACCGAGTAGTAGCGCACGTCCACACCCTCGCGGGCGGCCCGCTCGCGGGCCTTCGTGTCGGGGCGCACGTTGAAGCCGATCACGATCGCGTTGTCGATCGTGGCCAGGTTGATGTCGGACTCGGTGATCGCACCGACGCCGCGGTGGATGATCCGCAGCTGCACCGAGTCGTCGACCTCGATCTTGAGCAGCGACTCCTCGAGCGCCTCGACGGCACCGGAGACGTCACCCTTGATGATGAGGTTGAGCGACTCGACCTTGCCCTCTTCGAGCGCGCGGGTGAAGTCCTCGAGCGAGATGCGCTTGCGGGCCTTGGCCAGCTGGGCGTTGCGCTCGGCCGCTTCACGCTTCTCAGCGATCTGGCGGGCGGTGCGGTCTTCGTCGGTGACGATGAACACGTCGCCGGCACGCGGCACCGAGTTCAGACCCTGCACCTGGACCGGACGCGAGGGGGCGGCCTCTTCGACCGCGTCGCCGTTCTCGTCGATCATGGCGCGGACGCGGCCGTAGGCGGTGCCCGCCACGATTGCATCGCCCACGCGCAGCGTTCCGGACTGGATGAGCACGGTGGCCACCGAACCGCGGCCCTTGTCGAGCTTGGCTTCGATCGCGATGCCGCGCGCTGCCTTGTTCGGGTTGGCCGTCAGGTCGAGTCCGGCGTCCGCCGTCAGCAGGATCGCGTCCAGAAGCTCCTGGATGCCGGTGCCGTTACGCGCTGAGATGTCCACGAACATGACGTCCCCGCCGTACTCCTCGGCGACCAGACCGTACTCGGTGAGCTGCTGGCGCACCTTGGCCGGGTTCGCCTCGGGCTTGTCGACCTTGTTGACCGCGACCACGATCGGCACGTTCGCCGCCTGGGCGTGGTTGAGCGCCTCCACCGTCTGCGGCATGATGCCGTCGTCGGCCGCCACCACGAGCACCGCGATGTCGGTGACCTGGGCACCTCGGGCACGCATGGCGGTGAACGCCTCGTGACCGGGGGTGTCGATGAAGGTCAGCGCCCGCTCGATGCCGTCGTGCTCGGTCCACACCTGGTACGCACCGATGTGCTGGGTGATGCCACCGGCTTCTCCGGCGACCACGTTGGTCTGCCGGATCGCGTCGAGTGTGCGGGTCTTACCGTGGTCGACGTGGCCCATGACGGTGACCACGGGCGGACGGATTTCGAGGTCTTCCTCGCTCTCCGCCTCCAGCTCGGCTTCGAGGTCGAGACCGAAGCCCTCGAGGAGCTCCTTGTCCTCGTCCTCGGGCGAGACCATCTGGATCTTGTACCCCAGCTCGGCGCCCAGCACCTCGAAGGTGGCCTCGTCGAGCGACTCGGTGGCCGTGGCCATCTCACCCAGGTTGAACAGGATGGTGACCAGGGTGCCCGGCTGCACCGTGTAGCCGGTCAGCGACTCGATCTTGTCGGCGAAGTCCGAGATCGACGCGCCGCGGCGCATGCGGATGACCTCACCGTTGCCGCGCTGGACGTTGACGCCACCGACGACCGGGGCATCCCGCATCTCGAATTCTTGCCGCTTCGCCCGCCGCGACTTGCGCTGACGCGACTTGCCGCCGCCCTTGCCGAACGCACCTGCGGTACCGCCGCCGGGGCCACGCCCGCGACCGCCACCGCCACCGGGACGACCGGCGAAACCACCGCCGGGACGACCTGCGAAGCCGCCGCCGGTACCGCCGCCAGGACGACCGGGCCCGCCGGAGCGCTGCTGGAA
>JAEXHA010000184.1 GCA_023450335.1 Actinomycetes bacterium | reverse complement strand
TCCAGATGGTCTAAACGAGGCGCAAACTCGCTCCTGGGCCTGCGGGCGGAGCACCGAAGCGCGAGCGAAGCGGAGCGCGTAGGTGGGGGAGCCTGCGGGCAGCGGCGGCGGAGCCGCCGCCTTGGTAATAGGTGATCATCGGGGCCATAGCAGGTCAGAGGATGTTTTTACGATGACTCATGCTCACCACGCCAAGTACTGATGGTCGACGGTGAAACATCTGCAACGGTGGCAACGGTTCGGCTGCTGACGTCAAGCTCGTCAACGAGAAAACGAGAAATGGATTTGCGCAGCTCAGAGGCAGTTCCCACTACTGATGTGATGTCTGCCAGAGCCTGTAGCCAGAATTCGCGTTGAAGCCCGGCCTCTCGTAGCTCCATTGCGACAGTCGTGGAGTCGTGCGCGTTTTGAATGGTCTGCCAGGAGTGCGACAGATCCACAGATGCCTGCTTGATGACCTGCATCTTTCGTTCGGTTTCTTTGCGTTGAATCATCGCGCGAACCTCTTTCTCGTCCATACGGACAGCTTATTGAGTGATCAACCACAAAAAGTGTGCAGTCGGTGACGATTTGTGCAGCAACTGGACACTACGCGATATTATGTGTACGGTTTGAAGTGTAGATGAACAGGTGTTGCTGAATATGGACACTTAAGTCATAAGCTGTATCGGACTCGATCGAAGGAACTCGCATGAATGTTCAGCTCGGAACGTCCCTCCCCGTCGCAACTACCGCTGATCAGTTCCCGGTGTTCGTGGCCGGTATGGACGACCCGATCAAGCCGGTGCAGGACAAGCTCACTCCCGATGGGCGTGTGAAGTATTCGACTGGTGCACTGCTCCGAGTTGCACGCAAAGATGGAACTGTTGCGACGGATAAGACAGCATCCGTGCACGTCATCAACCCGCCGAATGAGCCGTTCAGCTTCGGCACGATCTACCGAGCAGAAGGCCTTGTCTGGGTGCAGCCCTACATGACGGGAATGGATCGTCTCGCACTGTCCATCACGGTCGAGAACCTGGTTCCAATGCCTGCGGCGGCCGTCTCCGCACCTGCTCGTAAGAGCGCGGACGCATGACAAAGCTGGTTTCACGAATCGCGATACCGGTTGTTGCCTTGTTAGTCGGACTGATTGTTGGTCTGAATATTGTTGGCACACAAGAGATTAAGCTTTCCAGCGGAATGCAAGAGCGTCGGGACTCATGGGCTGAACGAACGGTGACCTGGTGCAGATCTCCTCTTCCGACAGGTTCTGTTCCATCTGTCAGTGCATGCAGAGAGATACCGGGATATGTCCGAGTGAGTCCGGAATTGAGCGCCGATGGGATCCAGTGGACTAACCCCGATGGACAGGTCATCACGTCGCCGTACTCGAAGACCAGTACCTGCGGTGATGTTCCAGTTCCCGAAGGTTGGCGCGCAGTCTATTTGACCGTAAACAGCCCTGTCCCGGTCTACAACGGAACGGAGGCTGAGACTGTCCCAGAAACATTGACGAGCGAGCGAGTGCAAACCAATCTCCAGCTTGGAACCTCCGGATGCGCTCTTGTGCCAGTCGAGTCGTGGTTGTGGAACGTGGATGAGCAGGTCGAGGTAGATAGTCCGAATGTCGTTGTGGAGTGGCCCCGATGAGCAATTACGAAGCCGTTCGGCGCGGTGACCAGGTACGAAGGCGTACAACCTGGCAAATCATGCGAGGAAAGCTCAAGGCAAAAATTGCCGATTATCCGATTCTGTCCTCGACGTTTCTGTTGCTTCTCGTGCTGTACATCTTCGACGCTGAGATGTGGCTCTTGGCCAGTGTGCTGCTGGTGTGCGTTGTGGCAATGGTCTACCTGAGAGACCGAACGAAGGCTCGGCGGCGCAAACGTCGTACAGCTCGATGGTGGCGAGGAACTCCGGAAGTTGCAGGTGCTGCGGCCAATCTCGGTCTGATCAATTCCTCTGGACAGCCTCCTCTCATTCGGAGTTATAAATTTTCGGACGACGGATTGACTCGATCAGTCGCTTTCGACCTTCCGACAGGCATCACTGGGGAAGACATGACATCGAAAACGGTCAAAATAGCTGATGCTTTCGGTGCTCTACGTGCCAGTTTCACCAAAGTAGAGCCGCGCAGGGTGGAGCTACTTCTGATCGACGCAGACACTATTTCTCAAGCACGAGATGCAGCATGGCTCAGTGACGTCGAGGACTCATCGGCCGGCACATTGAAGGAAGAGGCCGGCGGCATACTTGGGGACAATCGGCCTTGGTGGGAGCAAGAAAAGGATCTTCCGTTCGACAAAAGCACGGACGCCTGATGGATCAAACAGACACGATCCCGATTGCGATTGGATGGAACGAACTAGCCCAACCTGTCCTGGTCGATATAGCCAAAGATGCTGCTCACTGGCTCATTCAAGGCAAAACCCGTTCCGGAAAATCTCAATGCACCTACAACCTGCTCGCACAGGCTGGATCGAATCCCGCTGTGCGTGTCGTCGGAGTCGATCCCACTTCCGTCTTACTAGCCCCATTCGTCCACCGAAGACCCGCTGAACCGAACATCGAGCTCGGACTGAACGATTTTGACAAAGTCCTCCGAGTCCTCCAGTTCGTCAAAGCAGAATCCGACCGACGAATTGAGTGTTTCTGGGATCGACGCATAGACAAAATTTCTTTGTTCTCGCCAGCACTACCTCTCATCCTGCTTGTACTGGAAGAATTTCCCGGAATCATCGAGGGCGCACAGGATTTCGATGCAACCAACGGTCTGAAACCAGCAGATAGATACGCACCCCGCATCACATCGCTTGTTCGACAGATTGCTGCTCAGTCGGCCAAAGCAGGCATCAGAATGTTGCTCTTGGCTCAACGTGCGGAAGCTTCCATCGTGGGCGGAAACGCTCGCTCGAATTTCGCGGTGAAAATGACTCTCCGCGTAGACGAACCTGAATCTGTCAAAATGCTGCACCCCAACGCAACACCTGAAGAGTGCGCACTGGTCGAAGGATTCGTTCCTGGACAAGGCTTCTTCGACCAACCCGGACTACGGCGCCAAATGATCCGAACGGTTCGCGTAGGTGAGTACTCGACCTACGCGAGTTACGTCGAAAACGCAGACCTCGCGTATGAAGCCGCACTGAACATCGACCGAGCACAACGAATGACAATCGCCTCGGAATACCCACATCTTGGCGACATAGGCTGACAACCGAACACACAGGAGGACATACCTTGATCGGCTACCCGACAGACGCAATCCCGGTAAACACCTATATTCGACAGCAATTTGAGAAGGTTGCACATGAGGCAGGAGAAAAACTTGCTTCACGCCGAAACCTGCCCACGGAACGAGTCGTAACGACTGCACTCCGGATCAAATCAGGCTGGCCGAATGATCATCTCGTAATAACTGAAATACTCAGGGCCAGAGTAGGTTTGGAAGGTCAAGCTGTCGTTGACGAACTTCGCGGCATGCAGATCACCGATGACGACCTTGGTGCACTAGTCGGTCCACGATGGGTCAGTTCGATGACCGTGTTCGCAATGTCTGAGCTGCTTCTAGGCGATGAACTCGGAAAGCTCAACGATTTACGCGGTGACGATTGGAAACGTGCTAGTGACTCAGCTGCTGAAGTTGGACGATCACTGGGCCTTAAATACGACATTTCGGACAGCGAGGGAGCCGAACGAGATTGGTGCGCTGCTCGAGGGGCGGCATGGGCTGTCGCAATGCATGAACACCTCGAGGGACGCGATTTCGAAACTCTGACTGCACCGTGGATCAGTCTTGTCCGACCGAAGTTCGTTCAACTCTTCATGGACAATGCTGATCGACCGTCATTTGTTGCCCAGGTCTACGACGAGCTATGCAGCCATTCTGGAGGTCATGCAATTCTGAGTGCAGCAGATCAGAGGGTTGATGCGTGAAGCACGAAGCTACGGTATTCATCCTTCGTCTAGCTGTCGGCATTTACGATCATCGCGGGCCTGATCTGTGGGGTGGACATGATGTCTACGGTTGGATTTACGCTGGTGAACGCGCTGAATCGTCTGAAATTCTTGCTGCGATGTGCTGCTATTACACCCCCGACTACGCCCGTGAAGCCGGATTCGACATTGAAGCACTGGGTGAATACCGGGGTCTGTTCGATGCACTGGTGAAGACAAGCAGAACCCCGGAAGAGAAGGCTGGCGTTGTCGAAGCATGGGGACTCGCCGCGGACTAGCGGCTTCCCGACACGCCGTACTGACCAGCAGATCAGCGATAAACGCTGTTTCTGCTGGTTAAGTGGATAAAAACCAAATAATCGATGAACCTCGAAGTGGAGTATCCGAGCTGAACTAGCTGGATTTACTCCGAAAATACGAGCGGCGACGAAGGGTGTTGGACCACCCTGCCGCCGCCTTCGAGGCTCCTACTTGACTAGGACCCCGCTCGTTATGACCAGCGTAAGTGCTGAACACCTTTCCGGCAAAGACCGGCCCCCTGTCCTCGTGTCGTCCGATAAGCGCGGCATCCGGCACGAACTTCGACCCAAACTTCAACAAATCACCACGTCAGAAACTTTTAATGCGTGCGGCCGGCCGATTTCCGGCGTGAACGGTGTGACCATCGTCAACGGTCCCAAAGGTTCCGGATTTGGAGGCCTTCGCTCCTGCGGAAAGGGTTGGATCTGCCCCTGCTGTGCGGGAAAAGTCGGCGCACATCGAGCAGACGAAATTTCTCAAGTTGTTGCTCATCAACTCGGGACTGGATCTGTTGCGATGGTGACCATGACCATGCGCCATACCGCTGGGCAGCGTTTGCATGATTTGTGGACTGGACTTTCGGCAGCCTGGAAAGCTGCGACCAATGGCCGCCGATGGCGTACCGAACGTGAAATGTACGGCTGCGACGGATACGTACGAGCTGTTGAAATCACTCACGGAAAAAACGGTTGGCACGTTCACGTCCACGCTCTACTCATGTTCAGCGGTGACGTGAGTGAGAACATCCTCGAATCCTTCTCGGATGCGATGTTCGATCGGTGGACCTCCAAACTCGTGTCTCTGGGATTTGCTGCGCCACTACGTAATTCAGGTGGACTCGACGTAAGAAAGATTGGTGGAGAAGCTGACCAAGTTCTCGCTGCATACCTGACGAAAATTGCATCCGGGGTCGGCATGGAAGTCGGCAGTGGCGACGGAAAAAGTGGTCGGCACGGCAACCGTGCACCTTGGGAAATCGCCGTTGATGCAGTCGGAGGGGATCCACAAGCGTTGGAACTCTGGCGCGAGTTTGAGTTCGGTTCGATGGGACGCCGAGCAATCGCATGGTCTCGTGGACTGCGCGCCCGAGCTGGTCTTGGCGTAGAACTCACGGATGCTCAGATTGTCGAACAGGAAGAATCTGCCCCGGTCATGGTTGCGATCATTCCGGCTCGGTCCTGGATGATGATTCGGAACTGTGCGCCTTACGTTTTCGGAGAGATCCTTGGACTCGTGGAAGCGGGCGCGACCTGGGAAAACCTTCGTGACCACTTGCATTATCGATTGCCTGCAGCGGATGTGCGGCCTCCGATAATATCGATTCGTAAGTGAAATGTCTTGGTGTGCAACAACTTTCACTCGTATGAACCACACTTGAGGGCATCCCCCCGATACTTGCCGCTTTGAAGCTGGGTGTCTCTCTGTCAGGGCTGCGATAGCACCGCGTAGCGGCTTGGCCTTGACAGAGAGACGGCCTGTTTCATGGTTGGTCTCGGGGGGCTGACCGGGCAGATAGAAAAAGGCCGGCCGATTTGGCTGCCGACTATTTTTGCAGGTAAACCCATCTCATGAGCATCAATGAACGTCCCGTTGGTATCGCAGCGAATGCAGCTTCGGTAGACGTCGATGGCGTTGTGATGGGTGTGTATCTCTCGCTTTATGGGCAAGAAATCACGCTAGATCGAGATGATGCGTTCCTACTCCTCGATCGACTTCAGGACGCGTTGCGACCTCAAGCCAACTAAGAACCCTCCAGATGGTCTAAACGAGGCGCAAACTCGCTCCTGGGCCTGCGGGCGGAGCACCGAAGCGCGAGCGAAGCGGAGCGCGTAGGTGGGGGAGCCTGCGGGCAGCGGCGGCGGAGCCGCCGCCTTGGTA
>JAEXHA010000181.1 GCA_023450335.1 Actinomycetes bacterium | reverse complement strand
GTACAGGAGTGGGCGGCTCGCGGTCACGGGCCGCGCGATGTGGTCACTCGGAACGGCGGGGGTCCTCGTCGATGGTGTGTGCCCCGGGCTCGGCATCGGGCCCCGGTGCCGTCGCGCCGTTGCGGTCGCTGTCCAGCGGCAGCTCGATGTCCGGCGATTCTTCGATCACCGGGTCGAGCGCCTCCGGCTGAGGACCGGCGCCGGCATCGAGCAGCAGCTCCCGGTCACCTTCTGGGTCGAGCGCCTCCGCCGGCTCGGCTTCCGTCGCCTGCTCGCCATCGGGCTCCGACTCGCCTTCCGAAGCGGCGGCCGGCTCCGGGTCGAGCGCCTCCTCGGGCTCCGGATCGCTCGCGGGCTCCGGGTCGCGCGCGGGCTCCGCAACCACCTCCGGCTCGAGCGCCTCCTCAGGCTCTGACTCACCTTCGGGCTCGGCGGCCGCCTCCGTCGCTGGCTCCGTGAGGGGCTGCGCCACCTCCGACTCCGCCTCCGCCTCGCCCGCGGGCTCGGACACCGACCCGGTATCGGCATCCGACGCGTCCTCGTCTCCGGCATCCGCCACGGCATCCGACGCGGCATCGCCTCCGGCGTCCACCGTAGCCTCGGGCACGGCCACTTCCCCGGCATCCACCACCGTCTCCGGCGCAGCCGCCTCTTCGGCATCAGGCTCGGTTACATCCCCGGCATCCACCACCTCCGGCACGGCCACATCCCCGGCATCCGCCATCGCATCAGGCGCGACGACGACGGCGGGAGCCACGACGATGGGGATCCCCCCGGTGGCGGCCGCCTCGAGAAGCTTGCGCTCACGGCGGGTTGCGGGCACGGGCTCGCCGTTCGCTCCCACCGTGATGCCCGCCGGAACCGCTACGGGGACCGGCGAAGCCGGCGCCTCACCGCGACGCGCGGCGCGGCGCTCTCGCGCGCCCTCGACGAGGTTGTAGAGCGTGGGCAGCACGAGCAGTGTGAGCACCGTCGACGAGATGAGTCCGCCGATCACGACGATCGCCAGCGGCTGCGAGATGAAGCCCCCGTGACCGGTGATGCCCAGCGCCATCGGCGTGAGCGCGAAGATCGTCGCCAGCGCCGTCATGAGGATCGGCCGCAGGCGACGCGCCCCACCGGCGATCGTGGCGTCGTGGGCCGACAGCCCCTTCTCGCGGTACTGGTTGACGAGGTCGACGAGCACGATCGCGTTGGTCACGACGATGCCGATGAGCATGAGCACGCCGATGAGCGACGCGACGCCCAGCGGCACGCCGGTCACGATCTGCAGCAGGATGGCGCCCGTCGCCGCGAACGGCACCGACACCAGCAGCAGCAGGGGCTGGCGCAGCGACTTGAAGGTGGCCACCATGACGATGTAGACGATCAGGATCGCGGCCAGCATGGCGATGCCCAGCTGGGTGAAGGCATCCTGCTGCTGGGTCAGCACGCCGCCGATCTCGGCGTCGGCTCCGGTGGGCAGGTCGACCTCTTCGAGCGCCGCTGTCACCGTCGCGCTGGCGGTGGTGAGGTCGTCGCCGGCCGGCGTCACCGTGACCGTCGCGGTGCGCTGACCGCGCTGCGTCGTGATCGACGCGGGGCTCTGACTCTCTTCGACCGTCGCGACCTCGTCGAGCCGGATCATGCCCGTCGCACTCGCGATCTGCAACCTCTCGAGCTCGTCGATGGTCGCGGGAATCTCCGATGCCTGCAGGTACACGGTCACGCCGGTGCCGTCGATCTCGACGGTGCCGATCTGCCGCGGCTGCATCGTGTTCGACACGAGTGCGCCGACGGCGACCTCGGACAGACCCAGGGATGCCGCCTTGTCACGATCGACGGTCACGGCCACGAACGGCAGCGACGCCGACAGGTTGGACGTGACCTGGCTGATGCCACCCTCGCCCTCGAGCGCGGCGACGACCGCGTCGGTCGCCTCGGTGAGCGTGGATGCGTCAGGCGCCGTCACGTCGACCTCGATGTCGCTCGACCCGAACCCGCCCTGTCCGGCAGAGACGGTCACGGTGCCGACGTCATCGAGATCGGCGACGGCCTGCTGCACGTCGGTGCGCACGGCCTCCTGGTCGGCGTCGGGGTCGGTCGTGATCGAATAGGTGATGCCCGCGCTGCCGCCCGAGAACGCGTCGACGATGGCCGAGCCGGTCGAACCGATCGAGGTCTGCACGGTCTCGATGCCGTCCACGCCGAGCAGCGCCTCTTCGACGCGCGCCGCCGCGGCGTCCTGCGCATCGAGGCTCGCCGCTTCGCCGAGCGACTGGGTCACCGTGAACGTGTTCTGGCCCGAGTCGCCCAGAAAGTTCGTCTTCATGTACGGCGCCGCCGCCACCGTGCCGCCGAGCACGAGCACGGCCAGCAGCAGAGTGATCCACGAGTGCTTGAGCGTCCACCGCAGGATCGGCAGGTAGCTGCGCTGCAGCCGCGTGGGCGGCGCATCGGGGTGCTCGGGGTCGATGACGCGCCCGTGCTCATCCTGCAGCGCCTTGCCCGGGCGCAGGAACCAGTACGCCAGCACCGGCACGATCGTCAGCGCCACCAGCAGCGAGGCCGACATGGCGATGGTGACCGTCATCGCGAACGGCCGGAACAGCTCACCGGTCATGTCACCGACGAACGCGATCGGCAGGAACACGGCGACGGTGGTGATGGTGGATGCCGTGATCGCCGCCGCGACCTCACGCACAGCCAGCAGGATCGCGGCCTTCTTGTCGGCATCGCCGACGTAGTGACGCTTGATGTTCTCGATCACCACGATCGAGTCGTCGACGACGCGGCCGATGGCGATGGTGAGCGCGCCGAGAGTCAGGATGTTCAGCGAGTAGCCGAACGCCTGGATGCCGACGAACGTGATCAGCACGCTGGTCGGGATCGAGATCGCCGTCACGAGCGTCGAGCGCACCGACAGCAGGAACACGAGGATCACCAGCACCGCGAACCCGAGGCCGAGCAGGCCCTCCTGCGCGAGCGCCTCGATGGACTGCTCGATGTACGGCGCCTGGTCGAACACGATGGTGAACTCGGCGTCGTCACCGATCGAGTCCTGCAGACCGTCGATCGCGGCGGTCACCGCCTGCGACACCTCGACGGTGTTGGCCGCCGGCAGCTTCGTTATCGAGATCGTGAGCGCGGGTTCGCCATTGACCCGCGAGATCGAGGTGACCGGGTCCTGGTCGAGTGCGACGTCCGCGACATCGCCCACGGTGACCTCGCCGGCGGCGAACTGGTCGGCGTTCGTCGGCACGAGCGGCAGTGCCGCGATCTCCTCCACCGAGTCGAGTTTGGTGCCGGTCTGCACGGTGAGCGTCTGGTCGCCCTCGGTGACCGACCCACCCGGGAACAGCATGCCGTTCTGGTCGAGCGCGTCGGTGATCGCGGTCTGCGTGTATCCGGCCTCGGCGAGCGCCGCCTGGTCGGGCACGAGCGTGACGCGTTCACCCTGACCGCCGACGATCTGGGCCGCGGCGACGCCGTCGAGGTCTTCGAGGTCGGGGATGGTGGCGGCCTCGAGCTGCCCTTGGATGGTGCGCTCGTCGTCGTAGCCGGTGACCGCCAACGCGATGACGGGCAGGTCGTCGATCGACAGCCCCACGACGTTCGGCTCGACGCTCTCGGGCAGGCTGGACTCGATGCGGTTGATCGCCTGGAGGATCTTCTGCTCGGCCGTGGCCAGGTCGGTGCCGTATGCGAATGACGCCTGGATGATCGACGCGTTGGTCGTGCTCGTCGCGCTGGTCGACTCGAGCCCGGGGATGCCCTGGATCGCCTGCTCGATCGGCGTCGACACGTCATTGTTGACGACATCGGGCGACGCGCCGGGGTAGGTCGTGATGACCGACAGCGCCGGGAACTCGATCGACGGGATCAGCTCTTGCTTGAGATTGGTGAGCGCGAGTCCGCCGAACACGGCGGCGACGATCGTGATCAGGGCGATGAGCGCACGGTTTTTGAGGCTCAGGACGGCGAGGTTCGACAAGGGAGACCTTTACGAGCGTTGCGGGGCGGGGACCGAGATGGGCCGATACACGGATGTATCGGCTCAGTATCCCATGAACACGCCGCCTGACCTGGGAACGGTGCGGGCGCGCACACGGCCTGTCACCCGGGCAGCAGCCCGCCGATCATGAGCCCGAGACCCGCTGCCACGGCCGCGAGCACGAAGGTGCCGAGCAGGTTCACCCACGCCCAATCGCGACGCCGGTGCTGCGCGAGCAGGACCGACTCGACCGACACCGTGCTGAAGGTCGTGTAGCCGCCGAGCAATCCGACGCCGAGGATCATGAGCCAGACCGGCCCCAGGGCCGAGCCGAGCCCGGTGAGCAGGCCGAGCACGAAGGCGCCGGTGACGTTGATGATGAGGATGCCGGCGGGGAACGCGTTCTTCCGGCCGCGCATGACGAGTCCGTCGATGAGGTAGCGGATGCCGGCGCCCAGCCCGCCGCCGGCGATGAGCGCGATGATCTCGTGCGTGCTCATTCGGCGTCCTCGATCGGCTCGACCTCGCCGGGTACGCCGGCCCACCGGCGCGCTGTCACCAATCCGACCCCGGCGGCCAGCACGCCGCCGAAGATCGACACGACGATCAGCAGCAGGCCGATCACGGGCGCGGCGGTGAACGTGGTCACCGCGTGCACGGCGAACGCGCTGTAGGTGGTGAACCCACCCAGAACCCCGGTGCCGAGGAACACCCGAAGGTGCGGATGCCGGCCATCCAGTCCGCCCACCACGACGCCGAGCAGGAATGAGCCGGCGATGTTGACGCCCGCCGTGATCCCCGGCACGACCAGCGGGTGCGCACCGTCGGCGAACGGCACCGTCAGCACCGCGCGCGCAGCGACGCCGATCGCTCCGCCGGCGATGGCCAGCAGCAGCGCGACCGGCGAGAACCACCGCGTGGATGCCACGCCTCGACGCTATCGGCGGCTCACTCCAGAAGCAGGGAGCGGATCGCCGATTCGGGCGAGATCGAGGTGTCGAGCAGCCGGCCGCGCTGATACTGCCGGAACACCCGCGGGTCGATGTACGAGCCGCGGGCCACGGCAGGGGTGTTGCCGAGCGCCTCGGCGGTCGCACGGATCGCGAGCGTCTCGGCGCGCTTGCGGTCGCGCGTCGTATCGACCGTGCCGATGCGGGCCAGCGCGTCGGCGGCGAGGATCGTGCCGCGCAGCGTGCGGAAGTCCTTCGCGGTGAACCCGCCGCCGGTCATCGCGCGCACGTATTCGTTGACATCGCGTGCCGACACCGGCATCCGTCGCCTGCCGCGCTCATACGCCAGCAGAGGCGACCGGCTGCGTCCCCCGACGAGCAGCAGCATCACGACCGCGAGGTCGTCGTCGTCGATCTCGAGCGCGTGACGGCGGCCGCTCTTACCCGGAAAGGTGAGCGCGGTGACGGTGCCGTCCACGACCGCGTCACGACGTCGCAGCGTGGTCAGTCCGCGACTGCCATGCCGCTCGAGGTAGCGTTCGCTGCCCACGCGCAGCGCTGCCTGGTCGAGGAGCCGGAACGACGCCGCGAGCACCCGTTCGCGGTCGAGCGTGTCGCGGCGCAACGACGTGGTCACCCGGCCGCGCGCATGCGGCAGCGCCGCCGCCAGCGCGAGCGACCGGGCGAACTTGCCCTTGTCTCGGCCGGCCGCCCAGTCGGGGTGGTACAGGTACTGCAGGCGCCCCGCGTCGTCGATACCGGTCGCCTGGATATGGCCGTTGGGGTAGGGGCTGATCCACACGTCGCGCCACGCCGGCGGGATCACCAGCGCGGCGATCCTTTCGCGGTCGGCGTCCGGCAGCGGGCCGCCGTCGGCGTCGACGTACCGGAAGCCCGTGCTGGCACCCAGACGACGGAACCCGGGGTCGCTCCCCGGGCTCACTCGTCGCAGTCGTGGCACGTCAGTGGTTGCGCAGCATGCTGATGAGCTCGGCCTTGCGCTTGTGCGAGTACCCCGTGATGCCGAGCTCCTTCGCACGCCCCCGCAGCTCGTCCACGGTCCAGTCCTCGTAGTCGCCGGCCTTGCCGCCGCGACTGCCGACCTTCTCCCGCCCGTCGCGCGCGGCGGCGTTCGAGATGCGGACGGCCTTCTCTTTCGAGGCACCGTCGTCGCGCAGCTCTTCGTAGAGTTCCGGGTCTTTCAGGCTGTTCGATCCGCGTCCGCGAGGCATGGCGTTCTCCTTCGTCTGTCGATGCGCTCACGTTACGAGCAGGCGAGAACGCGCCACGAGGGGGTTGACGCGCATCGCGTGGATCATTAGCACCGCTGAGAAGACGGCGTCAAGGGCCTGTCCGCGCGCTGCGATCCGCGTTTACCGTGGTGCCCACATCGATTCCGCACGTGCCCACACAGCAACGTCGGAAGGAACGGGAGAAGACATGAACATCGCCCTCCTCATCATCATCGTGGTCGCGATCGTGCTGGCCATCGTCGGTGGCCTGTCAGAAGCGCTCGGCTGGCTGCTCTGGGTCGCCATCATCGTCGGCGTCATCGCGCTGATCGCGTTCCTGTTGCGGGTCGTCCGCGGCGGCACGCGCACGTAACCCATCTCATGCCGAAGCGCCCACACCGTCCAACCGTGAGGGCGCTTCGTGTGTGTCAGGGTGTGTCCCCACCTTGACGCTCCAGGCGCGTCTCACAGATGCGCTTCGGCGTAGACGCGCAGCGCGTCACGCACGAACTCCGCCCCCGCCCGGCCGCCGTAGTTGGCGCCGAAGCGCGGGTCGGCGACGTACATCTCGCCGAGACCGGTCACGTATCCGGCGACGTCGCCGCCGGGGGTGGATGCCGGCGTCCCCGGGATGCCCGTCAGCCAGGCCACGTGGCGTTCGGCAAGTGCCTGCGCTTCGGCGCTGTCGGGCGCGATGCCGCGTGATGCGGCCTCGATCCAGTCCTCACCGAGCTTCTGCGAGCGCGCCTGCCAGGCCGCCTTCTCTTCGGCGCTCATCGAGCGCCACCACCGGTCGCTGTCGGCGTAGGCCCGCCGACCCCAGCGCTGTTCGACCTCCTCCTTGTATCGGGTGTGGTCGAACCCGTCGAACATGTTCTCAGCCATGAGTGGCTTCCCTCCTTTCAATGCGGCGATGGTCGCCTCGACCGACACGATCTGTCGCGCCAGCCGGTGCTGCTCCTCACGCAGCCACGCGAGGTGCCCTGCCAGGGCCTGTTCCTCGTCCGTCGCGCGGTCGAGGAGCTGGGCGATCTGCGGCAGCCCGAGTCCGAGCTCACGCAGCAGCAGGATGCGCTGCAGGCGCACGAGCGCGCGCCCGTCGTAATACCGGTAGCCGTTGCTTCCGATGCGCGACGGGGTGAGCAGTCCGCGTTCCCCGTAGTGCCGGAGGGTTCGGCTCGTGGTGCCGGCGAGCTTCGCGATCTGTTGGATCGACCATTCGCTGTTCATGAGAGTCACGCTAGAGGTTGACGTTGCGTCAAGGTCAAGCCCGTGGCATCCACCCCTCTTGACAAAGTCGCGATATATCGTGTTATCGTCGTTCTAACGCGATATATCTCGAATCGCCCTCACCATTCAGGAGACCTCATGACCCTCGAGAAGTGGCTCATCCAGCCCGGGCAGACGCGCGTCATCGACCTCGCAGACGTCCGCAAACTCAAGATCGGCCTCGTCGGCGGCCAAGTCGACGTCGTCGCCCACGACGAACCGGGCGTGCGCATCGAAGTGCACTCGGTCACCATCAAGGACCTGCGCATCGAGGCCGACGGCAACGGGGTCGAGATCGACCACGCGCAGCTGCGGTGGGACAACTTCCTCGAGGCGTTCCGCAACTTCGGCAGCGGCGGCCCCAAGGCCGAGATCAGCGTGGCCGTCCCGCGCGACGTGGCACTCACGCTCGGCGTCGTCAGCGCCAGCGCGCTCGTGTCGGGGCTCGAGACCGATGCCAAGCTCAACACCGTGTCGGGTGACATCATCGTCGACGGCCTCACCGGCGACCTGTCGGTCAACGCCGTCTCGGGTGACGTGCAGGTGCGCGGCCTCACCGGTGCGCTCAGCGCCAACTCGGTCTCGGGCGACGTCGCCGCGACGGGCACGATCCGCAAGGCCGACATCGACACGGTGTCGGGCGCCGCGCTGATCGACTCGGACGGCGCGATCCAGTCGGCCGGGTTCAACACGGTCAGCGGCGCGGTGACGCTGCGGCTGGACGAAGACCTGCCTGCGAACTACGTGCTGCGCTCGGTGAGCGGCCGGCTGCTGGTCGACGGCAGCCTGCAGCAGGGCACCGGCGGCATCGGCGCCAACTTCACCGGCTCGACCGGCGAGCTGAGCGGCTCGTTCGTCGACGTGCGCGTCAACACCGTCTCGGGCGACATCACGGTGCTGCGGCGCGAGCCGGCCGGCGCCGAGCCCGGCGACGCCCCGACCCCCGAGGAGTGGTGACATGCCTCCCGTCTTCTCCCACGGCGACCTGCGCCTGTACCTGCTGAGCCTGCTCGATGAAGCGCCGCGCCACGGCTACGACCTCATGCAGGCGCTGTCGGACCGCACCGGCGGCACGTACACGCCCAGCGCCGGCACGATCTACCCGCGGCTGGCCAAGCTCGAAGAAGAGGGCCTGGTGACCAAGACCGTCGACGGCCGCAAGACCGTCTACGAGATCACCGACGCCGGGCGGGCCGAAGTGGCCGCTCGCGCCGGCGACCTCGAGGGCATCGAGGCAGGTCTGGCCGACAGCGTGCGGCTCATCGCCGACGAGGTGCGCGGCAGCGTGCGCGCGGCGATGAAGAGCCTGCAGGCCGATCTGGCCGCCGCGGCGCACGCCGACCGGTCAGGCCGGACGTTCGGCCCGGCCGCCGAACGTGCCGACGACCCCCGCGTGCTCTCGCGCGAGCAGTTGCGCCGCGCCGACGGCCTGATCGGCGAGTTCCGCGCGACGCTGCGCGCCGACCTGCGCTCACACGTGGCC
>JAEXHA010000032.1 GCA_023450335.1 Actinomycetes bacterium | reverse complement strand
TGTCTGCGACGTCGAGTGCGCCGGTGCGGCGCCGCAGGTGCTCGATGCGCCCCGCACCGCCGCGGCGGGGGGAGGTGACCTCCGGTGACGCCCCGCATCCTCCCCTTCGGTGATCGCGCGCTGCTGCTCGAGGTCGACACCCTCGACGCGGTGCTCGACCTGCACGGCCGGCTTCTGGCATCCACCCCCGCCGGCCTGATCGACCTCGTGCCGGCCGCGCGCACCGTGCTCGTGCACGTCGACCCGGCCGTGCTGCCACTGGCGGCGGCCCGGGCCTGGGTGGATGCCGCGGTGGCGGCACCGCGTGAGGCCGAGGCCGGGTCGCAGGCCGCGATCGTCGAACTGCCGATCGTCTACGACGGGGCCGACCTCGCCGAGACCGCGGGGCTGCTGGGGCTGACCGCCGGCGAGCTCATCGCCCGGCACGCCGCAGCCGCGTGGACGGTCGCCTTCACCGGCTTCGCTCCCGGGTTCGGCTATCTGGTCAGCGCGGACTGGCCGTTCGATGTGCCGCGCCGTGCGAGCCCGCGCACTCGCGTGCCCGCCGGCGCCGTGGGCCTGGCGGGGGAGTTCAGCGGCGCCTACCCGCGTGATACCCCGGGCGGATGGCAGTTGATCGGCACCACGCCCGCGCCGTTGTTCGATCCGGCATCCGACCCGCCCGCCCTGCTCACTCCCGGCACCCGCGTGCGCTTCCGCCCTGCTCCGGCACCCCGCTCCGCGCCGGTGTCCGCCGGCGGTTCCGGCGCCGCGATGCCCGCGGAGGTTTCGGGTGCCCCGGCGCTGCGGGTCCGCGAGCCGGGACTGCTCGCCACCGTCCAGGATCAGGGCCGGATGGGCAACGCGGCCGCGGGCATCGCCGTGTCGGGGGCGGCGGACCGGGCCGCGCTGCGCACAGCACACCGGCTCGTCGGCAACGCCGAACGTGCAGCAGGGATCGAGATCACCATGGGAGGATTTCGCGCTGTCGCTGAAACCGACCTGTGGTTCGCGGTGACCGGCGCGTGGGGGCCGGTCCGGCTCGACGGCCGCGACGTCGACCCCTACGCGGCACACGCGTGGCGCGCCGGCACGGAGCTGCACATCGACTGGTTCACCCACGGCGCCCGCGGGTACCTGGCCGTCCGCGGCGGCCTCGCCGCCCCGTCGTTCATCGCCTCGCAGGCCACCGACACGCTGTCCGGATGGGGCCCGGCCCGGTTGCAGCCAGGCGACGTGCTGCGATCCGACGGGCAAGCGGTCGCCGCCATCCCGATCGAGCACCTTCATCCGTGGGGGCCGCCCGACGACGCCGTCGTCGAGGTCGCCCTCGCACCGGGGCCTCGTACCGACTGGTTCACCCCGGCGGCGCAGGCCGGCCTGTTCGAATCGGTCTGGACGGTCACGCCGCATGCCGATCGGGTCGGCATCCGCCTCGACGGCCCCGACCTGCCACGCGCCCGCGGCGGCGAACTGGCCAGTGAAGGCATGCTTCCGGGTGCGCTGCAGGTGCCGCCGAGCGGTCGCCCCGTGATCCTCGGACCGGACGGACCCGTCACCGGCGGCTACCCCGTCATCGCCGTGGTGACCGATGACGGGCGGGACGCCCTCGCTCAAGTGCGGCCCGGCACGCAGCTGCGTTTCCGCCACGCCCGCGTGCCCTGACGGGGCTGCCGGGCCCGTCGCGGGGCGGCCCAGCCTCCGGTGGAGAGGGCCCGCGCGGGGTTATACCGCAGCATCCGAAACTCGTCAAGGATCCCGCTTGCCATGGCGCGTCGCGCGGTCTATAGTAGGTAGTTGCGCTCCCTTCCCCCTTGCCTTCATATGGTGGTCGGCTTGTGCCTGCGCCCCCGTCACCCCACGACGGCGCGTGATGCAGGTTTTCGGATCCGGGAGCACTCCACCTGACGACAAGGAACCAGCCCTGCCCGGGCTCATGGAGGTAATCCCTTGGCTGCTGCGCCCAACGCAACCAATTCCACCACCAAGAAGAACGGCCGCGGGGTCTCCCGCACGTCCTTCGCCAAGATCTCCGACACGCTGGAGGTCCCCGACCTCCTCGCGCTGCAGACGGAGTCGTTCGACTGGCTCGTCGGCAACGACGCCTGGAAGGCTCGCCTCTCCGAGGCTGAGGCCGCGGGCCGCACCGACGTCCCGGCCGTGAGCGGTCTCGAGGAGATCTTCGAGGAGATCTCGCCGATCGAGGACCTCGGCGAGACGATGCAGCTCTCGTTCACGAACCCGTACCTCGAGCCGGAGAAGTACTCGATCGAGGAGTGCAAGGAGCGCGGCAAGACCTACGCCGCCCCGCTGTACGTCGAGGCCGAGTTCATGAACCACCTCACCGGTGAGATCAAGACCCAGACGGTCTTCATGGGCGACTTCCCGCTCCAGACCGCCAAGGGCACGTTCATCATCAACGGCACCGAGCGTGTCGTCGTGTCGCAGCTGGTGCGCTCGCCGGGTGTCTACTTCGACAAGACCCCCGACAAGACCAGTGACAAGGACATCGTCTCGGCGCGCATCATCCCCTCGCGCGGTGCCTGGCTCGAGTTCGAGATCGACAAGCGCGACCAGGTCGGCGTGCGCATCGACCGCAAGCGCAAGCAGTCGGTCACGGTCTTCCTCAAGGCCCTGGGTCTGACCAGCGAGGACATCCTCGCCGAGTTCGCCGGCATCGAGTCGATCGAAGACACGCTGAGCAAGGACACGATCCTCTCCAAGGAGGACGCGCTCCGTGACATCTACCGCAAGCTCCGTCCGGGCGAGCAGGTGGCCGCCGAAGCCGCTCGCGCGCTGCTGGACAACTTCTACTTCAACCCGAAGCGCTACGACCTGGCCAAGGTGGGTCGTTACAAGATCAACCAGAAGCTGGGCGTCGACGTCGCGCTGACCGACTCGGTGCTCACGGTCGAGGACATCGTCGCGACCATCAAGTACCTGGTGCGGCTGCACCGCGGTGACACGTCGTACGACGGCGTCCGCGGCGGCAAGCCGGCCGAGATCCGACTCGACGTCGACGACATCGACAACTTCGGCAACCGCCGCATCCGTGCGGTCGGCGAGCTGATCCAGAACCAGGTCCGCACCGGTCTGTCGCGCATGGAGCGTGTCGTCCGCGAGCGCATGACCACGCAGGACATCGAGGCGATCACCCCGCAGACCCTGATCAACGTGCGCCCCGTCGTGGCCGCGATCAAGGAGTTCTTCGGCACCTCGCAGCTGTCGCAGTTCATGG
>JAEXHA010000012.1 GCA_023450335.1 Actinomycetes bacterium | reverse complement strand
GTCCACAGCTGGGCGGCTCGGATAAAGGTAGGCGGCTCGGCGAAGGGAAGCGCGGGCGAGCGCGGGCGAGGGCCCGCCCGCGGGTCAGTCGACGGCGGGGGCCCAGGCCAGTTTGCGGAGGGCGGGGGCGAGGGCGGCGACCTCGGCGGCGTCGAGCCGGGCGAGGAACTCATGGTCGGCGCGCTCGGCGGCGGCTTGCGCGCGGCGGTACAGCGCCTGTCCTGCGTCGGTGGCCACGACGACCTTGGCACGTCGGTCGTTCGGATCGGGCTCGCGGCGCACGAGGTCGCGCGCCTCGAGGTGGTCGACCACGGCCACGATCTGACTCGGGTCGAGCCGCAGGAAATCCGACAGTTCGCGCTGCGAAGGCCGCAGCCCCCCGGCGGCGATCGCCAGCACCGAATACTGCCGCACCCGCAGACCGTGCTCGGCCAGGGCGGCGTGCACGCCGGCCAGCGACACGGCGTTGGCCCGTGCCAAGACGAAGCTCAGACCTCCGCCGACCGAAGACTGCCAGAGGCGGTCCTCCGCCGACGCCGGAAGCACCGACGCGCGCATTCGTGTCGTCCTCGACATGGCACTCATCCTAGGGCAGTTGTTTGAAATCAAAAACCATTGACAACTTCAACTATGTGCACTTCAATGAGGGGCAACACGTGTGAAGGAGCACTCAATGAGCCTCGACGGCAAAGTCGCCATCGTCACCGGATCGGGCCGCGGCCTCGGTCTCGCCTACGCGCAGGAGCTCGCCCGCCAGGGCGCGGCGGTCGTGATCAACGACGTCGACGACGCCACTGCGGCCGCCGCCGTGGCATCCATCACCGACGCCGGCGGACGCGCTGTCGCCGTCGTGGCCCCCGTCGGCCCGACCGAGACCGCCGAGAAGCTCGTCCAGACCGCCGTGGACACGTTCGGCCGGCTCGACATCCTCGTCACCAACGCCGGCGTGCTGCGCGACACCGTGCTGTGGAAGATGAGCGACGACGACTTCGACACCGTCATCGGCGTGCACCTGCGCGGCACGTTCACCACCGTGCGCGCGGCCGCCACCTATATGCGCGAGAACCAGATCGCCGGCCGCATCATCACGATCGGCTCGCCCACCGGTCAGCGCGGCAACTTCGGCCAGACCAACTACGCCGCCGCCAAGGCCGGCATCGTCGGCATGGTGCGCACGTGGGCGCTCGAGCTGAAGAAGGCCGGCATCACCGCCAACGCCGTCATTCCCGTGGCCGCCACCGCGATGACCGCGACCGTCCCCTACTTCGCCGCCGCCGTCGAGGCCGACGAGAAGGGCGAGGCCATGCCGCCGTTCTTCCGCCACGACCTCGGCTTCGGCACCGCGGCCGACGTCGCCGGCCTCATCGCCTACCTCGCCTCGGACGCGGCGGCGACCATCACCGGTCAGGCCATCGGCATCGGCGGCGACCGCCTGCAAGTGTGGTCGCACCCCGAGGCCGCCACCACCGAGTACCGCGACGGCGGTTGGACCTACGACGCCCTGGTCGAACGCGGTGCCGACGTCATCGGCGGCCACACCCAGTCGATCGGCGAGAAGTTCCCGCCGCTGCCCGACGACCTGCAGCGCTGACCGACCAGCGCTGATCGTCCAGACACCGACCACCCCGAACCCCGCCCGCCCCGACCAGAAGCTCCAGCACCCGAAACCATGACCCGCTACGAACCGGCGATCGACCTCGACGCCCTCACCGCGATCGATGTGCACGTGCACATCGAGGTCGATCCGCACGGCCACTCGTCGCTGCCGGCCGACCTGTCGGAGGCGGCTTCGAAGTACTTCTCGGCCGACGGTCCGCGCCCCGACCTCGACAGCGTCGCGGCGTACTATCGCGAGCGGAAGATGGCGGCAGTCGTGTTCACCGTCGATGCGCAGACGCAGCTGCAGCATCCCCCGCTCTCGAGCGAAGAGATCGCCGAAGGCGCGGCACGCAACAACGACGTGCTGATTCCGTTCGGCTCGGTCGACCCGCGTCGCGACGATGCCATCGACCGCGCCCGGCGCCTCATCGACGACCACGGCGTGCGGGGGTTCAAGTTCCACCCCACGGTGCAGGGTTTCGACCCGAGCGACCCGCAGCACTACGACCTGTATTCGGTGCTGCAGGATGCCGGGGTCACGGCACTGTTCCACACCGGCCAGACGGGGATCGGCGCCGGTATGCCCGGCGGCCGCGGCTTCCGCCTCGCGCTGTCCAACCCAATGCTGCTGGACGGCGTCGCCGCCGACTTCCCCGACCTGCAGATCATCATGGCCCACCCGTCCGTGCCCTGGCAGGACGAGGCGCTGTCGGTCGCGACACACAAGCACAACACGTGGATCGACCTGTCGGGATGGAGTCCCAAGTACTTCCCCGCCGCGCTCGTGCGCGCCGCGAACTCGTACCTCAAGCGTCGTGTGCTGTTCGGCTCGGACTTCCCGCTGCTGACCCCCGACCGGTGGCAGCGCGATGCGACGGCGGCTGAGCTGTTCAAGCCGGAGGTCCTCCCCGGCATCCTCAAGGACAACGCCGCCCGACTGCTCGGCCTCGGGGGCGCGTGATGACCCTGACCTTCGACGACGCGATCGGCCTCGACCCGTACGGCTACGCGCAGACCCATCTCAGCGCCGGCGCACGCACCGTCCTGGCGGGCCTCGCCGCCACGCTCGAGCGCGAGATCACTCCGCTCATGCGCGACGCCTGGGAAACGGCGACGATGCCCGGCGCCGTGCTCGAGGCACTGGTGCCGCTGAACCTGATGGCTCCCGAGGGAGTGAGCGCCGAAGAGGCGGCCTCGTCGATGTTCAGCGGATTCCGCAACTACGTGCTCGCCCGCGCCGACGTCTCGGTCGCCACGCTCTACAACGCCCAGTCGGGGCTGTTCCGCGCCGCCGTGCGGCTGGGTGGGTCGCCGGCACAGGTCGCCGAGCTCGATCCGCTCGTGCGCTCGTTCGCACTGACCGGCGTGTTCGCGCTCACCGAGCCCGACCACGGCTCGGACATCGCCGGGGGCCTCGCCACCACCGCGCGCCGCGACGGCGCCGAATGGGTGCTGTCGGGCCGCAAACGCTGGATCGGCGGCGCCGACACCGCCGACACCCTCGCCGTCTTCGCCCGTGACACGGCCGACGGCGAGATCAAGCTCTTCCTCGTCGACCGCGCGGCCGCCGGAGTGCACCTGGAGACCATCACCGGCAAGGTGTCGCTGCGTCCCATGCAGAACGCCGTCATCACGCTCGACGACGTGCGCGTGCCCGAGACGCACCGACTGCAGAACGTGAACTCGTGGCGCGACGTGTCGCAGATCCTGCGCACGATGCGCTCGGACGTCGCGTGGATCGCGGCGGGCCTGCAGGCCGGCGCGCTCGAGGCCGCAGTGCGTTATGTCCGCACGCGCGAGCAGTTCGGCCGCCCCGTCGGCGGCTTCCAGCTCGTGCAGGAGAAGCTCGCCCGCATGCTCGGAAGCGCCGTCGCCTCACTGGGCATGGCCGTGCAGCTGTCGCAGCGGCAGGATGCCGGGGACTACAGCGACACGAACTCCGCACTGGCCAAGATGACCACCGCGCGGTTGGCCCGTGAGACGGTGGCGCTGGGTCGCGAGGTGCTCGGCGGCAACGGCATCCTCCTCGAGCACGATGTCGCCCGGTTCTTCGCCGATGCCGAAGCCGTCTACTCCTACGAAGGCACCCACGAGATCAACTCCCTCATCGTCGGACGCGCCCTGACCGGCGTGGCCGCGTTCGTCTGACACGAAAGGCCGCACATGACCACCACCGCCGCATACGCTGACGCCGCGAACCTCGCCGGCACCGACCTCGGGTTCACCGACTGGACCGAGGTCACGCAGGATCGCGTGAACCTGTTCGCCGATGCCACCGACGACCACCAGTGGATCCACGTGGATCCCGAGCGCGCCAAGGACGGTCCCTTCGGCGGTCCCATCGCGCACGGCTTCCTGTCGCTGTCGCTGACGGTCAAGTTCTGGTCGGAGCTGTTCGACCTCGAGGGCGTCACGACCAAGGTCAACTACGGTCTGGACAAGGTCCGCTTCGTATCGCCGGTCAAGGTCGGCGACCGCGTGCGCGGCGGGGCCGTGATCACGGAGGTGACCGAGGTGCCCGGCGGCTACCAGTTCACCGTCGACCAGACCATCGAGATCGACGGCGGCACCAAGCCGGCCGTGGTCGCCCGTGGCCTGTACCGCTTCTACGCCTGACCCGAAACGCAGGCTTCCCACAACTGAACATCGCACAGCAACCACCCGCAGTTACAAAGGAGTCACTGAAATGTCACGACGTACCCGCTTCACCTCACTGGCGGCCCTGGCCACCGCCGGTGTGCTCCTGCTCTCCGCGTGCACGTCCGGTTCGCCCAGCGGCGACCCGGATCCCACCGGCGACACCGACCCCGGCACGACCGACGAGCTCACCGAGATCAACGTCGGCCTGCTGGCCATCGCCCCGTCGGCTGCCGTGACGTACGGCATCAACGAGGGCATCTTCGAGAAGCACGGCCTCGACGTGGAGGTGACCATCCAGGAGGGCGGCGCCGCCATGCTGCCGGCCGTCTCGACCGGTCAGCTCGACTTCGGCGTCGGCAACCCGCTCTCGGTGCTGGTCGCCTCCAGCCAGGGAGTCGACGTGCGCGTCGCCACGGGCTACTCGTTCTCGCTCGAGGAGGGCGACGACATCAACGCGATCGTCACCCGTGCCGGCGACGGCATCGACAGCTGGTCGGACCTCGAAGGCAAGCGTGTGTCGGTCAACGCCGTCAACACGCAGGGCGACCTCACCATCATGGAGTCGGTCGCGAAGGACGGCGGTGACCCCAGCGCGGTGAACTTCATCGAGATCGGGTTCGCCGACGCCCTCGCACAGCTCGACAGCAACAACGTCGACGCGGTGTGGATCCCCGAGCCGTTCATGTCGGCGGCCATCGCCGACCCGGAGAAGTACTCGGTCCTCGGCTACCCGAACCAGAACATCATCCCGGGCCTGCCCACGATGGTCACGTTCACCTCGGGCGCCGTCGCGGAGGACGCGGAGACGCTCGAGAAGTGGCGCGCCGCCCTGGGCGAGACCCTCGATGCCGCCAACGACGACCGTGCGGGCCTGGCCGCCGCGATCGCCGAGCTGACCCCGCTCCCCGAGGCCGCAGCCCTCGACCTGCGCCTTGAGCGACTGTCGGCCGACATCGACCCGCAGGTGCTGATCGACCTGAGCGACCTCGCCCTGAAGTACGACTTCATGGACACCGAGCCCGACCTCGACACGGTGATCATCCCGTAATCCGCTCCGACAGGGGCGGGCGCCGCACGGCGGCTCCCGCCCCTGTCCTGCAATCCCGCTACAGCAACGAGGCACACCGAATGGAAAACCAAGGACTGGGGACCTGGATCGAACGGCGCCGTGTGAAGTCGCACGGCGACACCGCGATCATCTCCGCGGAACAGACCCTGCGCTACGAGGAACTCGCCGACCGCATCGCACGACTGTCGAACGTCCTCGCCGACCGCGGCGTCGCCGCCGGCGACCGCGTCGTCTACCTCGGCAACAACCACCCCGACTTTCTCACCACGTTCTTCGCGTGCGGAGCCATCGGCGCGATCTTCGTGCCCCTGAACACCCGTCTGGCTCCCCGCGAACTCGAGTACATGATCGAGGACTCCGGCGCGACGTTCCTCATCACCCACCAGTCGCTGCGCGAACTCGCACGCGCGGCCGCCTGGTCGAGCGCGATCACCGGGCGCCTCGTGGTGGACGGACCGGCCGAACTCCCCGCCGTCGAGTCGTTCGACGAGGCGCTGGCTGCGGCATCGGCCGACCTGCGTGTGGCTCCGGCGACGTTCGATGACCCGGCCATGATCCTCTACACCTCGGGCACGACCGGCCGCCCCAAGGGCGCGGTGCTCACCCACGGCAACCTGACCTGGAACTCGATCAACGCACTCGTCGACTACGACGTCACCAGCGAGGATGTCTCGCTGCTGATCGCGCCGCTGTTCCACGTCGCCTCGCTGAGCATGGGCGCGCTGCCCACGCTGCTGAAGGGCGGCACGATCGTGCTGCACGACAAGTTCGACCCGGGCGCCGTGCTCGAGGCGATCCAGACCCACGGCGTCACGAGCCTGTCGGGCGTGCCGACCACGTTCCAGATGCTCGCGGAGCACCCGGCGTGGGCCACCACCGACCTGTCGTCGGTGCGCAAGCTCACGTGCGGCGGCTCAAGCGTGCCGCTGCGCGTCATCGAGGCGTACGAGACACGGGGGCTGAGCTTCTCGTCCGGCTACGGCATGACCGAGACGGCCCCCGGCGCCACATCGCTGCCCTACCGCAAGGCGCGCGCCCACGTGGGCTCGTCGGGTCTGGCCCATTTCTTCACGGACGTGCGCATCGTCGGACCCGACCTGCAGCCGCTGCCACCCGGGTCCACCGGCGAGATCGAGATCAGCGGACCGAACGTGATCCGGCGATACTGGAACAGACCGGATGCCACCCGCGACGCGTACCACGGCGAATGGTTCCGGTCCGGCGACATCGGACACCTCGACGAGGAGGGCTATCTCATCGTGAGCGACCGCCTCAAGGACATGATCATCTCCGGCGGCGAGAACATCTACCCCGCCGAGGTCGAGCAGCTCATCATGGAGCTGCCCGAGATCGAATCGGTCGCCGTCATCGGTGTTCCCGACGAGCGCTGGGGCGAGGTGCCCGTCGCCGTGGCGGTCGCCCGCCAGCCGGTGTCTGCAGAGGCGGTCATCGGACATGTGGCCGGCCGCATCGCGAAGTACAAGGCACCCAAGGCGGTCGCGTTCGTCGACGATCTCCCGCGGACGGCGAGCGGCAAGGTGCGCAAGGCAGACCTGCGTGCGCGATACGCGACGCTGGAGTCCGTGGCCAATGAGGAGGCGACCTGATGGTCGACGCAGGATGGGCCGGCGCGGAACGGGCGAACCTCCCCGTCGCGCCGACCGACACCATCACACGCACGGTCGCGATCGACCGTGCCCGACGCCGACGCCGGCGGTTCCGGCCGCGCCGGATGCTGCTGGGTGTCGCGGGGGTGATCACCTTTCTGGCCGTCTGGGAGATCGCCTCGCGCACCGGCCTGGTCGACCCGACCTATCTGCCTCCGGCATCCACCGTGCTGCTCACCCTCGCGCAGAATGCGACGCTCACCGGCTTCTGGGAGGCGGTCGGCCAGACGGTGACCAGCTGGGCGCTGGGCATCGCGCTCGCGCTCGTGCTGGCGCTGCCTCTGGGCGTGATCATCGGCCTGTCGCCGTTCTTGCAGAAAGCGACGCGCACGACCGTCGAGTTCCTGCGGCCCATCCCTTCGGTCGGCCTCATTCCGCTGGCGGTGCTGCTGTTCGCCGTTCCGCTTCAGCAGAGCCTGCTGATCATCACCTACGGAGCGTTCTGGCAGATCTTCATCCAGGTGCTCTACGGCGTGGCCGATGTCGACACCGTGGCCATGAACACGGCCCGCAGCTTCGGCTTCACCTGGTGGCAGCGCGTGCGCGACGTCGTGTTCCCCACGATGCTGCCGTATCTGCTCACGGGCCTGCGCCTGGCTGCGGCCGTCGCGCTGATCCTCGCCGTGACCGCAGAGCTGGTCATCGGTACGCCGGGGCTCGGCAACCAGATCGCGCTCTCGCGCAACGTCGGGCTGTACGAGTCCACGTACGCGCTGGTGCTGGCGACCGGCCTGCTGGGCCTGGTCATCAACCTCGGCGTGCGACTTCTGGAGCGCCGCCTGCTGAGCTGGCACCAGTCGGTACGCGGGGAGGCGATCGCATGAAGAAGGCACTCATCGCCACCGTGTACGCGCTCGGACTTCCGATCCTGCTCATCGTGCTGTGGTGGCTGCTGAGCCTGAACGCGACGAGCATCTTCGTGCCCAAGCCCGCCGAACTGGTCGCCGAGTTCTTCGAGACGTGGGTCGGCGAGCGCTTCTTCAGCGACGTGCTGCCCTCACTGGGCCGGTTCGCCGTCGGCACCGGCGTCGCGATCGTCGCGGGCGCAGTACTGGGCCTGCTGATCGGGCTGAACCGCGACCTGCGCGCGTTCACCGAGCCGATCTTCGAGTTCTTCCGCGCGATCCCGCCGCCCGTGCTCATCCCGATCTTCGGGTTGCTGATCGGAGTCGACGACACGATGAAGATCGTCGTCATCGCCGCCGGTGCCATCTGGCCGGTGCTGCTCAACACGATCGAAGGCGTGCGCGCCACCGACGCGGTGCAGACCGAGACGAGTCGTTCGTACGGCATCCACGGCTTCGCCCGCGTGCGCTACCAGGTGCTGCCGTCGGCGGCCCCGCAGATCCTCGCCGGTGTGCGCCAGGCGCTGCCCATCGGGATCATCCTCATGGTGATCAGTGAGATGTTCTTCTCCTCGTCGGGGCTGGGCTTCTCGATCATCCAATTCCAGCGGCGCTTCGCGATTCCCGAGATGTGGTCGGGAATCCTGGTGCTGGGACTGATCGGCATCGTTGTGTCGGTGCTGTTCAAATACCTCGAGCGCCGCATCCTCCGCTGGTACTACGGACTGAAGGACATTGAGAATGCCTCTTGACAACACCCCGCCGCTCGTCGGCCGCGGCCGCACGCTCGCTGCGGAGGACACGCTGCTGTCGGTGCGCGGGCTCCAGAAGATCTACCGCACCGACGGCGGCGACGTCGAAGCCGTCCGCGATCTCACGTTCGACCTCGGCAAGAACGAGCTCACGTGTCTGGTCGGCCCGTCCGGCTCGGGAAAGACCACGCTGCTCAAGTGCATCGCGGGGCTGCTCGAACCCACCAGCGGCGAGGTCGTCCTCGACGGCAAGACCGTGACCGGACCGCCGAAGAAGATGGCCGTCGTCTTCCAGGAGTACGGCCGGTCGCTGTTCCCCTGGCTGCGCGTGGCCGACAACGTCGAACTGCCGCTGAAGAACGCGGGGGTGCCCAAGGCCCGGCGCAAGGAGCTCGTCGAGGAGGCGCTCATCAACGTCGGCCTCGACCACGTGCCCCAGTCCTACCCCTGGCAGCTGTCGGGCGGCATGCAGCAGCGCGTCGCGATCGCCCGCGCCATTGCCTACCAGCCCGAGGTGCTGCTGATGGACGAGCCGTTCGCGGCTGTCGACGCGCAGACCCGTGCCGACCTGGAAGACCTCGTGCGCAGCGTACGCAAGTCGCTGGGCCTGTCGGTGCTGTTCGTCACCCACGACATCGACGAGTCGGTGTACCTCGGCGAACGCGTGATCATCCTGTCGAGCTCGCCCACCGTCGTGCAGGAGGACCTCGAGATCGATCTGCCGGCCGAGCGCGACCAGCTCGAGACCCGGTCGATGCCGCGGTTCACGGAGCTGCGCCACCACGTGTATGAGCAGATCCAGCTCGCGAAGAAGGGGTTCCGGCCCGACGCCGTGACCGCCCAGTGAGCAGCGCGTCCGAATCCGGCCGCCGCGACCCACTGGTCGGCGGCCGGATCTACGCGCTCGGATTCGTGTCGATGACGGCGTCGCTGTCGACCGACATGTACCTGCCGGCCTTCCCCTCGATGGCCGACGACCTCGGCGCGGCAGCGTCGGCGGTGCAGCTGACCCTGACCGCGTTCCTGATCGGCTCGGCGTTCGGACAGCTGATCATCGGATCGATCTCCGACGCCCTGGGCCGGCGTCGCACGCTGATCGTCGCCCTCACGCTGTTCTCGGCGTGCGCGCTGGGGGCCGCATTCAGTCCGACGCTGTCGGCGCTCATCGCCATCCGCGCGGTGCAGGGCTTCGCCGGGGCGGCCGGCGCCGTGCTGTCGCGGGCCATCATCGCCGATCTCGTCTCGCATGAACGGGCGGTCCGGGCCTTCAGCACGCTGTTCGTGATGATCGCGCTGGGGCCGGCGGTGGCGAGCCCTCTCGGGGCTCTGCTGGCCCAATGGGGCGGCTGGCGGGCGGCGCTGGGCGGGCTGGCGGTGATCGGGGTCGCGATGCTCGCCGTCGCAATCCTCGTCGTGCCCGAGAGCCTGCCGCGCGAGCGGCGGCACCCCTTCACCCTGTCTGCTCTCACCGGGAACATCGGCGGGCTGCTGCGCCGCCCGGCCTACCTGGGGTACGTGTTCGCCTACAGCGCGGGGTACGCGGCGCTGATGACCTACATCAGCTCGTCGTCGTTCATCGTGCAGGACGCACTGGGCCACACGGCGCTCACCTACGGACTGACTTTCTCGGCCACGTCGGTGGCGGTGATGACCGGCGCATGGCTCAACGGCCGCGTCGCCGCGCATTGGGGCGCACCGCCGACGTTGCGCGGCGCGCAGCTGCTGGTGATCGGCGCCGCGGCGGGACTGGCGGTGCTGGCACTGTCGGACGTGCTCACCCTCGGCTCGTACCTGCCGCTGGCGTGCCTGTTCGCGGCAGGCTGCGGTGCGGTGATGTCGAGCGCCTCAGCCCTGGCGGTGGGCCGCGCCGCCGGCACCGCCGGGGCGGGTTCGGCCCTGCTGGGCTTCACGCAGTTCGTGTTCGGGGCGACCGCCTCGCCGCTGGGCGGCCTGGCCGGTACGGCCACGGCGGTGCCTGCGACGATCGTGATGACCTCGTTCGCGGCGGTCGGGATCGTCGCGGCTCTTTTCGCGGCGGGGCGCGAGCGCACCCCACCGAGCGGCCCTCTGAAATAGGCTACACATAAGCTATCGCACGTCAGCGAGAATGTTGTATTAGACTCGTGATGACTCCGCCGCGCACGCGGCATCCGCTATTCACAGGGTGGTGAAGCATGGGCGACGACGCACAGCGGGACCCCATCGTCGGCAGTGCCGGGATCGACGGGCAGGCGGTCGACGACTTCGACCCCATGAACGACGACCCTGCCGCCTCGCACGAGATGTACGCGCGGCTGCGCGAGCACTGCCCCGCCGCCTACACCTCCGCGTACGGCGGATTCTGGGCACTCACGCGCTACGAGGACGTGCGCGACGCGGCATCCGACCCGCGCACCTTCATCTCGTCGGTACGCGCCGTCGTGCCCTCCGACCCGCGAGGCCTGCGCCGACCGCCACTGAACTTCGACGCCCCCGCACACACCCCCTACCGCCGAGCGCTGGACCGCACCCTGCAGCGCTCGCGCCTGGCCCGACTCGAGCCGATCATCCGCGAGCACGCGCGCAGAGAGCTCCTCCCGCTGCTCGAGGCGGGCGGCGGCGACATCGCCACCACGTTCGGCGTGCAGTTCCCCGCGTGGGTGACCACCGAGTGGCTCAATCTCGAACCGGCCGTCGCCCCCGAGCTGGCTCGCACGTCGTTCGCCTGGGTCAACGCGTGGCGACAGCAGGATCGCGACACCGTCAACGCGATGAGCGAGCGCATGTACGGCATCGCTCGCGACCTCGTGGCCCGTCGCCGTGAGCAGCCGATGGACGTCGACGAGGATCCCGCCAGCTCGCTGCTCGCCGAGCGGGTCGACGGAGAGCCCCTCGCCGAAGAGCATCTCGTCGGCGCGCTGCGCCAGAGCCTCGTGGTCGGCATGGTCGCCCCGCCGATCCTCTTCGCGTCGACCATGCGGCACCTGTCCGACCATCCCGACCTGCAGGACCGGCTGCGCCGTGAGCCGGAGCTGATGGCGGACGCGGTCGAGGAGTTCATCCGCCTCTACACGCCCTACCGCGGCTTCGCCCGCACCGTGTCTCGCCCGATCGAGCTGCACGGCCGGACGATCGACCCGAACACCCCCGTCACACTCGTGTACGCGGCGGCCAATCGGGACCCCCGCATGTTCGAGGACCCGGAACAGTTCCGCCTCGACCGGGACAACATCCACCAGCACCTCGGGTTCGGGCGCGGTCGCCACCGATGCGCCGGGATGCCGCTGGCCCGCCTGCTCATCCGCGTCGCCCTGGAAGAACTGTTGGCGGCGACGTCCTCGATCCGCGCCGTGGGCCCGTTCACCGCCGCGCGGATGCCCGAGATCGGCTGGACATCGGTGCCGGTGGAGGTCACGCGAGCGTCCGTATCGACCGCCGCTTGATTGTTGACTTTACGCTGACCGCTCGTTAGCGTTTCTGTACGCTATTTGATCGACCAACGAGGGTCCTCGATGACGATGATGTCTACCTCGGCGCCGCCCACCGTACCGATGGGCGCTGTGCCGGTCACTCGCCGCAAGCGTCCCTCCCCGCTCACCGTCGCGAGCGTCGTTCTCGCCTGCGCGATGGGCGCACTGGGGATCATTCCCCTGGCCGCCGTCGCGATCAGCGCCCTCACACAGGGACAGGAGGTGCTCGAGGCACTCGCGAAGGAGGATGTGCTCGGGCTGCTGCGCAACACCCTCATCGTCGTCGGGGTGAGCACCGTCCTGGCCCTGGTCATCGGCGCGCTGCTGGCCTGGGTGAACGAGCGCACCGATGCGGGCATGGGCATGATCACCGAGTCGATGCCGCTCATCCCGTTCATGCTGCCGCCGATCGCCGGCGCGATCGGCTGGGTGCTGCTGATGGCCCCCAGCGCGGGATATCTCAACGGCGCGATCCGCTGGTTCCTCGGCCTTTTCGGCGTGAGCGTCGAGACGGGCCCGCTGGACATCTACAGCTGGTACGGACTGATCCTCGTCTACACGATCTACGCGGTGCCCTACAGCTTCATGATGTGTACGGCCGGCCTGCGAAACATGGACCCGGCCCTCGAGGAGCAGGCCCGAGTGAGCGGATCCACGCTGCTGCGGACTCTGCGCACCGTCACCCTTCCGGCGATGATGCCGAGCCTGCTGGGCGCGACCATGCTCATCCTCATGAGCAGCTTCGGGCTGTTCTCGATCCCGAGCGTCATCGGACAGGGGGCAGACATCCCCATCCTGTCCGTGCGGATCGTGCACCTGCTGAACTTCACCTTCCCCCCGCAGACCGGGGCGGCGATCGGACTGAGCCTGGTCCTGGTCGCGTTCGTCGCGGTGTTCTGGTGGATGCAGACGCTCACACTGCGTCGCGGACGGTTCGCGACGATCGGCGGCAAGGGGCAACGGGCCAGCCGGATCCGGCTCGGCAAGGGACGCATCTTCGTCCGCGCCGGGTTCGTCCTCTACGTCGTGGTCACCACCGTGTTCCCGCTGCTGGCGCTGGTGATCGTGTCACTGAACGGCTACTGGACTCTCGACATCAACTGGGGCGGACTCAGCCTCGAGGCGTTCTTCCACGCACTGTTCGAGGACCGCACGACCCGCCGGGCGCTCACCAACAGCCTCACCTTCGCCACGGTCGGGTCGATCATCGGCATCCTCGCGGCGGCCATCGCCTCGCTGTGGATCGTCCGCTCGCGCAGTCGCGCCGCCCGCGTGATCGACAGCACGATCAAGTTCCCCGCGATGCTCTCGCACCTCATCATCGCCGTCGGCTTCGTCCTGGCCTTCGCCGGCCCGCCCTTCCACCTGGGCGGCACCGCCGTGATCATGGTGCTCGCCTATCTGGCGCTGTACATCCCGCAGGCGTCGATCTCGTCCGACGCCGCCGTCGCACAGATCGGCGGCGAGCTGCCCGAGGCCTCCCGGGTCTCGGGCGCCGGCGAACTGCGGACGATCGGACGCATCCACCTCCCCCTCATGGTCCCCGCCCTCATCGTCGGGTGGTCCCTGCTGTTCGTCCGCATGGTGGGCGACCTGACCGCCTCGTCGATCCTCGCCGGAACCCGCAACAACGTCGTGGGTTTCCGCATCCTGGAGATCTATCAGAACGGCTCGTATGCGCTTCTGGCATCCCTGTCGACCGCACTCACGGTCATCAGCGCGGTGATCGTCATCGCCGTGCTCCTCATCTCCCGCCGCCTCGCGCGGTGGAGCAACCAATCGGTCGGAGGACTCTGACATGAACCAGACCACCCGCAGGAGCGCCCCCGCCGCGGGAACGGCGGCGGGACCGGCGCGCGCCGCCGACCCCACGCCGGTCGTCCGTCTGCGCGGAGTGGCCAAGCGGTTCCGGCGCACAGACGGAACCATCGCCACGGCCATCGACGGCGTCTCCCTCGATGTGGCCCCCGGTGAGTTCGTCGTGCTGCTGGGCCCCAGCGGCTGCGGCAAGACGACGCTGCTGCGCACGATCGCCGGGCTTGAGCGCGCCGACGAGGGCGAGATCGACATCCACGGCCGCACGATGTTCTCCGCCGAGCGGCACATCGAACTGCCGCCCGAGAAGCGCCGGCTGAGCATGATCTTCCAGTCGTACGCGCTCTGGCCGCACCTGACGGTCTTCGACAACGTCGCCTATCCGCTGCGGAGCCGCCGGCGCGGCTTCAGCCGCGACGAGATCGCCGAGAAGGTGAACCATGTGCTGCAGCTGGTGGGGGTCGGTGAACTGGGGCGCCAGTTCCCCGGCCAGATGAGCGGTGGCCAGCAGCAGCGGGTCGCCCTGGCCCGGGCCCTCGTCGACGGCGGCGACCTGGTGCTGTTCGATGAACCGCTGTCGAATGTCGACGCCAAAGTGCGCGAGACCCTGCGCCGCGAACTGCTGGACATGCAGCGCAGCCTCGGCTTCGCGGCCGTGTACGTCACCCACGACCAGAACGAGGCGATGGAGCTCGGGCACCGCATCGCGGTCATGGGCGCCGGGCGCGTGCGGCAGCTGGGCACGCCCGCCGAGATCTACTCGACTCCGACGAGCAGGTATGTCGCGAACTTCATCGGCACGACCAATGAGCTCGAGGGCACGGTCCGCAGCGTGGGCGGCGGCCGCGTCGTGCTCGACACCGCCGCCGGTGAGCTCCACGGTGTCGCCGACGACCCGACGCTCGCCGTAGGCGACACGGTGGTCGCCTGCTTCCGGCCCGAGTACGCGATCGTCGGCGCGACCGGCGACGACGGCAACGTGCTGCCCGGACGCGTCGCACAGGTGCTGTTCCTCGGCGCGACCACCGAGTCGGTCGTGCGCCTGGGCGGCACCGAAATGCGCGTGCGGCTGGTGACCTTGGGCGCGCCGGGCCATGCCGTCGACGACGACATCACCCTGTTCGTACCCGCCGCCCGGGTGCGTGTACTGCGCCGAGAGGAGACGGACCGATGACCATCATCGACACCCGCCGCGATGACCACGATTTCGACCCGGTTCGACCGGGCGAATCCTTCACGAGCGCGCACGAGGAGTTCCTGCAGCTGCGCTCCCGACACGGCGGCATCGCCCGCAGTCAGGAGTACGACGGCTTCTGGGCCGCGGTCGGCTACGACGAAGTGCTGTCGGTCATCACCGACATCGAGCACTTCACGACCCGCAAGCAGAACGCGATCCCGAAGTTCGCATTCACCGGCGTGCGCCCGCCGCTGCATCTCGACCCGCCCGAGCACACGGCGTACCGCCGGGTGATCAACAAGTTCTTCACTCCCCCGCGCATGCGCGAGCTCGAACCCCTTGTGCGCGAGGCCGCGGTCGTGCTCCTGGACCCACTGCTCGAGGAGCGCTGGATCGACGTGTGCAAGCAGTACGCGCACAAGTTCCCCGCACACGTGTTCGCGCATTTCTTCAACCTGACCACCGAGACGAGCGAGCTGATCAAGCGCGTCTCGGGCACCTACGTCGACGCGATCCAGGTGCTCGATCACGACACCGTCAAGTCGCTCAGCGGAGAACTGTACGCGATCGCACAGAACATCATCGATGAGCGCCGCGCCGGCGACTACGACCCCGAGTCCGACCTCACGGCGGGCCTGCTCGCCGCCGAGCATGACGGCGCTCCGCTGCCGCCGGACCTCGTGCTCGGGTGCGTACGCCAGCTGATCGTGACCGGCATGGTGGCCCCGAGCGTGTTCATCGGGAACATGTTCGTGCACCTGAGCCACGACCGCGACCTGCAGGATCTGCTGCGTGGCGACCCGGCGCTCATCCCCGCCGCCGTCGAGGAACTGCTGCGCCTGTATTCCCCGTACCGCGGGATGGCACGCACCGCCCGCGAGGACGTGGTGCTGTCGGGGCAGCTGATCCGCAAGGACGACCCGATCGCCCTCGTGTACACCTCGGCCAACCGCGACGAGAAGGTGTTCCCCGACGGCGAGCGCTTCATCCTGAACCGGGAGAACATCCAGCGGCACATCGCGTTCGGGCGCGGCACCCACAGCTGCCCCGGAGCTCCCCTGGCACGGATGATGATGCGCATCACCCTCGAGGAGGCGCTCGCCCGCTCGTCCTCGTGGGCGCTGACGGGCGAGCCGGAGATGGCCATCTGGGCGGAGTGGGGCACGCGCTCGGTGCCGCTCGACTTCGTCCGCGCATGAGTCGGCCCCGCTATGCCGACGTGCCGACATCGTCGCGGCGCGCGCAGGCGGACGCGGTCATCGTGTCGATGCACTGGGGGCTGCACTTCTCCTTCGCGGACCTCGCCGATTACCAGCGCATCGCCGGTCACGCCGCGGTGGATGCCGGGGCCGACCTCGTCATCGGACGCCACACGCACATCCTCAAGGGCGTCGAGGTGTACCGGGGCGTGCCGATCTTCCATTCGCTGGGCACTTCGCCATCGAGCTGCCGATGGAGCGTCGCCTACCTGCGCGATGCCTCGGCGGCTGCCGGCCTGGCCACGACCTTCCGCGTCGACGGCGACGAGGTCTTCCCCGAATGACGGATGCCGGTGGCTCTCGGCCGGGGCCACCGGCATCCCTCCGATGTCCTACAGACCGAACGCGTCGAGGATGACCTCTTCGTTCTTCAGCGCCGAGTCACGGTCGACCCGCACATAGTCGGCAGGCATCTGGTCGTAGTCGAACGCCGAGAGGTTGCCGGGGACGCCGTTGATGATCTCCTGCGCCTTCTCGCTGAGCACGAAGTTCGCGAACAGTCGCGCGGCGTTCGGGTGCGCCGCCTCCGTGGTCAGCGCCATGACGATCTCGGGGCCGGTGGTCAGGTCCGGCAGCGCGAACTCGACCGGTGCGCCGTTCTTGGCTGCGCCGGCGACGACCGCACTCACGTTCGGGCCGGTGGCCGCACCCTCCCCGGCGGCCAGCGCCTCGGTCATCGGGACGACCGAGTTGTAGAGCCGCACCCGGTTGTCGGCGATCGCCTGCACGGTCTCGAGGCCGTACTCGTCCATGATGAGCGTCCAGAACTGGATGTACGCCTGCGACGACGTCGGGTCGGTGAGCAGCAGCTTGCCGGCGTACTGGGGGTCGGCGAGGTCGTCGAACGAGTCCGGCACCGGCAGGTCGCCGAGGGCGTCGGTGTTCCACGACAGGGCGCTGGGCGAGAACTGCACGATGGCGATCCCCCCGTCGAGCTTTCCCTCCTCGGGGAAGTCCTCGAACGCCGGCACGCCGCCCTCGTCGAGTCCGGTGAGCCAGCCGGCGGCCAGCCCTTCGTCGATGAACTGGTCGTAGCTGGGCAGGACCAGGTCGGCCACCGGCGCTCCGGCCTCGACCTCGGCACTGAACCGACTCGACAGTTCGCCGCCCGTCAACCGGACGAAGGTCGCCTCGATGTCGTACTCCTCGAAGAACGCATCGGCCAGCGCCTGCCCCGTCGCCTCGGGCGGGGTGAGGTAGAACACCACCTCACCCTCCTCCTGTGCGGCGGCGATGAGCGCGTCGAGGTCGCCGGTCTCGACGACCTCGTCGTCCCCGGGTGCCGCTGCGTCGTCCCCGGCACAGCCGGCCAGGACGAGAGCTGTCGCGGCCGCGGCCGCGAACGCGAGTAGTGAGCGTGAACGCCTCATAAGTGACTCCGTTGTCTGTGGTGAGGGCAGTTGCCTTACAGGACTGTAAACGCCCGTCACTTGAGAAGTCAACCGTTTTGCGGCGGTCCGGCATCCGATGGGCCGGTCTTGTGGAACGACACGATGCGCGACAGGCCCGCGTCGTACTCGGCCACGATCTCACGCACGTGTGCCGCCGCGGCCGGCCCGAGCAGGTCGTAGAGCCGGCGGAACGACTCCCGGGCTTTCCGCCGCGGCCAGGCGTCCGGCAGGAGCGGGGTGGGCAGCTCCGGGTCGATCAGCCGGAAGGCCAGCCAGTCGTTGGTGAGCTTCGTGCGCACCTGCAGGGCCTCGCGCGGATCGACCTCGCCGGCTGCCCAGCGCAGCAGCGGCTCGTACTCGGCGGCGAACGCGGTGTAGGCCGCGCCGAGGTCGTCCAGTTCGAACGCCGCGGCGATGGACGCGGCGTCACCGGCGCGAAGCTCCCATTCCGCACGCATCACGTGCCCCTGCCGCACGCCGAGCTCGTCCAGCAGCAGCATCGCGTCTTCGCGGCGGTCGTGCGGTGTGATCCACAGCCCGTCCTGCAGATCTCCGAAGGCCATGTTCCGCAGACCGTTGCGCAGCAGCCGCCGCACGTCGCGTTCGGCCTCGGGGATCGAGAACGACACCATCGTCCAGCGCCGGTCCCAGTCCTCGAAATCGGCGCCGAAGGTGAGGGCCCGCGCCAGACGCACCCGCTGACCGGCCACGATCGCCGCGGGGATGCCGTAGGACGTCGTGCGGCCCTGCTTGCCCTGCGCGAGAAGTCCGCGCTGGTTGAGGCGCCGCATGGCCTGCCGTGCCGCGTTCTCGTTGGCCCCGAACTCGGCGAGCAGATCGACCAGTGCCGCCGACGGCAGCAACTCGTCGCGGGCGAACCAGTAGTCGCCCAGCAGCGTGATGAGCAGGTGCTGGGGTCCCGACGCGGAGTGGGGACGCGGCAGTCGGCGAGTGCGCGGGTGCGGGGAGGTGAGGTCGACGTCCTCTGCGGTCATGACGCCATCATCGCCCATCCGGCCACGGCTGCCCGCGGCACGGCGAGGCGCAGTTCGTCGAGCGCCTCCCCCGGTGCGTACACGTCGCCGAACACGGCCGCCCCGGCCGCGGTGAGCGTCGCGGGGATGGGGGGCCAGACGACCCACTCGCCCACCGTCACCGGCGTCGTCGGAGTGAGTGCGGCGACCTCGCACGGGCGGCCGCGCACCTCGACGATGAGCGATCCGGATGCCAGGTCGACGCGCGGGCGCGCCAGCTCGACGTCGAGGGCCCCGAAGTGCGCTGTGAACCGCAGCGCTCCCCGGAAGACGGCGACGCCGTCGACGTCGGTGTCGCCCAGCGGGAAGCGGAACTGGCCCTGCCCGTCGGATTCGACGCCGTCATCGCCGCTGATCGTGCCGTCCGGGCTTGCGGCGATGTAGTCGACGAAACTCGACCGCACGCCCCAGTAGAGGCCGGCCACCAGGCCCCCGGTCGGCGCGGCGGGCGGAGTGTCGGACGGGTCCGCAGTCGGAGTATCGGACGGCCCAGTCATGACATCGATCATGACGACCGTGCCGACTCACGTCAATTTCTCTCGTGCGCGGGAGGTTCGTCTCGGGCCGGTTCGTCGCGCAGTCGCCAGCGCACGAACGCAGCCATGATCAGCGCGGTCACACCGCCGACCGCGAGAGCGAGTCGGCCTGACGACAGATCGATGATCCATCCGAGCGCCAACGCACCGAAGGGCACCATGCCGTAGTTGCCGATGTTGACCAGCGACATGAGGCGCCCGATGCGCTCGGGCGGCACCGAGGCCTGCGCCGCCGCGTTGAGCACCCCGTTGTAGTAGCCGATGCCCACGCCCAGCAGGGGCGCCGCGATCAGGAACCACAGGAGCGTGGGCGCGGCGGCGTTGAGCAGGACGGACACCCCGAACGCCACCAGAGCCAGCGCCAGCGAGCGCGCAGACACGCGCGGCAGGGCCGCCGCGACGATGCCTCCGACGATGCCCCCGATGGCGTTCAGCGCGTGCGCTGCGCCGACGGCCGTCGCGTCGGCGGAGAAGTCGATCGTGACCACCGAGGTCAGCGTCACGAGGAAGTTCATGGCCAGCAGCGCGATCACGACGTTGACGATCAGCAGGGTCGCGATGGAGCGGTCGGCCCATATCCGCGGGGGTGTGACGCCGGGCGTCTCGGTGATCAGGGTGCGCGGGTACAGCCGACGCGGGCGGATGAGCACCAGCGTGGCGAACACCACGAGGAACGAGGCCGCGTTGACGATCATGCCCGTGACGGGGCCGAACGCCTGGAACACGATGCCGGCCAGGCCCGGGCCGATCGACCGGGACACCCCGATCGTGATCGTGCTGAGGGCCACGGCGGTCGTCAGTTCACGGGGACCGGCGAGCTCGAAGATGATGGCCTGCGCCGCGACCCGCTCGAACGTCTGCGCGCAGCCGAGGACGCCCACGAGCGCGTACACGGCGAGCAGGTCGGGGTCGGGGGCGCTCACGACGACGGCCAGGATGCCCACGACCGCCGCCGACACCAGCGACGTGCACAGGAGCACCGTGCGGGGGGAGACGCGGTCGGCGAGCCGCCCCGCGGGGATGCTCAGCACGATCATCGGCAGGAACTGCGCGATCGTGACCCCGCTGAGCGCCCGCGCGCTGCCGGTCGCCTCGAGCACGACCAGCGCCAGGGCGAGAGTCTGGAACCAGGTGCCGGTGAGCGAGACCGTCTGCCCGACGAAGTACAGCCTGAAGTTGCGTTCGCGGAAGGGACCGACGATGCCGCGGGGTCCGGGCGTGCGCACGCCTCTCAGGCTCCCGCGACGCGGGTACGCAGGAAGGTGGCGATGCGGTCGGGGATGCCCGCCTCCCGGCTGGAGCGCGCGTCGGCGTTGTTCGCACGGATCTCGAGGACCGGGATGCCGGCGGCCTCGAGCGTCTCGGTGATGAATCCCGCACCCGGGGTGTCGTCGGCGACGAGGTGCACGACACCGTCGACGCCGTGCGCGAGCGCTTCCTTCAGGTACCACTGCGACGACCACGGCGGCATATACAGCTGGTCGGTGAATCCGACGAAACGCGCTGCCAGTGCCCGCACCGGGTCATCGCCGTAGCGCGCATAGCCGTCTGCGGCGATCGCGAGATACATGGACCAGACGAACACCGCTCCGAACTCGTCGTGGAATCGCCGGTACATGTCCAGATCCGACCACAATCCGCGTCCGATCCACATGAGGCGCGTGCGCTCATCCGGGCAGACCGCCGCGCCGGCATCCACCCGTTCGGCGACCTCTTCGTAGAGGGTGCGGGCCGCGTCGACCGCCCACGTCGTGCCCCGGTGCCACTGCGGCACCATGACCGCCGGGATCGAGTCGTTGACCATGAGCGGAGTCGGTCGCGCCGCGGCGATCAGATCACGCGTGCGTCGGTTCCACGCGGCCTGCGCATTGCCCAGGTCCATGATCTCGATGAGCCGGTCGCGGTCGAGGGTGCGACCGGTGCGGTGCTCGAGCCAGGCGATGAGCTCTTCGAATTCGGCCTGGAGCAGGTCGAGTCGCGCGGTGCCGAACACACCCTCCCACTCGTGCGCGACACGTTCCCACCATCGGTCGGGGGCCGGGTCACCACCGGTGCGCGACAACAGGAACGTCTCGGTGCCCGGGCGTCGCCCCCACTCCTCGAAGATCTTCGTCGTCACGTCGCCGCTGCGTTCAGCGACGGCGAAGGCCGGGGTGGGCAGCCCGCCCCAGGGGCGCTCGGCCTCGGGCAGCAGCTGCTCGCCCAGCGGCAGCGCGTCGTACTGCTGGCTGAAGTCGGGCAGGCCGCGCTCGGCGAGCAGCCTCAGCGCGTGCGGACCGACCTGCTTGGCTGCGATGATCGATGCCCACCACTGGCTGACGACATACGGGATGTTCAGGGCGCGGAAGATCTCGTGCGGCGCATCGGCGTTGAGGATCGCGATCTGCTCGCCCGCACGGGCGCCGGCGGTCAGGTCGGCGAACCACTGCTTCTGGAAGGCCGTTGCCGCGGTGGCCGACCGCATCCGGGCGCTCATCGCCCGGCCCCCGAGCCCACCGCGGCAGCGGCGGCGACGGCGTGCACCGCCGCGTCGAGGCCGGCGGGCGTCACCTGCATCCGGGTGACCAGCGGCACCCCCCGCGGCTCCAGCGCCCGGCTCAGGGCCGCCGCATCCCAAGCCGGCGCGTCGTCGAGGTCGCGTACGAGCGAGATCACGGCGGCGGCTCCGGCGGCGTCGGCCGCGGCGACTGTCGCCCCGGCTCGCTCGGCGGCCAGAGCACGCGCCGACAGCGGCGGTCGGAGACG
>JAEXHA010000120.1 GCA_023450335.1 Actinomycetes bacterium | reverse complement strand
CATCAGCGCACGCCGCGCATCAGCACGAGCACCGGCCGCACCGCCGCCCACAGCAGGGCGCCGAGCGCGATGGCGATGATCCCGAGGATCAAGAAGTACCCCACCTCGTTCTCGGGGTCGTAGAACTGCGCGAGCCATCCGGCAATCGAGGTGCCCAGTGCCACCGAGAGGAAGTAGAGGGCGACCATCTGGGTGTGGAAGCGCTCGGGGGCGAGCTTGGTCGAGGCCGATAGCCCGACCGGCGAGATGAACAGCTCGGCGATCGTGAACACGAGCAGGATCCCGACGATCGCCAGCAGCGGCGTCGAGTTCTCGCCGCCGCCCGCGAACGGCAGGAACAGCAGGAACGCGGCGCCCATGATGATCGTCCCCAGGGCGAACTTGACCGGTGTCGACGGTTGGCGCCGGCCCAGCATCGTCCAGATCGCTGCGAACACCCCCGACAGCACGATGATGAAGATGGGGTTGATGGAGTTGATCCACGGGACCGGCATCTCCCATCCGAAGATCTCGCGGTCCAAGCGCTTGTCCGAGTACACCGTCAGCACGGTGAACTGCTGCTGGTACAGCGACCAGAATCCGACGTTCACCACGAACAGCGGGATGAACGAGACGACGCGCGAGCGTTCGTCCGTGGAGATGTGCCGCGACGACAGGATCACCCAGAAGTACGCCACCGCCGCCAGCAGCGTCACGACGATGACGATGCCCGCGATGTTGTCGAGCCGGATCACCCCCACCAGGGCCAGTCCCACCACGACGGCGAGCGCGACGACAGCCGCACCGATCACGAGCGGGTAGCGGCCGGCCGGCAGCGGGTTGGGTACCTCGCGCGCGTGGGCCGGCAGTGACTTCCGCCCGAACGAATACTGCAGCAGGCCGAGCCCCATGCCGACCGCGGCGGCGCCGAACCCCCAGTGGAAGCCGAGGTTCTTCTGCAGCAGTCCGGTGATCAGCGGCCCCGCGAACGCGCCGAGGTTGATGCCGAGATAGAACAGCGAGAACCCGGCATCCCGTCGCGTGTCCCGCGCGGAGTACAGCGTGCCCACCACCGAGGTGGCGTTGGCCTTCAGTCCGCCCGAACCGACCGCGACCAGCACCAATCCGGTGCCGAGCCCGATGAACCCGGGCAGCACCGCCAGCGAGATGTGACCGGCCATGATGACCAGCGCGCTGTAGAACAGCACGCGCTCCGACCCGAGCATGCGGTCGGCGATCCATGCCCCGAGGATGGTCGACAGGTAGACGGCGCCACCGTAGGCGCCGACGATGCCCGCCGCGATGCCCTCATCCATGCCGAGCCCGCCCTCGGTCACGGTGTAGTACATGTAGAGCAGCAGGATCCCCTGCATGCCGTAGAAGCTGAACCGCTCCCACATCTCCACCCCGAACACGTGTGCGAGCGCCCAGGGCTGGCCGAAGAAGCGCGTGTCGTGGTCGACCTCGTCGGCGGTGGTGGCGGTCGCCGGGTCCGGTGGGCCGACGGGGACCTGCTCGGCGTCGCGATCGTCGTTCATGCTCATGGCGCCACGTTAGTGATGCGGTCGGGCGCTGGGTAGGGGTTGCGCAGGCGGTGCGGGAATGGCACGCCGCCGGACCCCGGTCAGCGTGGTGACTCGGGCAGGGAAGGGTGCTGCTCTTCGGGGGCGCGGTGTCGCGGGATGAACAGGGCGATCACGAGCGCGACGACCGCTCCGCCGCCGCCGAGCGCGTAGGACCATTGGAACGCGGCCGCGGTGGGCACCTGCATGCCGTCCTGCGTGACCGACATCGTCGCCAGCACGGCGCCGACGACGGCCGCCGCGCTGCTGGTGCCGAGCGACCGGAACAGGGCGTTCAGACCGTTCGAGGCACCGGTCTCGCTCTGCGGCACCGACCTCATGATGAGCATCGGCATCGAGGCGAACCCGAACCCGATGCCCACACCGATCAGCAGGTTGGCGAGCAGCAGGTGCCACACTTCGCTGGAGAAGACCAGCGTGAACCCGTACGCGACGACCAGTGCCGAGGCGCCCAGCAGGAACAGCGCCTTCGGCCCGATCGTCCGCGACAGCCGCCCCGACACGGGCGACAGCAGCATCATGACAAGCCCCGACGGCGCGATGATCAGGCTCGCCGCCAGCAGCGACAGGCCGAAGCCCGCCGGCGGGGGCAGTTCGAGGATCTGCGGATACGCCACGTTCGAGGTGAACAGTGCGAAGCCCATCGCCACGGAGGCGAGGTTCGTCAGCAGCACCGGTCGTCGTGCCGCGACACGCAGGTCGAGCAGCGGCTCGGCGATGCGCAGCTCGAACCGGCCCCACACCAGCAGCACGATGACCCCGCCGATGCCGCACGCCAGCACTGCCGGTGACGTCCACCCCCACTCATTGCCACGTGAGACGGCGAGCAGGATGCCGGTGAGTCCGGCCGCGAGCCCCGCGGCGCCGAGATAGTCGAATCGGCCGGCCGTGCGCAGCACGCTGACCGGCACGATCCACAGCACGAGGGCGAACACGATCGCTCCCAGTCCCGCCGACAGCCAGAACAGCGCGTGCCAATCGCTCTGCTCGGTGATCAGCGCCGCCAGCGGCATGCCGATGGCACCGCCCACGCCCATCGTGGCGCTGATGAGCGCGATGGCGGAGGCGACCCGGTCCTGGTGCAGCACGTCGCGCAGGATCGAGATCCCCAACGGCACGACGCCGGTCACCGCGCCCTGCAGTACGCGACCGACGACGACGCCGACGATGCCCGGTGACAGGGCGGCCACGAGCGATCCGACCACGAGGGCCGCCAGCAGAACGAGCACGATCCGGCGCTTGCCGTACATGTCGCCCAACCGTCCGGCGATCGGCGTCATGACCGCGGCGGACAGCAGCGTCGCGGTGACGACCCATGCCGTGTCCTCGCGACTGGCATCGAGCAGTTCGGGCAGTTTCGCCTGAATCGGCACGACGAGCGTGAACATGAACGACGCCGACAGTCCCGCCAAGGCCAGCACGGCGACGATAGCGCCCTGCCGTGGCATCCGGGTCAGGGAGCGGCGCGCATCATCCGTTCCTCGACCCATCGCCCCAGGCTATCGGCGCCGGAGTACCGTGAGATCCATGACCGATGCACTGGTGACGCCGGACGGCATCGAGATCCGTCCGCTGAACACGGTCGACGCGATCTTCGAGGGCAGCCGGGTGCTCGCCCAGGTGTGGGGTGGAGACGAATCGGGGATGCCGCCGAACCTGCTGCGGGCGCTGGCCTATTCGGGCAACTACGTCGTCGGCCTCTACGACGGCGACCGCATGATCGGTGCGTCGGCCGCGTTCTTCGCCCCGCCCGCCGAGCGGTCGATGCATTCGCACATCACCGGCATCCTGCCTGAGTACCAGGCCCGCGGGCTCGGGCGCCTGCTCAAGCAGCACCAGCGCGAGTGGGCCTTCGCCCGCGACGTCGGCCACATCACCTGGACCTTCGACCCGCTCGTGGCCCGCAACGCGCACTTCAACCTGCTCGTGCTCGGCGCCCGCGTCACCGACTATCTCGTCGACCACTACGGGCCGATGACCGACGGCGTCAACCGCGGCGATCGCAGCGACCGGCTGCTCGTGTCGTGGGCGCTCGCCGCCCCCCGCACCGGCAATCCGCCCGATGCCGACGTCGTGGCATCCGTCCCGCTGCCGCGCGACATCGAGCGGCTGCGGCACGACGATCCCGCCGAAGCCGACCGGTGGCGCAGCGACGTGCGCACGCAGTTCACCGAGCTGTTCGGGCGTGGCCTGACGGTGGGCGGCTACCGCGATCAGGCCGGCTACCTGTTCGTCTGGCCGTAGCCGCGCGGACGCAGGGGTCGGACTACCTAATCCGCCCGCTCGCGAATCGTCGCGAAAACCCCTATTCACCACGGCAAAACCCCCATTGACGAGGGCGACGCGGCAGGACGATGATGAGCGCCGGGCCGCCGTTGGGGCGGGTCTCACAACGCCGGACGGCTGCCGCGCACTACCGGCTCCGCCCGGATTCACGTGTTCGACGGCAGCGTCGCCGAACCGGACTCGGAGGTGTCATGAAGAAGTCCCGCGTGCTCCTGGTCGGTCTCACCGCACTGGGGCTCGTACTCGTCACGCCAGCGATGGCGTCAGCCGGGCAGCGGTCCGCGCCCGCGCCCGACCCGGTTGTGAAGTCCGACCAGGTCGTCGCTCCCTTCAATCTCGACCTGACCCGCAAAGCGGTCTACGTCGCCGACGGGTTCACGAACACGGTGGGCACGCTCGCTGCGGACGGCTCGATCACCCCGGCGATCGCCCCCGCCCCCGGCGCTGCCGGCATCGCGGCGTCGCGCAACGGCCGCACCACCGCCTTCACCACCACCGACGGCGCGGGCCCCGGTGAGATCACGGCGAGCGGGCTGAATCTGTGGGGTCCCCGCGGCTCGAAGGTCTACGCCGACACCTTCGCCTACGAGCACGCGCACAATCCGGACGGGCACGTCGCCTACGGCGTCGAGAACCCGAGCCAATGCGTCACCGACACGCTGACGACGGCCGGCCTTCCGGTCAGCTACACCGGCATCCTCGACTCGCATGCGTACGCGGTCGCCGAGTTCGGCAGCAAGTGGGTGGTTGCCGACGCGGGGGCCAACGCGCTGTTCGTCGTCGACCGCCGCGGCAAGATCCGAACCCTCACGGTGTTCCCGGCGCAGCCGGCGACGATCACGGCGGAGATGGCGGCGGCTCTCGGGCTGGACGATTGCGTCGTCGGTACGACGTACCGGTTCGAAGCGGTGCCCACCGACGTGGAGGTCGGCCGGGACGGCTGGTTGTACGTGACGACTCTGCCGGGCGGGCCGGAGACGCCGGCGGCCGGTGCGCGCGGTGCGTTGTGGAAGGTCAGCCCCTGGACGGGCAAGGCCAAGCGGATCGCGGGCGGCTTCCTCGGGGCGACGAACCTCGCGGTCGGCCTGCGCGGCGAGATCTACGTCACCGAGTACTTCGCCGGAGTCGTCTCGGTGGTCAAGAAGGGCAAGAAGGCGCATTACCTCGACTTGGTGAACGTCGTCGCGATCGAGTCGGACAGCAGGGGCTCGCTGTGGGCCGGCACGACGATCTCGCTCGACCCGAGCGCGCCGCAAGTGCCCGGGACGATCGTGCAGATCGTGGACGGCACGTCGCAGCACAAATGGCCGTTCCGGCGCTGAACGCGACGCGCACGGGGGTGCGTGCAGGAGGGCCGGATGCCGCACCGGCCCTCCTGCCTCGCGTGCGTCCCGGTAGCGTGGCGGGATGATCGGCACTGACTGGACACCGCATCGCCGGGACGACGGCGAACTGCTCGGATGGAGCCGTCCCGCCGGCGAGGACTGGACCGCCGTCGACCTGCTCGGCCGGGGCGCGGCCGAGCAGGTGGAGTGGCTCGATGCCGAAGCGGTGCTGGAAGAGCGCGGCATCGGATACCTCGCCGACGTATGGATGCTGGAGGACGAGACCGACCGCCCGTTGCGCGTGCGGATGGTCGAAGTGACGCCCGCGCACATCGTCGTGAAGGTCGACGACTTCGGCGACGTGGGCCGCGCGACCGCCCGGTTCGAGCTGACCTGGCCGCTCCCGGACCGGCTGCGCCCGCCGCGCGACGGCGACCCCGACGGGTTCACGCTCTCCGGCTGAGCGCGACGTCGGAATCCGGTGCCCCGAACGGGGCCGCTTACATGAACCCGGCGTGCGGGCGGGCATCCCGCGTAGCCTGGCCCCATGTCCATCGACCGCCCTGCCGCGCCCGTGAGACTCGACGCATTCGAGCTGCGCGTCCTCCACATTCCGCTCGTCGCCCCCTTCACGACCTCGTTCGGCACGCAGACCGTGCGCGAGGTCATCGTCGTGCGAGCGCGCACCGCCGACGGTGACGGCTGGGGTGAGATCGTGACCCAGCAAGAGCCGACATACTCCAGCGAGTACACGCAGGGCGCGTGGGACGTCGCCCAGCGCTTCCTCATCCCCGCGCTGCTGGACCGGCGTGCTCTGGCGCCCCACGACGTCGCCGATGTGCTCGAACCGGTCGTCGGCCACCGCATGGTCAAAGCCGGTCTCGAACTCGCCGTACTCGATGCGGCCCTGCGTGCCGAGGACCGGTCGCTCGGTGCGCACCTGGGCGCCGTGGTCGACCGCATCCCCAGCGGCGTCTCGGTCGGCATCCAGCGCAACCCCGCCGCGCTGGTCGACACCGTCGCCGGCTACCTCGACGAGGGCTACGTGCGCATCAAGATCAAGATCAAGCCCGGCCGCGACATCGCCGACACCGCGGCCGTCCGTGACGCGTTCGGCACAATCCCGCTGCAGGTCGACGCGAACTCGGCCTACACGCTCGCCGACGCCGACACTCTCGCCGAGCTCGACCCGTTCGAACTGCTCCTCATCGAGCAGCCGCTGCAAGAAGACGACATCGTCGACCATGCGACCCTGGCCCGGCGGCTGCGCACGCCGGTGTGTCTGGACGAATCGATCGTCTCGGCCAAGGCGGCCCGTGACGCGCTGACGCTGTCGGCGGCAGCCATCATCAACATCAAGGCCGGGCGGGTCGGCGGCTATCTCGAGGCGGTGCGCATCCACGATCTGTGTGTGGATGCCGGTGTCCCGGTGTGGTGCGGAGGCATGCTCGAGACCGGCATCGGCCGCGCCGCCAATGCGGCGCTCGCGGCCCTGCCCGGCTTCACCCTGCCCGGCGACGTGTCGGCGTCGGACCGCTTCTACACGCGTGACATCGTGACCGAACCGATCGTGCTCGACGACGGCCACGTGCGTGTGCCGACCGCTCCGGGCATCGGCGTCGAGATCGACACCGATGCCCTTGAGGCCTTCACCGTCGACCGGGTCGAGATCCGGCGTTGATGCCTCCGCGGCCGCGAATCAGTCTGCGCTGAGTCCGTCCTGCCCGTCGGGGGAGACGGCAGGATCGCTGAGTCGGGGTGATGCGGCGTTCGCGCCCCCAGTGAGGT
>JAEXHA010000040.1 GCA_023450335.1 Actinomycetes bacterium | reverse complement strand
GGCGAGCACCGACGTGGCGATGGCCGTGTCGTCGAGAGTCGGATGGGTACTGCGCAGCGCCGAGACGGCGGCGGAGGCGGCCTGCGCGGAGGTCCGCAGGCGCGCCAGCTGTGGCACCGCGACCGACGGCAGCAGCGGCAGGATGCGGCGGGGTCCGGTGCGCACCTGGTGGTACGGAATTTCCGGGGGCGTGCCGAACGGGGTCATGTCGGCCTCGAACCGCAGCGCCACGGTGTTCGGTGCCACGATGAGTTCGCCTTCGGGCACGGTCTGGTCGCTCGGCGGTGGCCCCCACACGCCGAACGGGAAGTCGCCTTTCGCGTGACTGCCGGACACGCCCGCGCGTGCCTGGAGGTTGTCGCCCGGTGCGCCGGTGCCGTCGGCGGCGCGCTCCCGGACGCTGAGCGTCAAGAGCGGCTCGACGCCGTCCTGCTTCATCGGCGAGACGCCGAGCCGGGGCATACTCGGCAGAGACACGAGGCCCGACGCGTCGGGGGCGCCGGTCGTGGTCAGCCGGGCGCCGCGGTACTGCGCGAACGGCACGGTCGAGGTCAGCGTCACCTCGAACTCGGCGATCACCTGGAACGGCCGGTCGGGTTGGCCGTCGGGTGAGGCGTCGCCGCCGGTCTTCGCGCCGCCGGCGGGTGGCACGGTGCCGCGCCCCGTGATGGCCGTCAATGCCCGCGCCGTGCCGGCACCGGCATCCTCGAGGTACTTCTCGACGAACGCCGGCCACGTCAGCGCCTGCGGCTCGACGGTGGCGTCGCCGATCTCTACGGTGACCGAGGCCGGGCCGATCTCGAGCGTGCCGACGGCGTGGAACGGCGGCCCCTCGAGGGTGATGCGTGCGCCGATGTGCACCGACAGGGTGATCTCGCCGATCCACACGTCGATCGTGATGCCGGCGTCGATCGAGGCGTAGACGGTGGCGCTCAGCCAGAACGGATCGAAATAGACGATCGCGTCCGCACCGAGCACGATGTGCGCCCAGGCCGGGCCGAGCTCGGCGTGGATCTCGATCTTCACGCCCGCCATGAGCGCCTCGCTGGTGAGTGCGAAGTACCCCTTGCCCGAGATGACCACCCAGTCGCCGATACGCCATTCGATGCCCAGGCGCGGCACGACCGGATATCCGTCGTGGTGGAAGTCGGGGTGGTAGCCGCCCATCGTCAGGACGAACTGGCCCTTGTTCGGGCCGCCGAACCAGGCGGCGAACGCGAAACCGCCGGTGAGGCGCACCGACGGGTTGAGCAGCCACGAGTTGTCCGTCAGCTGGGCCTGCACGAGGATGACGCCCTCGCGGCTCGAGATGCGGGCGACCAACGCGAGCTCGATGCTGACGAGGGTCAGCTGGGGCCGCGGCAGCGACAGCCGCGCGAGCCCGAGGATGTTCAGCTCGAACCCGTTGCCGAACTCGATGGCCACCGCCACGATGCCGTCCACGAGCACGAAGCTGTTGAACGACAGGCCCGCCGCGAACCAGAACGAGCCGCGCTCGGCCGGGAAGTCGGTGCGCAGCTTCTCGATCTCGGCGAACGGATCCACGTTGGATGCCGCGGAGTCGAGCGCGCGCATGAGCGCGAACTCGGGGAGCAGGTTGAGGTCGGTGGGCACGATCAGTCGCCGGTTGACGCCGAAGCCGCCGGCGATGCCGGTGACGAAGAACGCCGGCACCCCGCCGATGGGCCCGTTCACTCCGCCGATGAGGAACATCGACAGGTACTGGTCGGGTGCCTCCCCGACCTGTGCGAACCCGCCGTAGACGGTCAGGCCGTAGGTGCCGAACCGGGCCAGCAGCATGCCGAGGTACTCGACGCCGCCACCGGCGGGCTCGAACCTGCGTAGCCCGCCGGCCAGGGTCAGACCGCTGAGGTCGGCCGCGATCGCGAACCCGGCGACATCGACCGACCAGGAGTCCGGCGCGAACGCGCTGCCCGGCGCGCGATAGGTCAGCGACAGGTCGTCCACGGCGGCGGCGAACCCGAACAGCGACACCGCCCCGTCGATGAGCACGCTGATCGAGGTGATCGCCCCGTTCGCGGTGGTGACGTCCAGTCCGACCTGCTCCAGGTAGATCGGACCGAACTCGCGCTGCACGGTGAGCCACCACGGACCGGGGGTGGTGCCCGCGTGCACGGCGACCTGGATGTCGGCGTCGGTGGGGCGGCGGAACACGTCGAGTGTCGGGCTGAACGCCGGACGCGGCGCGTCGTCGGCGGTGCCGCCCGAGGGCATGACGCCTTCCGCGATGGGGTTGGATCCGTCGCCTCCGCCGCCGAGAGCGAGGCCGAGTCCTTCCAGCGAGACGCTCACGCCGCCGCCGAACTCGAGGCCCGCGGCGCCGTCGGCGATGTGCGCGTAGGTGAGCAGCCGCACCGCTTCGATGCGCAGGCCGGCGTCGAGAAGCGGCCCCGTGGCGTTCGAGAAGCGGATGCCGACGCCGCGCACCTCCACGCCGGGGGCCGGCTCCGCGCTCCCACCGGTCAGACGGAGGATGCCCACGCGGACCCCGGCCGGCTCGGGGCCGAGCCACGCCGCGTCGGCGACGAGGCTGACGATGAGGTCGTCGCCGTCGTTCAGCGGCGTCTCGGCGGCCACGTCGAGGCGGAAGCCGATGAGGTCGCCGTCGGTGAACACGCCGATCCCCATGCCGGCGCCGATCGGGATCGCCGGCAGTGCCGGGACGAGGTTCGTCGCCAGATCGCCGAGTCGGGACAGCAGGCGTCCCGGCTCGTCGAGGTCGTCGATGATCGCCAGGTCGAGGCCGTCGCCGTCGAGCACGACCCCGTCCAGCACGTCGCGGATCGTGATCCCGCCGACCGGTAGGGCCGTGTCGAGGAACTCGGACACCGGGTCGAGCGCGAGCACCACGCCGGCGGCCAAGCCCAGCAGGGTGCGGGCCAGCGCGCCGGCCACGGCGGCGGCATCCTCGGTCACGCTCGCGGCGGCGGCCCGCAGGGTGGCGGGATCGAGGGCGCCGGTCTCGGCCACGAGCGTGAACGTCCAGGGCGTCGCGGGCCCCTGCGCGAGCCGGGCGATGACCCGCGACTCGGTGCCGGCGGCCAGACCCAGTTCGACCGCGGCGGTCGCGGGGGTCCAGGCGAAACGGGCCAGCGGTGTGAGGGTGACCGCGCCGAAGTCCAGATCGGTCGGGCCGACCACGACTGTGACCGACTGCACCCCGGCCGCGGAGACCACGGCGTGACCGCGCACCCGGCCGATGACGGGGATCGCGTCGCTGGCCACACCGATGCCCAGTGCGTTCGTGCCGGTGTCCCACGTGAGCGTGACCCGGGCCTCGGCCGGTCCGGCCGTCAGCGTCAGCACACCGGCGGCTGCGGTCGCCTCGAACACGTCGCCGACGGCGAACAGCTCGTCGAGGGCATCGCGCAGCAGCGGCAGGGCGTGCGCGGCGGCCGAGCCGAGCGCCGCCTGCAGCGCTGCCGCGGGTGTGTCGACGAAGGCGCGGAACGCGGCCGGGTCGAACGTGGTGACGCCGGCATCGACGGTGGCCAACCCCAGCGCCTCGCCCACGTGCGTGGTGACCCGCGCGGCGATGCGCACGGCATCGTCGGCGTCGTCGCGGTGGCTCGCCAGCTGGGTGAGCAGCCACGGCAGCGCGGCCTGCACCACGGC
>JAEXHA010000031.1 GCA_023450335.1 Actinomycetes bacterium | reverse complement strand
CCAGAGCACGATCGACGCCAAGGCGGGCGCGGCGCCAGCGCACGAGCGGCGCCAGCGGACCCGGCACCCCGCGCGATCAGCGCCAGGGCGGCCGTGGCCGCACCGCCCACGGATCACTTCTGGAAAGCCGCACACGACACACGGGTAGGCTGGGGGAGTGACCATGGAGATCGAGCTGGGCCGCGCCAAGCGCGCGCGCCGGGCATACGCGTTCGATGACATCGCGGTCGTGCCTTCGCGGCGCACCCGCAACCCCGAGGACGTCTCCACGGCCTGGTCGATCGACGCGTTCGGGTTCGAGATCCCGGTGCTGGGCGCCCCGATGGACTCGGTCATGAGTCCGCGCACCGCCATCATGCTGGGGCAGCTCGGCGGGCTGGGCATCCTCGACCTCGAGGGGCTGTGGACCCGGTACGACGACCCCGAGCCGCTGCTGACCGAGATCGCGCAGCTGCCCGCCGAGACCGCGACCCGCCGCATGCAGCAGCTCTACACCGAGCCGATCAAGCCCGAGCTGGTGCGCGACCGCCTCGCCGAGATCCGCGAGGGCGGCGTCACGGTCGCCGGCGCACTGACCCCGCAGCGCACGCAGGACCTCTACGAGACCGTCGTCGCCGCAGGCGTCGACCTGTTCGTCATCCGCGGCACGACCGTCTCGGCCGAGCACGTCTCGAGCGTCGACGAGCCGTTGAACCTCAAGAAGTTCATCTACGACCTCGACGTGCCCGTCATCGTGGGCGGCGCCTCCACCTACACCGCCGCGCTCCACCTCATGCGCACCGGTGCGGCCGGCGTGCTCGTCGGATTCGGCGGCGGCGCCGCCTCGACCAGCCGTGCGACCCTCGGCATCCACGCCCCCATGGCCACCGCCGTCTCCGATGTCGCCGGGGCCCGCCGCGACTACCTCGACGAGTCGGGCGGCCGATACGTGCACGTCATCGCCGACGGCGGCGTGGGCACCTCCGGCGACATCGTCAAGGCGATCGCGATGGGTGCCGACGCGGTCATGCTCGGCGTCGCCCTGGCCCGCGCGACCGACGCGCCCGGTGCCGGCTACCACTGGGGTGCCGAGGCGCACCACCCGAAGCTGCCGCGCGGTCGCCGCGTCGAGGTGGGCCAGGTCGCCCCGCTCGAGGAGATCCTGTACGGCCCGGCACCGGTCGCCGACGGCACCGCGAACCTCATCGGCGCGCTCAAGAAGTCGATGGCCACGACCGGATATTCCGACCTCAAGGAGTTCCAGCGCGTCGAGGTCGTCGTCGCGCCCTACCGCACGCACCGATGACCGCACGCGAGCCCGAGCCCGATTCCGAGGTGGATGCCGGGGTGTCGTCCGCGCCCGACCGGGCTACCGGTAGCGCGCCGTCTCGTGAGGTGGATGCCGGGACGCCGGCCGCTGCGGACACCGGCGATGTGCTGGTGTTCGCCCCCACTTTGCGCGAGGTCATGCTGCGCCCGTGGTGGATCGGCATGCTCGCCGTCGCCCTGCTGGTCGCGGCGATCTTCGCGTGGCTCGGCCAATGGCAGCTCGGCAACGCCATCGACACCGACACGCCGCCGCCTGGCGCGACCGAGCAGCGGCAGCCGCTGGAGGAGGTCACCGCCCCGGGGGAGTACCTGCCCGAGCCTCTCGTGGGTCAGAAGGTCGCCATCGCCGGATCGTTCGTGGCCGGCGATTTTCTCGTGATCTCCTCACGTTTCAACGACGGCGCTGAGGGGTACTGGGTCACGGGGCAGCTGCGCGTCGCCGAGCGGGAGGCCCCCACCTCGCTCGCGGTCGCCCTCGGCTGGACGGCAGATCGGGCCGAGGCCGACACCGTGGCATCCACACTCAACCAGGACCCGCCGCAGGACGTCCGCCTCACCGGCCGCATCATCTCCGACGAAGGACCCAAGCCCCCGCCCGCGGGCGCACCGATCACCGAGATGACGCGTATGTCGCCGGCGGCGCTGCTGGGGCTGTGGCACGACGTCGAGGGGCTCGACGTGTACCGGGCCTACCTCACCTCCGCCGAGCCGTTCGGCGGCCTCGACGCGATCCACTCGCCGGCCCCCGACGAGGGCTCGAACGTCAACTGGCTCAACATCTTCTACGCCGTCGAATGGGTGATCTTCGCGGGCTTCGCGTTCTACATGTGGTACCGCCTCGCGAAGGATGCGTGGGAGAAGGAGCTCGAAGAGCTCGAAGGCGCCACCGCAGACGGCTGAAGCCCCGCCGAACCCCGGCATCCCGGCGGGTAGACTGAAAGCCATGCCCGCCCAGCCCAAACTCGCCAGCTTCCCGGCGATCCGCTCGGCGCTGAAGTTCTACCAGATCGCCGCTGTCATCACCGGTATCGGGCTGCTTCTGCTGCTGGCCGAGATGATCCTCAAGTACACGCCGATGCATCTCGAGCTGTTCGCGGGCGGCAGCGGCGGATTCCTCTGGTTCGCACCTGTCATCGCCGGTGTCGACTGCCAGTGGTACTCGCTGTTCATCCCCAACCTCGACAACTGCGAGATGACCTCCACCGGCGACGGGGTCAACATCTCGCTCGCGATCCTGGTCGTTCACGGCTGGTTCTACGTCGTGTACCTGTTCGCGTGCTTCCGCGTGTGGAGCCTCATGCGCTGGCGCTTCGGCCGCTTCATCATGCTGGCCCTGGGCGGCGTCGTACCCTTCCTCTCGTTCATCATGGAGCTGCGCGTGGCCCGCGAGGTCAAGACCTACCTGGCCGAGCGCGAAGCCGCCGAGCGGCACTCCCGCGCCGAGCATTCATCCCTGACCCACGCGATCCCGACGGAGAACAAGCGGTGACAACCTCTGCCCCCACCGACACCGAGCAGCGGCCCGTCCTGGTCGTCGACTTCGGCGCGCAGTACGCCCAGCTCATCGCCCGCCGCGTACGCGAGGCCGGCGTCTACAGCGAGATCGTGCCGCACACCGTCACCGCCGCCGAGGTCGCCGAGAAGGCGCCGGTAGGGCTGATCCTCTCAGGCGGCCCGTCGTCGGTGTACGAAGAGGGCGCGCCGTCGCTGGACCCCGGGGTGCTCGAGCTGGGCATCCCCACCCTGGGCATCTGCTACGGATTCCAGGTCATGGCCCGTCAGCTCGGCGGCGATGTGGCCCACACCGGCCTGCGTGAGTACGGCGCGACCGACGCCACGATCATCACCGACAGCGTGCTGCTGAGCGGCCAGCCCGCCCTGCAGAACGTGTGGATGAGCCACGGCGACCAGGTCGCCGTTGCGCCTCCCGGGTTCGAGGTGCTCGCCCGCACCGCCGCCACCGCCGTGGCCGCGTTCGGCGACGACAACCGCTGCTTCTACGGCGTGCAGTGGCACCCCGAGGTGAAGCACTCCGACCACGGCCAGGCCGTCCTCGAGAACTTCCTGCACAAGGCGGCCGGGCTGAAGGCCGACTGGAACAGCGGCAACGTCATCGCCGAGCAGGTCGAGAAGATCCGCGCCCAGGTCGGCACCGCCCACGTGCTGTCGGCGCTGTCGGGCGGCGTCGACTCGGCCGTGTCCACGGCCCTCGTGCACAAGGCCGTCGGCGATCAGCTCGTCGCGGTGTTCGTCGACCACGGACTGCTGCGCAAGGGTGAGCGCGAGCAGGTCGAGCAGGACTACGTCGCGTCGACCGGCGTGCGCCTGATCACCGTCGACGCGCGCGAGACCTTCCTGAATGCCCTGGCCGGCGTCAGCGACCCCGAGGCCAAGCGCAAGATCATCGGCCGCGAGTTCATCCGCGCGTTCGAGAAGGTGCAGGCCGAGCTCGTCGCCGAGGCCGCCGCCGAGGGCGAGCCGATCCGGTTCCTCGTGCAGGGCACGCTGTACCCCGATGTCGTGGAGTCCGGCGGCGGCAGCGGCACCGCCAACATCAAGAGCCACCACAACGTGGGCGGCCTGCCCGAGGACCTGCAGTTCGAGCTCATCGAGCCGCTGCGCACCCTGTTCAAGGACGAGGTGCGCGCGATCGGTCGTGAACTGGGGCTGCCCGAGGCGATCGTCGGCCGGCAGCCGTTTCCGGGGCCGGGCCTCGGCATCCGCATCGTGGGTGAGGTCACCGCTGACCGCCTCGAGATTCTGCGTGACGCCGATGCCATCGCGCGCGCAGAGCTGACCAAGGCGGGGCTGGATGCCGAGATCTGGCAGTGTCCCGTGGTGCTTCTGGCCGATGTGCGCTCGGTGGGTGTGCAGGGCGACGGTCGCACGTACGGGCACCCGATCGTGCTGCGCCCCGTCTCGAGCGAGGATGCGATGACGGCGGACTGGACGCGTGTGCCGTACGACGTGCTGTCGAAGATCTCGAACCGCATCACCAACGAGGTGCGCGACGTCAACCGGGTGGTGCTCGACGTGACGAGCAAGCCCCCGGGGACCATCGAGTGGGAGTGAGTGGCGCATGGCGCGACGCTACATCGAGCCGACCGGCTTCGATCAGGTCTTCAACGGCCTGGTCGGCGGGCTGACCCGCCTGGGTCTGCCCCTGGCCGGCAGCCGTGTGCTCGCCGTGCGCGGGCGCTCCAGCGGTCAGTGGCGCACGACGCCGGTGAACCCGCTGCGCCTGGGCGGTGAGCGGTACCTGGTCGCGCCGCGCGGCCAGACCCAGTGGGTGCGCAACCTGCGCGTGTCGGGTGAGGGCGAACTGCGGCACGCTCGGCGCACCGAGCGCTTCCGCGCCGAAGAGGTCGCCGACGCCGACAAGCCGCCCATCCTGCGCGCGTATCTGAAGGCATGGGCGTGGGAGGTCGGCCGGTTCTTCGACGGCGTCGACGCATCGTCGTCCGATGAGCGCCTCGCCGAGATCGCGCCTGGGTTCCCGGTCTTCCGCATCCGCGCGCACTGACGCCGGCGGTGCCTCACCCGGCGGTCTGCATAGCCCGCGCCGGGCCTGGTCACCCCGCGCCGGCGGTGGCTCACCAGACCCGTCTGCGGGCGTCGCGCCGGGCCTGAGCACACACGACGAAGGCCGCCCGGAACACCGGACGGCCTTCGAGTGCGCGAGCGGGTCAGTCGCCGCGCAGGATCGCGATCATGCGGAGGATCTCGACGTACAGCCACACGACGGTGACCATGATGCCGAAGCCGCCCATCCAGCCCAGCTCGCGGGGCGCGCCGTTGCGGACGCCGGTCTGGATCATGTCGAAGTCCTGCACCAGCGAGTAGGCGGCCATGATGACCACGAGCACGCCGATGATCAGGCCCAGCGGAATACCGGCGATCGACTGGCTGTACAGGCCGAAGGTGCCCTCGGTGACGCCCGTCCACATCAGGACGACGTTCAACAGCGAGAAGACCAGGTAGCCGACCATCGCGATGAGGAAGATCTTGTTGGCCTTCTTGCTGGCGCGCACCTTGCCGCTGGCGAACAGGGCGAGAGTGACACCCACGACCGCGAACGTCGCCAGCGACGCCTGCAGCACGATGCCGGGCCAGATCACCTCGAAGAACGCCGAGATGCCGCCGACGAACAGTCCCTCGAAAGCGGCGTACGCGAAGATCAGCGCCGGGCGGATCTTCTTGCGCGAGGTGAAGATGACGACCATCGCGAGGACGAAGCCGCCCAGTGCGCCGACGATCCACGGCATCATCGTGGGCTGGCCGGTGGCAGCCACCGGCGACATCGTCCAGATCCAGCCGACGACCGCCGTCACCAGCAGGATCGCGAACAGGCCGACCGTCTTCATGACGGTGTCTTCGACCGTCATGCGGCCGGTCTCGATCGAGCTGGCAGCCGGAGCCGCGTACATGCCCTCGATCTGGGCGTTCGCGGCCGCGTCGACGGCCTGGTGCGACGCCGTGGCGTACTGGGTCTGTGCGCCGGGCTGCGGTGCCGCGGGCGGGGTCAGACCCGGCCGCTGCTCCTGGAACGCCGGGTTGCTGAATGCGAAGTTGCCGGAGGCCATGTCTCTCCCAGTGTGGTCGGCAGAAAGTTCTGTCGATCCAGCGTATCGCCAGAAGGTGGCCCCCGTGGCGGTTCGTGGCTGGGAGAGGCCTAAGAAACGGCGGATACGCTGGACAGATGCCGCGCCGCACACCGCTCGTCATCGGCCACCGCGGCGCCCCGGGGTATCGCCCCGAGCACACCCGGTCGTCGTACGACCTCGCCCTCGAGCTGGGGGTGGATGCCGTGGAGCCCGACATCGTCGTCTCGCGCGACGGCGTGCTGGTGGTGCGACACGAGAACGAGATCGGTTCGACCACCGATGTGAGCGCACGCCCCGAGTTCGCCGACCGCCGCACGACCAAGACCGTCGACGGCACGGCGCTGACCGGCTGGTTCGCCGAGGATTTCTCCTGGGACGAGCTCGCGACGCTGCGGTGCCGCGAACGATTGCCGGAGTTGCGCCGTGCCAGCGCCACCTTCGACGACACCCAGCCGCCGCTGCGTCTGCGTGACGTGCTCGATCTCGTCCGCCGGGCCTCCCTCGATCAGGGCCGCGAGATCGGCGTCGTGCTCGAGATCAAGCACGCCACCTACATGGCGCGCTTCGGCTGGGACCTGGCCGCCCTCATCGCCGCGGAACTGCGCGAGGCGGGCTGGGCCGACGGGGCGCTGCCGCTGATCGTGGAATCGTTCGAAGGCACGATCCTCCAGCAGGTGCGCGACCACGGCATCCGCGGCAGCTACATCTTCCTGTGCGAGTCGCGCGGCCGGCCCTTCGACCTCGTCGCCGCACGCGGCCGCGAGGCGCCCACCTACCGGTCGCTGCTCGAACCGGCAGGGCTCGACGCCCTCGCCGGCCAGGTCGACGGCGTCAGCCTCGACAAGCGTCTCATCCTCGCGCCCGACCGTCGCGGTCGCGCCACCGGGCCCGCCCCCGTCGTCGGCGACGCCCACGCGCGCGGCCTGCGCGTGTTCACCTGGACCTGCCGGCCCGAGAACGCCTTTTTGATCGGTCAGTTCCGCCACGGTCGCGACAAGGCCGCGTTCGGCGATTACGAATCCGAATGGCAGCTGATCGCGGATGCCGGGGTGGACGGCGTCTTCGTGGACCATCCCGATCTCGGGCTCGGTTTCTTCCGCTGAGAAGTTGCCGAGTCATTCTCAGCGAAGACATAGCCAAGCCCTAGGGTGAGGCCATGACAGACGTCGGAATCAGCGCCCGCGGCGTGCGGCGCGCGTTCGGAAGCGTCCACGCCGTCCGCGATGTGTCGCTGGACGCGCGGGCGGGTGCGGTGACAGGCCTGGTCGGTCCGAACGGGTCGGGCAAGACCACCCTCCTGCTCATTCTGGCGTCGCTGCTGACGCCGGATGCCGGAGCGGTGCGCATCGGCGGCGTCGACCCGATCGTTGATCCGGCCGCGGCGCGGGCTCTGCTGGGGTGGATGCCGGACACGCTCGGGGCCTGGTCGTCTCTGACCGCCCGCGAGACCATCGTCACGACCGGCCGCCTCTACGATCTCGACCGCGATGTGGCCGCGCGGCGTGCCGCCGAACTGCTCGACACCGTGGGGCTCACCGGTCTCGCCGACGCGCCGGCCAAGGTGCTCTCGCGCGGCCAGAAGCAGCGCCTGGGCCTGGCCCGCGCACTCGTGCACGACCCGCGCGTGCTGCTGCTGGACGAACCCGCGTCGGGCCTTGACCCGCAGGCACGCATCGACCTGCGCGTGCTGCTGCGGCAGCTGGCCGCCGAGGGGCGCACGGTGCTGATCTCCAGCCACATCCTCGCCGAACTCGAGGAGGTCGTCGACGACGCCGTCTTCCTCATCGCCGGCGAGACCGTCAGCGCGGAGCGCGTCGCCGCCGCTGCCACACGTGAGCGCGCCTGGCGCGTGCGCCTGGCCGACCGTGACGCGCACGCCGCCGCGCAGCCGGTCGCACAGGCCCTCGGCCGTGAGGCCACCGGCATCCACATCGACCGGCGGGACCTCACAGTGACCTTCGCCTCCGACGCCGACGCGGCCGCGGGCCTGGCGGCGCTGGTCGGCGCCGGTCTTCCCGTCGCCGAGTTCTCTGCCGCCGCGGGGACGCTCGAACACACCTTCCTCGACCTCGAAGGAGGGCAGCGATGAACCTCACACGGCTGTGGATGATCGCCCGGCTCGAGCTGCTGCAGCGGGTGCGGACGGTGTCGTGGTACATCCTGCTGGGCATCTTCGCGGTCGTGCTGATCGCCGTCACCGCCCTGACCTTCCTGGCCTTCGGCGTCGTCGACCAGGCCGGTGCCGGGATCTATTCGGTCGTCGTCTACGTCACGCTGCTGCTCGTGCTGCTGGTCTCGCCCACGCTCAGCGGCAACAGCATCAATGGCGACCGTGATGCCGCGACGCTCGCTCCCGTCCAGGTCACCCTGGCGACCACGGGCGAAATCCTCCTCGGCAAGTTCACCGCCGCGTGGCTCACCGGTCTGGCTTTCGCCGTCGTCGCGGCGCCGTTCTTGATCATTGCGACCTTCGCCGGCGGCGTCGATCCGCTCACCGTCGTGATCTCGCTCGCGGTGCTCGTCATCGAGACGGGCGTCATCGCGGCCATCGGCATCGCGATGAGCGGCATCGTCGCGCGGCCGCTGTTCTCGGTCGCCGCGACCTATCTGATCGTCGCGGCCCTCACGATCGGCACCGTCATCGGCTTCGGGCTCGTCGGCGCCAGCATCACCAGTGAGGGCGTCAACATGTACCGGTCCGTCGAGTTCGACCCGGTGACGGGGGAGCCCCTGTGCCGGGACGGGGTGGAGGACTGTGCGCATGACCCGGGGAGCATGCAATGCGGCCAATGGCAGACCGACAGCTCGCGGGTGCCGCGGTTCGACCGGGTGTGGTGGATGCTGGCGGCCAACCCGTTCGTGATCCTCGCCGATTCGACGCCACCGCGCTTCGACGCGGGCGGCTACCCCGTCGATGCGTTCGGGTGGCTGCAGGTGTCGGTGCGCAACGCGCAGCTGGCGCCACAGCTCGAGACGCGCTGGGACGACTGCGCCCCGTGGCAGGAGCAGGAGACCCCCACGCCCGAGGAGACGGTGGCCGGCACGGTACCGAGCTGGTTCGTCGGACTGGGTGCGCAGGTCGTGCTGACGGCCGGACTGATGTCGTGGGCCGGCGTGCGCACACGCACCCCGGCGCGCACCCTGCCGCCGGGAACGCGCATCGCCTGACCGATCTGCCAGGATGAGATTCCTCTCATCTTGGCAGGGTGCTTCTTCCGGTTGTTGTCAGTGTCTGCATAGCCTCCTATCAGCCTTCACTCATCTTTCGTGAAGGCCTGTGTCTCCACACCCGGAAGGCGGTCCCATGCAACGACGCATCCTGGCAGTGGTCGGAGCCCTCGCGCTCACCCTGCCGACATCCGCGGCCTTCGCCGCATCACCCGGTGACGATCCGTCATCGCGATTCCTGGAATCCGGTTCGGCCGGACAGCTCGACAGCGCCGTCGAGGCGGCCGCGGCCGACCCCGATCGGCAGATCGCCGTCGTCATCGAGATGGAGGGCGACCCGGTCGCCGTCGTCGAGGCGGAGAAGGGGCGCGATCTCACCAAGAGCGAGCGCGCGAACGTCAAGAGCACCCTGAAGAAGAAGCAGGATGCGATCCGCGGATCGATCGGGAACAAGGGCGGCAAGATCCAGGCCCAGATGCAGTCGGCGTACAACGGCATCCAGGCCACCGTGCCGGTCGGTCAGGTCGCCGCGATCGAAGAGCTGCCCGGTGTCGTGGCGGTGCACTCGGTCGTGACCCGCGAGCTCGACAACGCCGTGTCGGTGCCGTTCCTCGGGGTCCCCGAGGTGTGGCAGAGCACCGGCTACACGGGTGAGAACATCAAGGTCGCCATCATCGACACCGGGATCGACTACACCCACGCCGCCTTCGGCGGTCCGGGCACCATCGAGGCCTTCGACGCGGCAGCGGCCGCCTCCGACCAGCCGGCCGACCCCGCGCTGTTCGGTCCTGACGCGCCGCGCATCAAGGGCGGCATCGACCTCGCCGGCGACGCCTACGACGCCGGTGGCGAAGGGGCCGCGCTCATCCCGCAGCCCGACGCCAACCCGCTGGACTGCCACGGGCACGGCACGCACGTGGCCGGCACCACCGGCGGCAGCGGCGTCCTGGCCGACGGCACGACCTACCCCGGCCCCTATGACCAGTCGACCGGCGACAACGACTTCCTCGTCGGGCCCGGCGTCGCACCCGAGGTCGACCTGTACGGCGTGCGCGTGTTCGGCTGCGACGGGTCGACCAACCTGACGGTGCAGGCCATCGACTGGGCTGTCGACAACGGCATGGACGTCATCAACATGTCGCTCGGTTCGCCGTTCGGCCGCGGTGACGACCCCGATGCCGTCGCCGCCTCGAACGCGGTCGGTGCGGGCGTGGTCGTGGTGACCTCGGCCGGCAACGCGGGCCACAACCCGTATCTCACGGGCGCTCCCGGCGCCGGCGACGGCGTCATCGCCGTCTCGGCCGTGGACAGCACCGAGACCTTCCCCGGTGCGATCATCAGCACCGGCGGCACCGAGGTCGAGGCCATCAACGCCAACGGCGCTGATCTGTCGGGCGTGGGCGAACTCGAGGTGGTCATCGTCACCGACGACCCGGCCACCGGCGACAACGAAGCGCTGGGATGTGCGGCATCCGACTTCACGCAGGCAGGCATCACCGCGGGCGGCGGCCAGATCGCCGTGGTCGAACGGGGCACCTGCGCGCGGGTGGCCAAAGCGATCTACGGCCAGCAGGCCGGCGCCGAGGCTGTCGTGATGGTCAACAGCGACGACACGCTGCCGCCGTACGAGGGCACGATCACGTCGAACCCCGATGACGGCACCCCGTACGTCGTGACCATCCCGTTCCTGGGCGTGCGGGCGTCGGACGGCGCCGCGTTCACCACGGGTGAGACGGCCACCATGGTCGCCACCGAGATCACGAACCCCGGCTTCCGGGGCTACGCGAGCTTCACCTCGTCGGGGCCGCGCAGCGGTGACAGCGCGATCAGCCCGAATGTGGCAGCCCCCGGGGTCTCGATCGCCTCGGCGGGTGTGGGCACCGGCACCGGCGCCGCGATCATGTCGGGCACCTCGATGGCGGCCCCGCATGTGGCCGGTGTCGCGGCGCTGGTCGTCCAGTCGCACCCCGGCTGGACCGCCCCCGAAGTGGCTTCGGCGATCATCTCGACCGCCGACCCCGACAAGGTCGCCGGTCAGAGCAACACGCTCGGCGGCGTGGGTCTGGTCGACACGGCGCAGGCGGTCGCGGCGACGATCACCGCAACCGGCGACGCGTTCCGCACCGAGAGCGGCTGGGCGCGCGAGGCCGGGCTGAGCTTCGGCTTTGACGAGTCGGTGCGCGGCTACTCGGGCGTCAAGACCGTGACTGTGCGCAACGACGGCGACGAGACGGCGCGGTTCGCCGTCTCGACGGTGGCCACGGAGGAATCGGTGGATGCCACGGTGCGCGTGGCGCCCACGTCGGTCACCGTGCGGCCCGGCCGCACGGCGAAGGTCACGGTGACGCTCAAGGCGTCGGCCGCCGACGTTCCCGGGTCGCTGCTGGGCGAAGACCAGTTCTCCTTCTCGGAGATCTCGGGCGACATCGTCCTCACGTCCGACCAGGCCACGCTGCGGGTCCCGTACCTGCTCGTGCCCCGATCGAACAGCGACGTCTCCACGCACGCCAAGCGTCTGGTCTCCAAGCGGGACCAGGGCGTCGTCTCCGCCGACATCGAGTTGCGCAACAGGCGCGGTGCGCTGGACGCATCGGCCGACGTGTACACGTGGGGGCTGAGCGACAAGAAGGATGCGCCGCGGTCGTTCGCCAAGACCGGCTTCGACCTGCGCGCCGCCGGTGTGCAGTCGTTCGCGTCGGGTGGCGATCACCTGCTCGTGTTCGCGGTGAACACGTATGACCGTTGGTCGAACGGTGCGAGCAACGAGTTCGACGTCCTCATCGACAACAACGGTGACGGCACGCCTGACTGGATCGCCTTCTCGTACGACTCCGGTGCGGTGCGCGCCGGAGCGGTCGACGGACTGGCCGAGGTGTTCCTGCAGGAGATCAGCACCGGCGCCATCTACGCAAGCGGCTTCTTGGCGCAGGCCCCGACCGACAGCAGCTCCATCCTGCTGCCGGTGTGGGCCGGTGCCATCGGTGTGACAGGCGGATTCGACTACACGGTCGAGTCGTTCAGCCTCACCACCGACGGCAGCGATGCGATGTCGGGCTGGGCGACGTACGACCCGGCCGCCCCGGCGGTCACCAACGGGCAGTTCGCCACCGTGCCGGTGCGCGGCACGGCCACGGTGTCGGTCGAAGTCGACACGGCGGCCGCCGCCGAGCAGAAGACCCTGGGCAGCATGATCGTCGTTCCCGACAACGCGTCGGGCGCCGACGAGGCGC
>JAEXHA010000023.1 GCA_023450335.1 Actinomycetes bacterium | reverse complement strand
CGCCAGCACAGCACCGACCTCGACGGTCTCGTCCTCGGAGACCACGATCTCCTGCAGCGTGCCCGAGAAGGGCGAGGGGATCTCGGTGTCGACCTTGTCGGTGGAGATCTCCAGGAGCGGCTCATCGGTCTCGACTGCGTCGCCGACCTGCTTGAGCCAGCGAGTGACGGTGCCCTCGGTGACACTCTCGCCCAGCTCGGGGAGAACGACGTCCTTCGCATCGCCGGATGCGGCAGGTGCCGCAGCGGCCTGCTCGTCGGGAGCGGCCTGCTCGGCGGCAGGAGCGGCCTGCTCGGCAGGAGCGGCCTGTTCGGCAGGAGCGGCCTGTTCGGCAGGAGCGGCCTGCTCGGCGGCAGGAGCGTCCGAAGAACCGGCACCGGACCCGTCGCCGATCTCAGCCAGGATGGCGCCGACCTCGACGGTCTCGTCCTCCTGCACCAGGATCGCCTCGAGCACCCCGCTCACCGGCGAAGGGATCTCGGTGTCCACCTTGTCGGTGGAGATCTCCAGCAGTCCCTCGTCGGCCTGGACGGTGTCACCGACCTGCTTGAGCCAGCGGGTGACCGTACCCTCAGTCACGCTCTCGCCGAGCGCGGGGAGGACCACGGATGTGCTCATGGGTGTGTCTCCTTCAGATGTCGATGTCTTCTCTAGCTTAGTGACCCGCAGCGGCGGGTCAGAGTGCATGCAGCGGCTTTCCCGCCAGAGCGAGGAATGCCTCTCCCAGCGCTTCGCTCTGCGTGGGATGAGCGTGGATGAACGGCGCGATGTCTTCGGGGTGGGCTTCCCAGCCCACCGCGAGCTGCCCTTCGGGGATGAGCTCGCCCACGCGGTCGCCCACCAGATGGACGCCGATGACCGGACCGTCCTGTCGGCGCACGACCTTCACGATGCCCCCGGTGCCGATGATCTCACTCTTGCCGTTGCCGGCGAGGTTGTACTCGTAGGCGATCACGGCGTCGCCGTACGCCTCACGGGCCTGCACCTCGGTGAGCCCGACCGAAGCGACTTCCGGGTGGGAATAGGTGACGCGGGGGATCGTGCTGTCGGGCACCGGCACCGGCGACAGGCCCGCGATCTGCTCGGCCACGAAGATGCCCTGTGCGAAGCCGCGATGGGCCAGCTGCGGCCCCGCGACGAGATCCCCGACTGCCCAGACCCGATCCACCGTCGTACTGAGCCGGTCGTCCACAGTCACGAAACCTCGCTCCAGCGCCACCCCGGCTTCTTCGAAGCCGAGCCCCGTGGATGCCGGTCCGCGGCCCACCGCGACGAGCAGGTAGTCCGCCTCCACCGTCGTGTCGTCTTCGAGGGCGACCGAGACCCCGGCATCGGTCTGGGTGACGCCGGCGAACCGCGTGCCCAGCCGCGCCGTGATGCCCCGCCGGCGGAAGGCACGCTCGAGGGCCTTGCTGGAAGCGACGTCCTCACCGGGCAGGAGATGGTCCAGCGCCTCGACGACGGTCACCTCGGCACCGAACGACCGCCAGACGCTCGCGAACTCGACGCCGATGACCCCGCCGCCGAGAATGACGACGCTCGCGGGGATCTCGCCCAGACCCAGGGCACCGTCGCTGGTGAGCACGCGCCCGCCGATCTCCAGCCCCGGCAGGCTCCGACTGTACGAACCCGTGGCGAGGATGACGTCGGTGCCGCGGTACAGATCATCGCCGACGGCGACGGCACGGTCGGTGGTGAGCCGCCCCTCACCGGCGACCACCTCGATGCCTCGTGCCTTGATGAGCCCCTCGAGACCCTTGTGCTTCTTGGCGACGATGCCCTCGCGGTACGCGGCCACTCGTGCGGCGTCGATGCCCGTCAGGGTCGCCGTCACGCCCACGTCAGCGGCCGTGCGCACGTGGTCGGCGACCTCCGCGGCATGCAGGAGAGCCTTCGTGGGGATGCATCCGCGATGCAGACACGTGCCACCGAGCTTGTCCTTCTCGACGAGGATGACGCTCTTGCCCAGCTCGGCGGCCCGCAGGGCCGCCGCGTACCCGCCGCTGCCGCCGCCCAGAATGACGACATCCGCGCTGTGCTCATTCATGCCGCGCCTCCCACGAACTCGATGAGCGACCGGACCGTGGCGGCGGTCGGTCCCTTGTCGGTCGCGCCGTACCCTGCGCCCTTGAGCATTCCGGAGCCGGCGATGTCGAGGTGGATCCAGGGGATCAGAGCCGGATCATCGTCGCCCACGGTTCCGACGAAGCGCTGCAGGAACAGGCCGGCGAACAGCGATCCGCCCGCGGGGTCGCCGATCTTCGCGTTCTGCAGGTCGGCGATGGGGGAGTCGAGCTCTTCGGCCATGTGTGCCGGCAGCGGCAGCTGCCAGGCGAGCTCACCGGTCCGGTCCGCGGCCGCGAGGTAGTCGGCGACCGCCCGGTCATCGCCCATGACGCCGGTGTGGCGGTTGCCCAGAGCCACGATGATGGCGCCGGTGAGCGTCGCGACGTCGACGAGCACGTCGGGGCGCGTGCGGCTGGCCGCAGCGAGACCGTCGGCGAGCACGAGCCGTCCCTCCGCGTCGGTGTTGAGCACCTCGACGGTGGTGCCGTCGAAGGTGCGCAGCACGTCGCCCGGTCGGGTCGCGCGGCCGGACGGCATGTTGTCGGCCACACACAGCCACCCGGTCACGCGCACCGGCAGCTGCATGGCAGCGGCCGCGCGGACGACGGCCAGGACGGTCGCAGCACCGGCCATGTCGTACTTCATGCCGACCATCGACGCCGCGGGTTTGAGCGAGAGCCCTCCGGTGTCGAAGGTGATGCCCTTGCCCACCAGCGCGACGTGGCGCCCCGCACCGGCCGGCGAGTAGTCCAGGCGGATCAGCCGCGGCGGCCGATCGGACCCCTGGCCGACACCGAGGATGCCGCCGAAGCCCTGCTCGGCCAGGGCGACCTCATCGAGGACGTCCACCTCCACCGGAAGCGACGCCACCGCGTCGACAGCCTGCTGGGCGAAGTCCGCCGGGCCCAGCCATTCGGCGGGCGTGTGCACGAGGTCCTTGACCAACGCGACGGCCTCGCCGATCGCCGTCACCGCGGCGATGTCGCCGGCGGAGGGTTGGGCGTTGGTGTGCAAGACGACGCGGACGGCGCGCTGCGCACCGGCATCCTTCTTGTACCCGTCGAACCGGTAGCCGCCCAGCACCGCTCCCTCGGCGGCCGCCCGCCACAGCTCCGGCCCGGCGGCAGGGGCGGCGATGGCCAGGGTCTCGAAGCCCGTGGTGGTGCGCACCGCGGCGCCGACGGCGTCGCGGACCGCCGCCGCATCGGGGGCGGCGCCGGTGCCGACGACGATGAGGGGCTTGTCGGTGGCGTCGGGCGCGTAAGCGCGGACGGTGCTGCCGGCGGCCCCGGTGAAACCGACGGCACGCAATGATGCCGCCAGTCCCGGCCAGTCGGACAGATTCTCGGCGTCCTCGTCGAGGGGTGCCAGTGCGAGCACCAGCGCGTCGGCGTCGGCGTCGGTCAGGGGAGCGGAGGAGAGCGTCAGCGCGGGGAACGGCATGCTGACCATCCTAGTTTTCACCTGCGCGTCATGTTCGCTGTCAGCGCGACGGCGGTGCGCCCGGTCGCTCTGACGCCTCGTACAGTGGATCTATGCCTTTGTCGGGTCCTCTTTACGAGGGTGTCGCGTCGGCGCCGCCAGTGCCGCCCGGGCTCCCTCTCGTCGTCATGCTGACCGGTTTCACGGATGCCGGCAGCGCTGTCTCGCGCGTCATCGATCTGCTGCGCGACGACCTCGAGGCCGCGCCGATCGTGTCGTTCTCGGCCGATGTGCTCCTGGACTACCGTGCCCGCCGACCCGTCGTCACCTTCGACGGCGACCGGCTGACCGATTACCGGCCGCCGCGGCTGGAGCTCTCGCTCGCGCATGACACGCTCGGTCACCCGTTCGTGCTGCTGGCCGGGTACGAGCCGGACTTCGCGTGGGATGCGTTCACCGAGACGGTGATCGGACTGGCCGAGGGACTGTCGGTCTCCACGGTCACCTGGGTGCACGCCATTCCCATGCCGGTGCCGCACACCCGGCCGCTGGGTACGACCGTCAGCGGCACGCGTACCGAGCTCACGGACGCGCACTCGGTGTGGAAGCCACACACGCAGGTGCCGGCCACGGTCGGCCACCTGCTCGAGCAGCGCTTCGCCCTCGCCGGCGCGGAGGTGGCGGGATTCGTGCTGTTGGTGCCCCATTACCTGGGCGACACCGAGTACCCGGCCGCTGCCATCGCCGTCCTCGACAGTCTCACCGTCGCGACGGGCCTGGTGTTCTCGAGCGAAGAGCTGCGCGACGAGAACAAGGAGTACCTCGAGAAGGTCAGCGCGCAGGTCGCCGGCAGTGCCGAGCTGACCACGATGCTGCAGACCTTGGAAGAGCGGTATGACTCCTACATGGCCGGCTCGAACCTCGGTCAGCCGATCATCCACACCGGCGACCTGCCCAGCGCCGATGAGCTGGCCGCGGAGCTGGAGCGCTTCCTCGCCTCGCGCCCGCCCGGAGATGACGACCGTCGCACGCGGCACTGACCGGCATCCACCCACCGCGGAGGGAATGCGGCGGCACCGCCGCGCGTTGGCCTCGGCAGAGGGCTTTCGGGCGACACCCGCGCACGCGCAGGGATCGCGAACGAGGTATGAGACAATGAATGATCTGACCCGTTGTCATCGTGGCCGCACTGCCTGGCAGTGCTGTCACCGGACTTGACAAGGGTCATACTAATGTCCGAAAACCCGGCGGGTTCCGCCGGTGAAAGGCACGACGTGACGTCAGCTACGAAGACCAGCCGTACGCGTACGGGCGAGGACGCCGACGAGACCACGACCGCGAACAAGCCGGCTGCTGCGGCAGGCGCCGCGAAGAAGGCCGCCGCGAAGAAGGCTCCGGCGAAGAAGGCACCCGCCGCCAAGAAGGCTGCGCCCGCGGCGAAGAAGACCACCGCCAAGGCGGCCCCCGCCAAGGCGCGGAAGAAGACCGACGACGAGGACGAAGCACCTGAGGACGAAGACGTCGAGGTCGCCGAGACCGACGCGGACGAGTCCGCGGAGGGCACGACCGAGAAGGCCGACGACAGCGACGACGAAGAGGACGCCGCCAAGCCCGCGTTCACCGAGCCTCTGCCGACCGGTGCTCTGCGCATCACGTCCTCGGATGAGGACGACGTCCCCGTCTACTCGACGCAGATCACCGGCGCCACGGCCGACCCGGTCAAGGACTACCTGAAGCAGATCGGCAAGGTGCCGCTGCTCAACGCCGCCGAAGAGGTCGAGCTGGCGATGCGCATCGAGGCGGGCCTGTTCGCCGAGGAGAAGCTCTCGCACATGTCGGCGACCGAGAAGTCGTCGCAGCTGGGGCTGGACCTGCAGTGGGTCGCCCGCGACGGCCAGCGTGCCAAGAGTCACCTGCTGGGCGCCAACCTGCGTCTGGTCGTCTCGCTGGCCAAGCGCTACACCGGCCGCGGCATGCAGTTCCTGGATCTCATCCAGGAAGGCAACCTGGGCCTGATCCGCGCGGTCGAGAAGTTCGACTACACCAAGGGCTTCAAGTTCTCGACCTACGCGACGTGGTGGATCCGTCAGGCGATCACCCGGGCGATGGCCGACCAGGCGCGCACCATCCGCATCCCGGTGCACATGGTCGAAGTCATCAACAAGCTCGCCCGCGTGCAGCGCCAAATGCTGCAGGACCTGGGCCGCGAACCCACCCCCGAAGAGCTCAGCCGTGAGCTGGACATGACGCCCGAGAAGGTCGTCGAGGTCCAGAAGTACGGCCGTGAGCCCATCTCGCTGCACACCCCGCTCGGCGAGGACGGCGACAGCGAGTTCGGCGACCTCATCGAAGACACCGAGGCGGTCGTCCCGGCCGACGCGGTGGGCTTCACCATGCTGCAGCGTCAGCTCGAGTCGCTGCTGGATTCGCTGTCCGAGCGTGAGGCGGGCGTCATCCGCATGCGGTTCGGCCTCGGCGACGGCCAGCCCAAGACGCTCGACCAGATCGGCGACACGTTCGGGGTCACGCGTGAGCGGATCCGCCAGATCGAGTCCAAGACGATGGCCAAGCTCCGGCATCCGTCGCGGTCGCAGTCGCTGCGGGACTATCTCGAATGACCCTGGAGGCCAACGAGGGCAAGGCGCTCGAGGTCACCGTCGACGGCACGGCGTACGCACGCATTCCGCTGCGTACGCAAGTCGTGATGCCCGGGGACGACCTCGACGCGCTCGTGGCCGAGTACACCACCGGTCACGTGCAGCCGGGCGACCTGCTGTTCGTGACCGAGAAGATCGTCGCGATCACGCAGGGTCGCTCGTACACGCTCGATGAGATCCAGCCGCGCCCGCTCGCGCGGTTCCTGTCGAAGTACGTCACCCGGACTCCGTACGGCATCGGCCTGGGCATGCCCGAGACGATGGAGATGGCGCTGCGCGAATGCGGCACACCGCGCATCGTGTTCGCCGCCGCCGTCAGTGCAGTCACCAAGCTGTTCGGCCGCCGCGGCGACTTCTACCGCATCGCCGGCGACAAGGCGCGGGCGATCGACGGCCCCACCAGCGGGACGATCCCGCCCTACAACAAGGCCGTCGTGCTGGGCCCGGACGACCCCGACGGCGTCGCCCGGCGGCTGAAGGCGCTCGTGGGCGCCGACGTCGCCGTCGTCGACATCAACGACATCGGGGGCAACATCCTCGGCTCCACCCTCGACGCGCAGGCCGAAGCACGGCTGGTGCGCATCCTCGGCGACAACCCGCTCGGGCAGGGGCATCAGTCCACGCCCCTGGGCATCATCCGCACGGCCTGATCATGGGAGCGCTGAACCGCCTGTATCGTCGCGCGCGATTCTTCGTGCGGCGTGTGACGTCGTTCGACCGGGAGCGTGTCCTGCAGTTCGCGCGGCAGTCCGCGCAGTTGTCGAAGGCGCCGGTGTGGTGGGTGGCCCTGGACATGGCCTGGTGCGCCGTGCGCTACGAGACCACGTTCGAGAACTATTCGGAGTGGGACTTCCGCATCCTCAAGGGTCGTGAGCGCAAGACGTATATGACCGACCCGAAGTCGTTCCACCTGTCGCGACGGCTCAACGACAATGCGCAGCGGCACATCTTCGACGACAAACTCGAGTTCGCCCAGCGCTTCGGCGACGAACTCGGTCGCGAGTGGCTCGACGTGTCCACGACCGAGGTCGCCGAGCTCGCGGCCTTCGTCGGCCGGCACCGGCGCGTCATCACGAAGAACCCCGGCGGCGTCGGCGGCAACGGCATCACGATGCGTGACATCGACGCGGACACCGACGTGGCCGCGCTGCGCGACGAGCTCATCGCCTCGGGCGAGACGCTCGTGGAAGAGGTGCTCGTGCAGCACCCCGAGATGGCGCGCCTGTACCCGAGAAGCGTCAACTCGCTGCGGATGGTCACCTACCTCGACCCCGACGGGCAGGTGCACCTGCTGGCCGCCGTGCTGAAGGTCGGCAACGGCGGTGTGATCGACAATTTCAGCAACGGCGGCATGTACACGATGCTCGACGAGGCCGGCCGCGCGCTGCATGCCGCCAGCGACGAGGAGGGCCGTCCGTTCGAGACGCACCCGATCACCGGCGTTGCGATCACGGGCTACCAGGTGCCGCTCTACGACGAGATCCTGCAGCTGATCGACCGTTTGGCGCGTCGCGTCCCCGCCCTTCCGTACATCGGCTGGGACATCGCCATCACGCCCACCCGCCCCGTCGTGATCGAGGGCAACCACAACACGGGCGTCTTCCAGTCCAAGCCGTCCGTCTCCGGCATCCACCGCGGGCTGCTGCCGCACTACCGTGCCGCCATGCGGTTCTGAGCACGAGGAGAATCGATCCATGGGTCAGGCACGCGTGCGTCTGGGGTATCTACTCAATCGGGCGCGCAACATCCGTCCCGGCAACCTCGTCGAGTTCGCCCGGCAGACGCAGAAGGTCTCCAAGGCGCCGCTGCCGGTGATCATCGCCGACATGCTGTGGTGCTCGGTCAAGTACGACATGGGCTTCCGCGACTACGCCGTGTGGGACATCCGCCTGCTCAATGCCAAAGAGCGCGCCACCTGGATGACGCACCCGAAGTCGTACCGCGTGACGAAGATGTACAACACCGCCGAGGGACGCGCGCGCCTGGAGGACAAGCGGCGGTTCGCCCGCGAGTACGCCGACCTGCTCGGTCGCGAGTCGATCGACCTGCGTGACGTGGATGACACCGAACTGGCGGGCTTCCTCGCGCGGCACCCGCGCGTGCTGGCCAAGCCGAACGACGGGCAGGGCGGCGGCGGCATCGACCTGCATGAGACGGGCCCCGATACCGATCCGGCTGCGTTCCGTGCCGAGGTGACCGCACACGGCCAGTCGATGATCGATGAGTTCATCGTGCAGCACCCCGACATGGCCGCGCTCTATCCCGACAGCGTCAACACGATCCGGCTGATCACCTTCCTCGACCCGCAGGGCACGGTCCACCTGCTCGCCGCGGTGCTGCGCATCGGCAACGGCGCCGTCATCGACAACTTCGCCTCGGGCGGCATGTTCACGATGCTCGACGCCGATGGCGTCGCGCTGTACCCCGGCGTCGACAAGAACAGCAACGTGTACCGCGATCACCCCGTGACCGGGACCCCGATCGTGGGCTTCACGGTGCCGATGTACGACCGGGTGGTCGAGTTGGCCGAGGCATTGGCCCGGCGCACCCCCGAGGCCCCGTACGTGGGCTGGGATCTGGCCCTCACGCCCGGGGGACCGGTGGTCATCGAGGGCAACCACAACTCGAGCGTGTTCCAGCCCAAGCCGTCGGCGTCGGGCGTGCGCACCGGGTTGCTGTCGGTGTACAAGGACGCGATCGGGTTCTGACGCGCGCGTCCCCGGTCGTGGGGCGGATGCCGGGCGGATGAGCCGCCGGGCGGATCAGACGGACTCGAGCAGGCGTGCGGTCTCGTCGTGCCAGGTCGTGGCGACCTCGCGAAGCTTGGCCTCGTACTTGTGGCCGTGGTGCGCGCAGAACAGCAGCTCGCTGCCGTTGACTTCGGCGGCGATGTACGCCTGCGCGCCGCAGGCGTCGCAACGGTCAGCAGCCGTCAGGCGGTACTCGAGGACGGTGCCGGGCTCAGTGGTGGTCGACGTGCTCATGCTCGGTCCTCCTTGTGCGTATCGAACGGTGTGACCGCTTCGCGATCTCAACAGATCCAACCACGCCACGCCGGGAATCATGCCCTCCCGGCGGGGCATTTCGCTGTGCGCGTACCCACCGCCTCGTCCCGGGGTCTCTGGTAGGCGACGGCGTGTGTGTCCTGCCTCCCACCGCCCGGGACGGCGGATACGCTTGAGGATTGTGACCGCCGAGTACTCCGCCCATCATCTGCAGGTCCTCGAGGGACTCGAAGCCGTCCGCAAGCGGCCCGGCATGTACATCGGCTCCACCGACTCGCGCGGTCTCATGCACTGCCTGTGGGAGATCATCGACAACGCTGTCGACGAGGCGCTGGGCGGCCACGGCGACCGGATCGAGATCGCACTCCACGCCGACGGCAGTGTCGAGGTGCGCGATCGCGCCCGGGGCATCCCGATCGACGTCGAGCCTCGCACCGGGCTGACCGGCGTCGAGGTCGTGTTCACGAAGCTCCATGCCGGCGGCAAGTTCGGCGGCGGCTCGTACGCGGCCTCCGGTGGCCTCCACGGCGTCGGCGCGTCGGTGGTCAACGCTCTCTCCGAACGTCTCGATGTCGAAGTCGACCGCGGTGGCAAGACGTACGCCATGTCGTTCCACCGTGGCGAGCCGGGCGTGTTCGCCGGCCCGAGCCCCGACGCGGCATTCACACCGTTCGAGAAGTCCTCCGAGTTGCGGGTCATCGGCAAGGTCGCCAAGGGCGTGACCGGCTCGCGCATCCGCTACTGGGCCGATCGGCAGATCTTCACAAAGGATGCCGGATTCCACCTGGACGAGCTGATCCAGCGGGCTCGTCAGACGGCCTTCCTGGTGCCAGGGCTGGAGATCGTCATCATCGACGAGCGCGCCGGCAGCGATGCGGAGCGGGTCGAGACGAGCTACCGGTTCGACGGGGGCATCTCCGAGTTCGCGGAGTTCCTCGCCACGGATGCGCCGGTCACGAGCGTGTGGCGTCTCAGCGGCACCGGCACCTTCACCGAGACGGTCCCGGTGCTGCAGCCCGGTGGGGCCATGGTGCCCACCGAGGTGGAGCGCACCTGCGAGGTCGACATCGCGGTGCGCTGGGGGACCGGCTACGAGACGGTCACGCGATCATTCGCGAACATCATCGCCACTCCGAAGGGCGGTACGCACCAGCAGGGTTTCGAGGCCGGGCTCATGAAGGTGCTGCGCAGTCAGGTGGACCAGAACGCGCGACGCCTGAAGGTCGGCACCGACAAGCTCGAGAAGGACGACATCCTCGCGGGCCTGTCGGCGGTGCTCACCGTGCGTCTGCCCGAGCCGCAGTTCGAAGGGCAGACCAAAGAGGTGCTGGGCACCCCCGCCGTGCGGCAGATCGTGCAGAGCGTGGTCACCCAGGAGCTGACGGCGCGCTTGTCCTCGACCAAGCGCGAGGACAAGGCCCAGAGCGCACAGCTGCTGGAGAAGGTCGTCTCGGAGATGAAGGCGCGTATCTCGGCGCGCACGCACAAGGAGACCCAGCGGCGCAAGAACGCGCTCGAATCGTCATCGCTGCCGGTGAAACTCGCCGACTGCCGCACGCAAGACGTCTCACAGTCGGAGCTGTTCATCGTCGAGGGCGACTCCGCGCTCGGCACCGCCAAACACGCTCGCAACAGCGAGTTCCAGGCGCTGCTGCCGATCCGCGGCAAGATCCTCAACGTGCAGAAGGCCTCCATCAGCGACATGCTCTCCAACGCGGAGTGCGCTGCGATCATCCAGACCGTCGGCGCCGGCTCAGGGCGCACCTTCGACCTTGACGCGGCCCGCTACGGCAAGATCATCTTGATGAGCGACGCCGACGTCGACGGCGCACACATCCGCACCCTGCTGCTGACGCTGTTCTTCCGCTACATGCGCCCCCTCATCGAAGCAGGCCGTGTGTACGCGGCCGTCCCGCCGCTGCACCGCGTCGTCGTGGTCAACCCCGGTTCGAAGCCGAACGAGACCATCTACACGTACAGCGAGAAGGAACTGCACGCGTTGCTGGCGAAGATCCAGAAGTCGGGGCGGCGCTGGCAGGAGCCGGTGCAGCGTTACAAGGGCCTGGGCGAGATGGATGCCGATCAGCTTGCCGAGACGACGATGGACCGGTCGGGCAGGCTGTTGCGGCGCGTGCGCGTGGAGGACGCCGAAGGCGCCGCCCGCGTGTTCGAACTGCTCATGGGCAGCGACGTGGCGCCGCGGCGCGACTTCATCGTGTCGTCGGCCGACAGTCTCAACCGTGAGGCGATCGACGTCTGAGGCACGCCGCCGACGGCCGCGGCCGCGGGGGCCCGGGACCGATCTGGGGAATCGATCCCGGGCATCGCCGCGGGCGTCACGCACGCGATGCTCTGGGCGACGATCGCACGTGCACGCTCTCGTCCCCGATTGCACCAGAACTCGCGTGTGGTTCGCACACAAACGACCAGCTGGGGGGGGTGCTGGTCCTTCGGCTCACGATAAGCGTAGGCATACCTCGGGCGATGCGCCGTGAACGATCAGCTAGCCCGGTTGCGACTTTCGTCTATATCTGCCGGGAGCATCATCCGTCCGACAGTGGCAGCGACGCGGACACCGTCCATCCTTCCGGGCGCCGCTCTGCGGCGAAGGTTCCGCCGAACAGGCGGAATCGTTCACGCAGGCGCATGATGCCGTAGCCCGATGACGGCAGGCCCGCGGTGTGGGCAGGAGGCGAGTCGTCGGAGAACACCAGGTGCGCCCAGCCGTGCTCGACGGTCAGCGTGATGCGTACGTTTCGTGCACCGGTGGCGTGCTTGAGCACATTGGTCGAGCTTTCGCGGATGACGCGGATGAGGGCCAGCAGCGACGCGTTGGGAAGACGCAGATGGTCGGGCATCGCGACGCTGACCTCGATGTCGGCGGTCTGGAGCTCCTTGACCACGGCGCCCACCGTCTCGTCGAGCGACTCGGGCGACGGGACATGCTCGGGCGAGGGACTCTCCTCGCCACGGACCATTCCCAGAACGCGGCGCAGGTCGGTCAACGCCTGCACGGCCGACTCGCGGATCGCCGTCTGCGACTGCCGGCGAGCCTCGGAGTCATCGGTTCGTTCCAGCACCGCTGCGTGCAGAGCCACGATCGTGATCTCGTGCGCGACGATGTCGTGCAGTTCGTCGGCGATCAACTCGCGCTCGTGCCGCAGCTGCTCAGCGACCTGACGCTCGTTCTCCTCGAGTTGCGCGGACAGTTTCCGCCACCGGCTGTGCTGTTGGCCGATGGTGATGCCGATCAGCATGCTGACCGCACCGAGCACACCGACGATCACCGCTCCGACGGGCTCCAGCATTCCCGTCGGGAGAATGACTTCGAGGACGACCCACGCGACGGTGACGGCGGCGGTCAATGCTGTGAGCACAACGCTGCACGTGGCCGCGACGACGCCCAGAATGAGCGTCGCGCCGATCACATAGTCGCCCGCGACCCCGGACGCCGCGGCGATGCCCGCAACGACCATCAGCGCGACCGCGGCCACAGGGGGCCGCCACGCGAACAGGGCCGTGACGATGATGATCGCGGTGCCCACGATCGCGCGAAACAGCGGCGTCTCTGTCGTGCTGGTCGCACGGAGCAACGAGTCGACGATCAGCACGATCGCCACGAGAACGAGCAGCACCCGGCGGGTGCCGACGCGCAGCGGACGATAGGCCCACAACGGCGCGCGGAACGGATCGAGCGCCGTCGTACGTCGGGGGGTCACCACCTGATTATGTCGTGATTGTGCCGCGCCCGCCGCTCAGCGGAAGATGCCGATCATCTTGCCGAAAACGTAGAAGATACTCATGCGATTCACCTCCCGCAATGTCTCGAATCGATTCTTCAAACCGACGTTGCCCGCCGCGACAGCCAGACGGCTACACCCGTTGCGACTTTCGTCGGAACCGTGCGGTACGCGGCCGGCCCGAGCGGTTCGTATGATGACCATGTGACTGATGCGATTCGGGTGATTGTCGTCGACGACGAGTCGCTTGTCCGGGCGGCCCTACGGGTGTTCTTCGAGTCCGCCGAGGGATTCGAGGTGGTGGGAGAAGCGCACGACGGCGCGGACGCGATCTCAGTGGTGCGGTCTGTGCGCCCCGATGTGGTCCTCATGGACGTGCAGATGCCGACGATGGACGGCATCGAAGCGACCCAGCGGCTGACGCGCGAGTTCCCCGGCATCAAGATCATCGCGCTGACCACCTTCTCCACCGAACGCGTGGTCGTGCCGATGCTGAGCGCCGGCGCCTCGGGCTTCCTCGTCAAGGACACCGCACCCGACCGCATCGTGGATTCCGCCCGGCTGGCGTACGAGGGTGGATATGTCCTCTCCCCACGCGTCGCGCACGCTCTGGTGGGCTCGGTCCAGAGCAACCAGCCGCCGACGCCGCGCGAGCTCAGCCGCGAGGAAGCCCTCACCGAACGCGAGATGGAAGTGGTGGTGCTGCTGGCCCGAGGCATGTCGAACTCGGAGATCGCCGGCGAGATGTTCGTCTCGGAGGCGACGGTGAAGTCGCATCTCGGACGCATCACGACCAAATGGGGCGTCCGTGACCGCATCCAGGTGCTGATCCGCGCCGCTCAGCTGCGGCTGGTCACCATCGACTGAGCCGGCCCCGCACCACCGCTCGACCGTCAGGACACGGCGGTGCCGACCACGCCGATCGCGGCGTCGAGCGGCTGACCGGAGGCGTCGCGCTTGGCTCCGGCATCCGGCAGCGGCCGCGCCGCACCGTCCGCCGCAACGGCACGCGGCTCGACGCCCACCCACGCCACGGTGAGCGTGTCTTCGCCCTTCAAGAACCGCTGGGCACGCACGCCGCCGGTCGCGCGGCCCTTGGCGGGGAATTCGGCGAAGGCGGAGACCTTGCCCGTTCCCGCGTCGGTGCCCGCAAGCGCAGTGCTCGCGCCGGCGACCGTGACGACCACGGCGTCCTCGGTGGGGGTCAGCGCGGTGAAAGCCACGACGCGCTCCCCGTCGTTGACGCGGACCCCGGCCATGCCTCCGGCCGCGCGGCCCTGTGGGCGCACGGCGCCGGCGCCGAACCGCAGCAGCTGGGCATCGCTGGTGATGAATACGAGCTCGCTGTCATCGGGCGCCGCGGCCGCTCCGACCACGCTGTCACCGGGCTTGAGCGAGATGATCTCGACGTCGGTCTTCCCGGGGGCCAGCTCGGTCGCCGCAACGCGTTTGACGATGCCCTGGCGGGTTCCCAGGGCGATCACGGGCAGGTCGACCAGCGGCACGATCGCCACGACGTGCTCCTTGTCTGCCAGCGCCAGGTACTGATCCGCCCTCGTACCCGCCGCCAACTGGACGGAGTTGCCGGGCACGGCGGGCAGGTCGACCGGGGAGAAGCGCACAAGTCGTCCGGAGGTGGTCACCGCGCCGATCTCACCGCGGGTCGTGGTGTCGACGACGGAGCGGATCGCGTCGTGCTTCGAGCGACGTGCCGGAGGAACGATGCCGGCGCCGGCGGCGTCGAGCTGAGCGCGGACCATGCGCCCGGTCGCCGACAGGAACACGCGGCACGGTTCGTCGGCGATCTGCAGATCGGCCGGTGCGGCCGCACGTGAGCGAGGTGCAACGGGCCCGCCGTCCAGGAGCAGCGTACGGCGCGGGGTGCCGAAAGTCTCGGCCGCTGCGTCGAGTTCACGGGCGACCTGCGCGCGCAACAGCGCGTCATCACCCAGCAACGCCTCCAGCTGCGCGATCTCGGCCTTCAACTGGTCGCGCTCGGTTTCCAGTTCGACGCGAGAGAACTTCGTCAGCCGGCGCAGCCGCAGCTCGAGGATGTACTCGGCCTGCGGCTGTGACAGGTCGAACACGCTCATCAGCCGAGTGCGGGCCTGGTCACCGTCGTCGGACGCGCGGATGACCTGGATGACCTCGTCGATGTCGAGGATCGCGATCAGCAGACCCTCGACCAGGTGGAGCCGTTCTTGCCGCCGGTTGAGCCGGTACCGGCTGCGACGGGTGACCACGTCGAGTCGGTGGTCGAGGTAGACGCGCAGCAGCTCCTTGAGGCCGAGCGTCTGCGGCTGACCGTGGACGAGGGCGACGTTGTTGATGCCGAAAGAGTCTTCCAGCGGTGTCAGCCGATACAGCTGCTGGAGCACCGCGTTCGGGTCGAAGCCGGTCTTGATCCCGATGACCAGACGCAGACCGTGGTTGCGGTCGGTGAGGTCGGTCACATCCGAGATACCGGTCAGCTTCTTGGCACCGACGGCATCCTTGATCTTCTCGATCACGCGCTCGACGCCGACCATGTACGGCAGTTCGGTGACCACGATGCCGGTGCGGCGCGGCCCGAGCGATTCGATGGAGGTCTTGGCCCGGGTGCGGAAGGTGCCGCGTCCGGTCGCGTATGCGTCTTTGATGCCGTCGAGGCTCACGATGATGCCGCCGCCGGGCAGATCCGGGCCGGGCACGAACTCCATGAGTTCTGCCAGCGTCGCCTCGGGGTGCTCGAGCAGGTGCACGGCCGCAGACACCACCTCGATGAGGTTGTGCGGCGCCATGTTGGTCGCCATGCCCACCGCGATACCGGTGGTGCCGTTGACCAAGAGATTCGGGAAGGCCGCCGGCAGCACCTCAGGCTGCTGGAACTGGCCGTCATAGTTCGGGATGAAGTCGACGACGTCCTCGTCGAGATTCTCGGTCAGTGCCAGCGCGGCGGGTGCGAGGCGCGCCTCTGTGTAGCGGGCGGCGGCGGGGCCGTCGTCGAGCGATCCGAAGTTGCCGTGGCCGTCGACGAGGGGAACACGCAGCGCGAAGCCCTGCGCCAGGCGTACGAGCGCGTCGTAGATGGCGGAGTCGCCGTGCGGGTGCAGCTTTCCCATCACCTCGCCGACCACACGCGCGCTCTTGACGTGCCCCCGGTCGGGGCGCAGCCCCATCTCCGCCATCTGGAACAGGATGCGGCGCTGGACGGGCTTGAGCCCATCGCGCGCATCGGGCAGCGCGCGCGAGTAGATGACGGAGTACGCGTACTCGAGGAAGGAGTCCTGCATCTCCGAGGACAGGTCGACGTCCTCGATGCGGCCGTGGTCTGCGGGGGCGGATTCGGTGCGCGAAGCTGCCATGGGATCTGCGGGGTCCTCCGGGTGACGGGAAGGGGCCGTCTGCGCCGTGTGCGAGACTGGCCCCGATGCCTCTCAGCCTACCCGCGGACCCGCCGACGGCCCGGAGCCTCACCGCGGTTCTGCCGCAGGTTCTGGCGGCACTCGACGCGCGCAGCGAGTGGTTCGCGCCGGCGCGCTCGGCGATCGTGGTGCTGGTGGACGGTCTGGGTCGCGGCAATCTCTCTGCCCGGTCAGGGCATGCGCGCTTCCTCACCTCGCGCATGACCAAGCGGGATGCCGCACGCTCGGTGTTTCCCGCGACGACGGCGACGGCGCTGACGAGCCTGTTCACCGCAGTGCCCGCGGGCACCCACGGAATCGTGGGATACCGCGTCCGGGTGCCGGGGACAGATGCGGCCCCGAACCAGCTCAAGGGGTGGGAGACCGACGGGCTCGATCCGCTCACCTGGCAGCGCGCGCGGCCGCTGTTCGAGCGCGAGGCGGCGGCCGGACGGCCCTGCGTGGTCGTCTCGAAGGCGCGCTACGTGCACACGGGCTTCACCCAGGCGCTGCAGCGCGGCGCGATGTTCCTGCCGGGCGACAGCATCGATGATCGCGTCGACCGGGCGGTCGAGGCGGCCGCCCGTCACGACGGGGCGCTGGTCTACCTGTATATCCCCGAACTCGACACGATCGGCCATGCATCAGGGTGGGAGAGCGCAGCCTGGACCGCCGCGCTCGAGCAGGTCGACTCCGCCATGAGCCGCCTCGCGGCCGCCGTCCCCGCCGACGTCGGGGTGCTTGTCACCGCCGACCACGGCATGGTCGACGTACCGTCCCACCGCCACGTTCTCCTTGCCGCGGGAGACCCACTCCTGACAGGGGTGCGCATCGTCGCAGGGGAGCCGCGCATGCTGCATCTGTATGCCGAACCCGGTCACGCCGATGCCGTCGTCACACGGTGGCGCGAGGCCGAGGGCGCCCGCTCCTGGGTGATGTCACGCGACGAGGCCGTCACCGCGGGCCTGTTCGGGGCGACCGTGGCACCCGAAGTCGCGCCGCGGATCGGCGATGTGCTCGTGGCGGCACGGGCCGGTGTCGCCTACTACGACGACCGCCTCGCCGACAAGAAGCCGCAGAAGATGATCGGTCAGCACGGTTCGCTCACCGATCAAGAGCGGATCGTGCCGCTGATCAGGCTCGGTGCGTTCGACGTGCCGGGCTGACCCCGATCGGTCAGGCGCCGCCGTCCTCCGTGCGAGCACCGAACACGATCTCGTCCCAGGACGGCATCGAGGTGCGCCCCTTGCGGCGCCCGCCGTCCGAGCCGGCGCTGTCGTCGGCCGACGCCTCGTCGGCGGGGCGCGACTCGGGCTCGGGAACCAGGTCGTCATAGCCGGGTTCGAGCGCATCGAAGAGCGCGACAGGGGATGCGGCGTCGGCGGCTTCGTCGGCAGGCATCGGCTCACGCTGCCCGCGGCGGCGGCGCAGTGCCTCGAGCAGGTCCGCCGTCTCGGCAGAGGTCACACCCTGATCGGGTGCCCGTTTGATCGCGGCCTCCTGCACAGCCGTCGAGCTCGGCTGTCGCGGCTCGGTCGCCTCGGGCTCGGGCTCGGGCACGCGTCGCGGGCCGAAGGCCGCACTGTCGAAGCGCGAGGTGTCCTTGACACCCGAGGTGTCGAGCGCGCGCAGGCGCGGGATCAGTCCCTCGGGCAGCGACCCCTGCCGTGACAGCTGAACGGCATCCGCGTTCTGCGGCGACAGGGTCGAGCGGCGAGGGTCGAAGCCCCAGCGGGCATCGTGGTCGACCTCGTTGGCGGTGAATTCGAGCTTGACGATCCAGCCCGACTCCTCGCGCCAGCTGGTCCACCGTTCACCCGAGGCACCCGCCTCGGCCAGCTTGGCGCGCACAGCGGTGCCGAAGGTCGGCTGCGCGTCGGGATCGAGTTCGCCCCCCATGAGCACGGGGACGGCCAGCGCTTGGCCGACCACGTGTTCGCGCTCGGCCAGGACCGGCCCTTCGAAGCGCGCGACGTCGTCCACGCGCAGGCCCAGCAACTCGGCAACCTCCTCGGTCGCCATCCCGGCGCGGATGTGCGCTTGGATCTCGCGAGGGTTGGGGCGGGCCGCGCGCGGCTCCGCGTCGCGCTGCAGGCGCCGCAGGTGCGCGCGCAGCGCGTCGTCCGCGGGCAGCGTAAACCTGTCGCCGGACTCCGTGGCGAGAACGAGGACGCCCTCTTCGGTGCCGATGACTTTGAGCTGTTCCATGCGAAACACCCTCCCGATCCTGCGTGTGCACCCATGGTGTCACAGCACTCCGGCGGCTGAGGGAATATCGCGGGCGCGCCGCGAGTTTGACGGCATGCACCCCGCAATGACACCGATGGGCACAACGGCATTTGCGAAAACCCGACCGTTCGTGCAAACTATCGCCGCCCCATCGGGTCCCCGCACGCAGCCTTTCCTGGAAGTAGAGACGTTCGAGCATGGCCACGGATTACGACGCACCCCGCAAGACCGAGGACGACAGCGAGTCGATCGAGGCACTCAAGGAGCGGGTTCCGGACAAGCTGTCCGGCTCGGTGGACGCCGAGGACGCGGACAACCCGAGCGGCTTCGAGCTGCCCGGCGCCGACCTGTCGGATATCGAGCTCGACGTCGTCGTGCTCCCGCCGCAGGACGACGAGTTCACCTGCATGGAGTGCTTCCTCGTGAAGCACCGCACCCAGATCGACCACGAGGTCGCGGGCGGCTACGTCTGCACCGAATGCTCGTGAGCGACGCTCAGCGCGGGCGCTGAGCCCGCGCGATCATCGCCACCACCCGATCGGGCGTCCGCGAGGAGAAGACCCATTCGCTGACGGGGTCATCCGCGTCGGTGACGGTGACCCGCACGACGCCGTCGATCCCACCGCGCAGCAGATGCCATGCCGATCGCGAGAGTCCCGGGCCACGGGCGACGCGGGCCGCCTCACCGGTCAGCGCGACGGCATCACCCAGGTCGGTGACCGCGATGTGGGCGCGTCCCACGCGCAGCACACCGTTCGCGACCGACACGACGGGGGAGGCCGCCATCAGCGCGAACACGATCAGCGCGCCGGCCACGATGCCGGCGATGAGGGCGACGGTCGCATCGATCGGGGCGAACACGAGCGACACCATCGGCGCCGCGACCGCGGCGCTGACGACCACCCACAACGACGGGCTGAGACGTTCACGGTAGCCGGATACCGTGGGGCGAGTGCCGGCAGCGTTGTTGTGCATTAGCCTCGTGGGGTGATTCAAACCGTGGACGTTCCCATTATCGCGGAGCACGTGCCGGCGTACGCCCACCCCGGTGATGCCGGCGCCGATCTGGTCGCCACCGAGGCTGTGCGCCTCGAACCCGGCCAGCGCGCCCTCATCGGAACGGGGGTGCGCATCGCACTTCCCGACGGATACGTCGCATTCGTGGTGCCCCGCAGCGGGCTGGCCACCAAGCACGGCATCACGATCGTCAACAGCCCCGGCACGGTCGATGCGGGGTACCGCGGCGAACTGAAGGTGACGCTGTTGAACACCGACGCGGAGACCGCCTTCGAGATCGCACCCGGCGACCGCATCGCACAGGTGATCGTCATGCCGGTCTCGCGTGCGAACTTCATCCCGGTGGCAGAGCTGCCCGACTCCGTCCGCGGCGAGGGTGGCTTCGGCTCGACCGGCTATCAGTCAGGAGGGGTGTCATGAGTGAGGACAGCACGAGCAAGAGCGCTCCCGCAGACCGCGCGACGACCGGACCCTTCGATGAGTCCGAAGCCAATCCGGTCCGCCCGTACATCGACCTGGGCGGCATCAAGATCCTGCCCCGCGAGGGACTGAACCTGCGTCTCGAGGTCGAGGAGCAAACCAAACGCATCGTCGCGGTCGGACTCGACTACGCCGGCTCCACGCTGCAGGTGCAGCCCTTCGCCGCCCCCCGCTCGACCGGCCTGTGGGATGAGACGCGCGAGCAGATCCGTCAGCAGGTGCGCCAGCAGGGTGGCCGCGTCGAAGAGCGCCAGGGCCCACTCGGCCCCGAGCTGCTCGCCGAGGTGCCCGTCGCCGCGAACGCCGACGGTGCCACCGGCAAGCGTCTGGCGCGCTTCGTCGGCGTCGACGGCCCACGGTGGTTCTTGCGCGGCGTGATCGGGGGAGCGGCCACGAGCGATGTGGCCGCCGCCGAGCAGATCGAAGACCTGTTCCGCTCGATCGTGGTCGTGCGCGGGGGCACCCCCATGCCGCCCCGCGACCTCATCCCGCTGAAGATGCCGGCTTCACCCGGCGCGGCATGAGCGACGAATCCGGCCGCGTTCCGGCATCCACCCCGTCGGGCGAGGGCGCCCCGCCGGAGGCCGGCGACGACAGCCAGCCGGCGGCATCCGAACTGCTGAGCCAGGCGCTGGGCCAGGCCGCGTTGCGGGCGGGACTGGACCCGGCCGCGCAGGCCACGACGGGCCATGTGGTCTGGCGCGCGATGGGCGGCTGGCGCGGTGTGCTCGAGTCGGTGCTGCCCGGGCTCGTGTTCATCGTCGTGTTCACCATTACGATCGATGCCGGTACCGGCCAGGGAAACCTGTGGCTGTCGCTCGGCCTGTCGGTCGGACTCGCCGCCCTGTTCAGCCTCCTGCGGCTCATCCAGCGGTCCACCCTCGCCGCCGCACTCGGCGGACTGATCGCCACCGGCGCGGCAGCCGCGTTGGCGCTGTGGACCGGGCGCGGCGAAGACAACTTCGTGCCCGGGCTCATCACCAACGCTGTGTACGGCACCGCCTTCCTCATCTCCGCGCTCATCGGCTGGTCGATCATCGGGCTGATCGCCGGCTTCCTCATGAACGAGAGCACCGCGTGGCGGGCTGACCGCCGCAAGCGACGCGTGTTCTTCTGGCTCGCGATCGCCTGGGCAGGCCTGTTCTATCTGCGGTTGGCCGTGCAGTTGCCGTTCTACTTCTCCGGCGACGTGACCACCCTCGGCACGCTGAAGCTGATCATGGGCCTGCCGCTGTTCGCGCCGCTGGTCGCGGTGACCTGGCTCACGGCGCGCGCCGTGTACGCAAAGCCCGCGGCGACACCCGACGCGTGATAGATTTATCTTGACATCAAGATAAATTCCACCCCCGGCTGGTTAGGCCGACCTCACTGGCAGAGCGCGCCGCAGACGGGGAAGATGGGGTGACAGGCCGTCGCGCCTGCGCCCGCCGACGAAGGAGAACAGCCGTGTCCACTGTTGACAGCTTCGGAGCAAAGAGCAATCTGAGAGTCGGTCAGACCGACTACGAGATCTTCCGGATCGACACCGTCCCCGGTTATGAGAAGCTGCCGTTCAGCCTCAAGGTGCTTCTCGAGAACCTGCTGCGCACCGAAGACGGAGCGAACGTCACCAAGGCGCAGATCGAGGCGCTGGGCAACTGGAACCCCGACGCCGAGCCCGACACCGAGATACAGTTCACGCCCACCCGCGTCGTGATGCAGGACTTCACGGGCGTGCCCTGCATCGTCGACCTCGCCACGATGCGTGAAGCGGTCACCGCCCTGGGCGGCGACCCCAACAAGATCAACCCGCTCTCGCCCGCTGAGATGGTCATCGATCACTCGGTGATTGCCGACCTGTTCGGCACCGAGAACGCCCTCGAGCGCAACGTCGAGATCGAGTACGAGCGCAACGGCGAGCGGTACCAGTTCCTGCGCTGGGGCCAGACCGCGTTCGATGACTTCAAGGTCGTCCCGCCGGGCACCGGTATCGTCCACCAGGTCAACATCGAACACCTCGCGAAGGTCGTCTATGACCGCACCGTCGACGGCGTGCTGCGCGCGTACCCCGACACGTGCGTGGGCACCGACTCGCACACCACCATGGTCAACGGCCTGGGCGTGCTCGGCTGGGGCGTGGGCGGCATCGAGGCCGAGGCGGCCATGCTGGGCCAGCCGGTGTCGATGCTCATCCCGCGCGTGGTCGGCTTCAAGCTCACCGGCGACATCCCCGCCGGTGTGACGGCGACCGACGTGGTGCTGACGATCACCGACATGCTCCGCAAGCACGGCGTGGTCGGCAAGTTCGTCGAGTTCTACGGTGCCGGGGTCGCCTCCGTGCCGCTGGCCAACCGCGCCACGATCGGAAACATGAGCCCCGAGTTCGGCTCGACCGCCGCCATGTTCCCGATCGACGACGTCACCCTCGACTACCTGCGCCTCACCGGGCGTGACGAGGACGCCGTCGCGCTGGTGGAGACGTACGCCAAGGAGCAGGCGCTCTGGCACGACGCGAGCCGCGAGCCCAGCTACAGCGAGTACATCGAGCTCGACCTGTCGACGGTCGTCCCCTCGATCGCCGGCCCGAAGCGCCCACAGGACCGGATCCTGCTCTCCGACGCGAAGCGGCAGTTCGAGACCGACATCCTGAACTACGCGTCGCCGTCCACGACGAACGACATCGTCGACCTCGAGTCGAAGCACTCGTTCCCCGCGTCCGACCCGGGTGCCGTCCCCGGCGAAGAAGAGGCCGAAACCCGCGAGGTGCACATCAACTCCGGTGCGCCGGTGTCGGCATCCAAGCCGGTGAAGATCACGCCGCCGGCAGGTTCGCCCTACATTCTCGACAACGGTGCGGTCACTCTCGCGGCCATCACCTCGTGCACCAACACGTCGAACCCGTCGGTGATGATCGCCGCCGGCCTGCTGGCGCGCAAGGCGCGGGCGAAGGGTCTGAAGCAGAAGCCGTGGGTCAAGACGACGCTCGGCCCCGGCTCGAAGGTCGTGACCGACTACTACGAGAAGTCGGGCCTGGACAAGGACCTCGAAGGCCTCGGCTTCTACACCGTCGGCTACGGCTGCACGATCTGCATCGGCAACTCGGGTCCGCTCATCGACGAGGTCTCGGCCGCCGTCAACGACCACGACCTGGCCGTCACCGCGGTGCTCTCGGGTAACCGCAACTTCGAGGGACGCATCAGTCCCGACGTGAAGATGAACTACCTGGCCTCGCCGCCGCTGGTGGTCGCCTACGCGCTGGCCGGCTCGATGCACTTCGACTTCGAGACCGACCCGCTGGGCACCGATGCCGACGGGAACGACGTGTTCCTCAAGGACATCTGGCCGGCGCCCGAAGAGGTGCAGGAGATCATCGACTCGTCGATCTCGCGTGAGCAATTCATCAAGCAGTACGCCACCGTCTTCGACGGCGACGACCGCTGGCGCAACCTGCCGACGCCGACCGGCCCGATCTTCGAGTGGGACGCCGACTCGACCTACGTCCGCAAGGCGCCCTACTTCGACGGCATGACGATGGAGCTGACCCCGGTCGCCGACATCAGCGGCGCCCGTGTCATGGCGGCGCTGGGTGACTCGGTCACGACCGACCACATCAGCCCGGCCGGCAACATCAAGGCAGGCACGCCCGCGGCGCAGTACCTCACCGAGCACGGTGTGGCGCAGAAGGACTTCAACTCGTACGGCTCGCGTCGAGGCAACCACGAGGTGATGATCCGCGGCACGTTCGCCAACATCCGCCTCAAGAACGAGCTCGTGGCCGCCGTCAACGACGGTCAGGTCATCGAGGGCGGGTTCACCCGTGACTTCACTCAGGAGGGCGGTCCGCAGGCGTATATCTACGACGCGTGCGAGAACTACGCGGCGCAGGGCACCCCGCTGGTGGTGTTCGGCGGCGAGGAGTACGGCTCGGGGTCATCGCGCGACTGGGCCGCCAAGGGCACGAGCCTGCTCGGCGTCAAGGCGGTCATCACGGAGAGCTTCGAGCGCATCCACCGTTCGAACCTGATCGGGATGGGCGTGGTTCCGCTGCAGTTCCCGGCCGGCGAAAGCTGGAAGTCGCTGGGCCTGGACGGCACCGAGATCGTCTCGATCTCCGGGCTCGAGCAGCTCAACGAGGGCATCACGCCGAAGACTGTGAAGGTCACCGCCGAGCCGAGCGAGTTCTCGCCCGAGGGCAAGCAGACCGTCACGTTCGACGCGGTGGTGCGCATCGACACCCCCGGTGAGGCCGACTACTACCGCAACGGCGGCATCCTGCAGTACGTGCTGCGCTCGCTCGTCTGACGCATCGACCGAGGGCGCCCCGCCAGGCTTCGGCCCGGCGGGGCGTTCGTCGTCGCGCAGGAGTCCGCGCGGATGAGCACGACCCAGTGTCAGGGTCAACCGCTGCTTCACACTTTGTCCGGCCGCCCGTGACGCCGTCAACCGCCTCCTGGTCGGCCCGTCGCCGCAGGGCGCGCCCAGCCTCACCACGTAGACTCGGGTCATGAGCCTGCTCGAGAACATTCGCGGTCCACGTGACCTCGACGGACTCTCCGGTGACGACCTCGAACGGCTCGCCGCCGAGATCCGGACGTTCCTCATCGAGAACGTCGCTCGCACCGGCGGGCACCTGGGGCCGAACCTCGGCGTGGTCGAACTGACGATCGCTCTGCACCGCGTGTTCGACTCACCGAACGACCCGTTCGTGTTCGACACCGGACACCAGTCGTACGTGCACAAGCTGCTCACCGGCCGACAGGACTTCTCGAATCTCCGCTCCCGCGGCGGACTGGCCGGCTATCCGCAGCGGTCGGAGAGCCCCCACGACGTCGTGGAGTCGTCGCACGCGTCGAGCTCGTTGAGCTGGGCCGATGGCATCTCCCGCGCCCTCACCCGCACCGGCCGCAAGGACCGGCATGTCGTGGCTGTCGTCGGCGACGGCGCACTCACCGGCGGCATGACGTGGGAGGCGCTCAACAACATCTCCGACGACAACGACCGCAACCTGATCATCGTGGTCAACGACAACGGCCGGTCGTACGCACCCACCATCGGCGGCATGGCCCGGTACCTCAACCGCGTGCGCACCACCGAGGGCTATGAGAGCCTGCGTCGTGGTTCGGACTCGTTCTTCCGCATCTTCGGGGCCCCCGGCCGCGCCCTGTATCGCGGCGTCCGCGGCGGCACGCGCGGATTCCTGTCCCGATTCACGAACAACGTCGCCCTGTACTCCAACCTCGACATCAAGTACCTCGGCCCCATCGACGGGCACGATCTCGAAGCGCTCGAAGAGACCCTGCGGCTGGCGAAGTCGTACGGCGCGCCGGTGATCGTGCACGCCATCACCGAGAAGGGCCACGAGTACGAGCCGGCCCGCAACGACGAGGCCGACCAGTTCCACGCCGTGGGCAAGATCGATCCCGCCACGGGCATGCCCTTGGGCGGGTCGGCGGCCACGGGGTGGACAGACGTGTTCGCCCAGAGCCTGCTCGATGCCGGAGAGCGGCGAGAGGACATCGTGGCGATCACTGCGGCGATGCTGCGGCCCACTGGCCTGCAGCCGTTCGCGCAGCGGTTCCCCGACCGGGTCCACGACGTCGGCATCGCCGAGCAGCACGCTGTCGCCTCGGCGGCCGGCCTCGCCTTCGGCGGGCTGCACCCCGTCGTCGCGATCTACGCCACGTTCATGAACCGTGCCTTCGACCAGGTGCTCATGGACGTCGCGCTGCACCGCGCCGGCGTCACCTTCGTGCTCGACCGCGCCGGTGTCACCGGCCCTGATGGACCCAGCCATCACGGCGTGTGGGACCTGGCCATGCTGCAGGCGGTGCCCGGCATCCGCATCGCGGTGCCCCGCGACCGCCACCGGCTGCGCGAGGAGTTCGATGAGGCGATCGCCGTCGAGGACGCTCCCACCGTCATCCGCTTCCCCAAGGGGACAGTCTCGCCGGATCTGCCCGCGATCGAGCGTCTGTCCGACGGCGTCGACGTGCTGTTCCGCGACGGTGGCGAAGACGTGCTGCTGGTGGGCATCGGCCCGATGTCGCATCTCGCCGTCGATGTGGCCGAGCGGCTGCGGGCGCAGGGCATCGGCGCCACGGTCGTCGACCCGCGCTGGGTCGTGCCCGTGCAGCCGTCGGTGATCGAGCTGGCCGGACGACACCGTCTGGTCATCACGATCGAAGACGGCATCCGCGTGGGCGGTATCGGCACGCGCGTGCGTCAGGTGCTGCGCGAGGCCGGCGTCGACACCGCCGTGGATGAACTGGGCCTGCCGGACGAGTTCATCGATCACGCCTCGCGCGAGCAGATCCTCGCCGATGCCGGACTGACCGCGCCGAAGATCGCGCATGACGTGGTGTCGCAGGTGCTGGGCACCCGCATCCCCATCGCCCGCCAGCAGCGCGGCGACGCTGATGCGCTGTGGCTGCCGGCACCCTCGGAGTCCACGCGCGAGGACCGCTCCTGACGTCATGACAGCATGGACAGGTGACCTCCGCTGATCTGTCCCGCTCCGCCAACCTCAGCCGCGATGAGACCGCCGCCCGCGCAGCCGCGATCCACGTCGACACGATCGAGGTCGACCTCGACCTGCGCGGCGCCCGCGTTCTCGAAGAGTCGACGTTCCCGACTGTCACGACACTGACCTTCACCGCCGATACCGACGCCACCTGGATCGACTTCATCGGGGCCGCCGTCGACGAGGTCACGGTCAACGGCGCCGCGCGCCAGGTGCGCTGGGACGGGGCCCGACTCGAGGTCGACGGGCTCGCTGCGCACAACGTCGTCACCGTGCGCGCCCGCGGTGCGTACAGCCGCTCCGGCGAAGGGCTGCACCGCTTCGTCGACCCGGTCGACGGCGAGGTGTATCTGTACACGCAGTATGAGCCGGCCGACTGCCGTCGCGTGTACGCGTGCTTCGAGCAGCCCGATCTGAAGGCCCGCTGGCGCTTCACCGTCTCGGCCCCCGCCGGCTGGATGGTGCTCGCCAACGGCGCGGAGACGGCCCGCGAGCAGGTGGATGCCGGCATCCGCCACACCTTCGCCGAGACGCTGCCGTTGTCGAGCTACATCACCGCCGTCGCCGCGGGCCCCTACCACCGTGTCGAGGGCCGGTGGGCGCACGGCGACCAGACGGTGGACCTGGGCGTGCTGTGCCGTGCATCGCTGGCGCCGCACCTGGACCACGAGGAGATCCTCGATGTCACCCGGCGCGGGCTGACCTTCTTCAGCGAGGCCTTCGCGTACCCCTACCCGTGGGGCAAGTACGACCAGATCTTCGTGCCCGAGTACAACCTCGGGGCGATGGAGAATCCGGGCCTGGTCACCTTCACGGAGGCCTACGTGTTCCGCGGCGCGGCGACGGCCGCGCAGCGCGAAGCGCGCGCGAACACGATCCTGCACGAGATGGCGCACATGTGGTTCGGCGACCTCACGACGATGCGGTGGTGGGACGACCTGTGGCTGAAGGAATCGTTCGCCGACTACATGGGCGCGCATGCCGCTGCCGCGGCGGGCGGGTTCCCGGACGCGTGGGTGACCTTCGCGAGCCGCCGCAAGGGCTGGGCGTACGACCAGGACCAGTTGCCGACCACGCACCCGATCGTCGCCGACATCGGCGACCTCGAGGCCGCGAAGCTCAACTTCGACGGCATCACCTACGCGAAGGGCGCGTCGGTGCTCAAGCAGCTGGTCGCGTTCGTGGGCGAGGAGGCGTTCTTCCGCGGCGCGCAACGGTACTTTGCCGAGCACGCGTTCGGCAGCACGACGCTGCCCGACCTGCTCGCGGCGCTCGAGGCGGCGTCGGGGCGGGATCTGGGCGCGTGGTCGGCCGCCTGGCTGCAGACCAGCGGGATTTCAGAGATCCGCGTCGAGCGGGCCGAGACACTCGACCTCGTGCAGACCGATCCTCGCCCGCACCGTTTGAGCGTCGGGTTCTACGCGCTCGAGGGTGACCGGCTCGCGCATCGTGCCGACATCGATCTCGACGCGGTCGCTGCGCGCACGTCGATCACCGCGCCGGTGCTCCCCGCCGCGGACCTCATCATTCCCAACGTGGACGACCGCACCTACGCGAAGGTGCGGCTGGACGAGCGGTCCATGGATGCCGCGGCGCGAGGTCTGTCGACGATCGAGAAGCCGCTGGTGCGCTCGGTGGTGTGGGCGGCGCTGTGGAACGCGGTGCGCGACGGCATGCTGCCGACCACGCGCTACCTGCAGATCGTCTCCCGTCACGCGCCGCTCGAGACCAACGTCGCGCTGCTGGCCGATGCGCTCGCGCACGCGGGCTTCGCCATCGGACATTATGCCGTCGAGGCCGACCGCGCCGACCTTGCCGCTGAATGGCTGACGACGGCATGGCAGGCTCTGCAAGCGGCTGCACCGGGCAGCGATGCGCAGCTCGCGTGGGCCCGCGCCGTGGGGACCGCCGCGGCCGTCAGCGACGGGCGCGCGGACGCCCTGCACGACATTCTGAGCGGCGCCGCCGCAGCGCCGGAGGGCCTGGCGCTCGACCCCGAGCTGCGGTGGTCGTGGCTGACCGCCCTGTCGGCCACCGGACACGCATCGATCTCCGAGCTGGACGCGGAGCTGGCCGCGGACCCGACCGCGAAGGGGCGCGTGTCGCACCGCACCGCCCTGGCGGCACGTCCCGACGCCGGCGTCCGAGCGGAGGCGTGGCAGGCAGCGTGGGCGGACGCATCGCTGACCAACGATGAGCTCGACGCCACCGTCGCCGGCATCCGCGCCGGGAATCGGCGCGATCTGATCGCCGCGTTCGACGACGATTACTTCGCGCGCATCCGCGACGTGTGGACCTCGCGCAGCATCGAGATCGCCCGGCGGCTCGTGCGGGGCCTGTTCCCGGCATCCGACACCCTGGCCTCGGCGGACGCGTGGTTGGAGGCACACGGCGACGCTCCGGCATCCCTGCGCCGCATCGTCATCGAACAGCGTGACGGACTGGCCCGCGACCTGCGGGTGCGCGCCGCCCAGCCGGCGTCTGCACGCTGACGCGCGCCGGGCTCAGCGCCCGGTCTCGAAGCCGTCCGCACGTGGCGGCTGCGCCCGCTCGACGAGCGTGTCCTCGACCTGAGCGTCGGCGTCGCGAGGCTCACACGGCGCATCCGGCCTCAGCACCTTTCGCGCACCGCGACGCCAGCCGAGGGTCACCGCGGCGGCGCCTGCAGCGGTGTTCACGAGGTACACCACCGCGGCCGAGGGGTCGAAGGGCAGCCCGGACAGTGCGAAGAAGAGCGCGGTGACGACCACGCCGACAACGGCGCCGAGGACCGCAAAAGCGGCCATGTGCCGGGATGGCCGCTCCGTGTGGCGCAGCGCCCGCGCCAGCCACCAAGCCGGCGCGGCGAACACGATGAGCCCCACCACCGACCACGGGATCACGTACATCGCTGCGACAACCCCGCCGGAGGGCGAGTAGATGAGCATCCACGCGGCGATGTCCAGGCCCAGGAACCACAGCCATGCCGACATGGCGCCGCGCAGGAACTCGCCGCGGGTGAAGGCCATCGGCTCGGTATCGCTGCGCACAGACGGCTCGGTCATGACCGCACTTCCGCCACGATGTCGAGCATTTCGCGTACGGGACGGCGGACGAGGGGGAGCCGCACCAGCGGCACCACCAGCCGCACCAGCCCGAGCCCACGGTCCAGGAGCAGGCGCGTGCGCTGCTGGCCGGGAGAGGTGTCGTGCGCCCAGTACAGCGCGAGAAGCAGGTGCACCACGAACAGCGCGGCCGGCAGCCGCTCGGCGATGTCTGCCGGCAGTCCGTGGCGGGCGCCGGCAACCGCCCGCGCGAACAGCGCCTCGGTGATGTCGCGCGCCGGCGCGGAGTCGGCCGCCAGCGGGTTCACCGCCGACCCCCGGGACAGGGCGGCGGCGACGAACTCGCCGGCATGCGGGTGGAAGCCGGTGAGCTCGTCCAGCCCCGTGCGATAGACCACACGGAGCCGATCGACCAGGTCTTCGACGTCGTCCAGCTGCGGCAGCGCTGTGGAGCGATGCCTCTCCTGGACGTCGAGGTAGAGCTCTTGCACGAGCCGGTTCTTCGACGCGAAATGATAATGGGTCACGCCGACCGACACGCCTGCCTCGGCCGCGATCTGCCGAATCGTCGTCGCGTCGTATCCGCGCTCACGGAATGAACGGAGGGCGACGTCGCGCAGGAGAGCGCGGGTGCGCCCGCTCTTGCTTCCGGCAGGCCCCACCTCGGCAGAACTGAACATGTTCAGAACATAGCACCCCGGCACGTGTCCCGTCGCCTGCGACGCGTACGAGAAACGGCCCCAGGCCGAAGCCCGGGGCCGTTTCTCACGACAGATCAGTCACCGATGCCGCGGATGGGCGGCGTGTGGAACGTGCCGCCGAATGCACGTTCGGACGCGCCTTCACGGTCGAGGTAGGGCGAGGCGCCGCCGTCGATGAACGGCCAGCCGGCGCCGAGGATCAGGCACAGGTCGATGTCCTCCACCTCGGGGACGACGCCCTCGTCGAGCATGATCTTCATCTCCTGAGCAAGGCCATCCTGGACGCGGCGGAGGATCTCGTCGGCGGATGCCGGCGTGGTGCCGACATGTCCCTTGAGCACCTTCTCGGCGGCCTTGGTGAAGCCGGTGACGCGTCCGCCCTTGTCCTTCTCGACGACCGCCTCCAGCTCCGCGAGCGCGTGGAAGTTCTCGTTCGCGTAGAAGCGGTCGGGGAAGGCGCGCACCATCGTGTCCTGCACGTGGGCGGCCACCTTCCAGCCGACCAGGTCGATGAGCTGGAACGGGCCCATCGGCAGCCCGAGCGGCGCGAAGGCCTTCTCGACGTCGGCGACCGGGGTGCCCTCGTAGACGGCGCGCGCAGCCTCGCCCATCACCTTGGCCAGCAGCCTGTTGACGACGAAGCCGGGCGCGTCGGCGGTCAGCACGCCGTTCTTGCGCAGGTTCTTCGCCACGACGAACGCCGTCGAGAGGGCCTCCTGCGACGTGTACGGCGTCTTCACGACCTCGATGAGCGGCATGACCGCGACCGGGTTGAAGAAGTGGAAGCCGACCAGACGCTCCGGGTGCGCCAACTTCGACCCGATCTCCTCGACCGACAGCGACGACGTGTTCGTCGCGAGGATCGCATCCTCGGCGACGATCTTCTCGATCTCGGCGAAGACCTGCTGCTTGACGCCGACCTCTTCGAAGACCGCCTCGATCACGAAGTCGCAGTCCGTGTAGAGCGTCTTGTCGGTGGTGCCGGTCACCAGGCCCCGCAGCTTGTTGGCACTGTCGGCGTCCAGCCGGCCCTTCGCCTCCAGCTTCGCGATCTCGTCACGGATATAGGCCACGCCCTTGTCGACACGCTCTTGGTCGAGGTCGGTGATGAGCACCGGCACCTGCAGGCGGCGCAGGAAGAGGAGCGCGAACTGGCTCGCCATCAGGCCGGCGCCGATGATGCCGACCTTCGTGACCTTCTTCGCGAGCGCCTTGTCGGGCGCCCCGACGGGGCGCTTCGCACGCTTCTGCACGAGGTCGAACGCGTACATCGAGGCCGCGAACTGATCGCCGGTGACGAGTTCGGCCAGCGCCTCGTCCTCCCGCGCGAAACCCTCGGCCTTCGTACCGCTCTTGGCCTTGTCGAGCAGGTCGAGCGCGAGGTAGGGCGAGCGCGGCACGGTGCCGATCTTCGACTCGAGCATGCCGCGGGCCATCTTGACGGCGATCGGCCATTTCGTCAGCCGCTCGAGCTTGCCCGGCTCGTTCTTCCGCTCGACCTTGATCTTTCCGGCGAGCACGCCGTCGGCCCAGCGCAGCGAATCCTCGAGGTAGTTGGCCGCGGGGAAGATGGCATCCATGATGCCCAGGTCGAACGCCTGCTGCGGCCGCAGGGTGCGGTTCTGCTTGAGGGGGTTGGAGATGACGACCTCGAGCGCGTTCTCGATGCCGATGAGGTTCGGCAGCAGATAGGCACCGCCCCAGCCGGGGATGAGCCCCAGGAACACCTCGGGGAGCGCAATCGCGGCGGCAGACGCGTCGACGGTGCGGTAGGTCGAGTTCAGGGCGATCTCGAGACCGCCCCCCAGGGCCAGACCGTTCACGAAGGCGAACGAGGGTACGCCGAGCTCACTGAGCTTGCCGAACACCTTGTGGCCCAGCTGCGCCACCAGACGCGCCTGGTCCTTCGAGGTGACCTTGGTGATGTCGCTGAGGTCGGCGCCGGCGGCAAGGATGTACTGCTTGCCGGTGACGGCGACGGCGGCGATCTCACCGGTGGCGGCGCGCGCCGCGAGCGCGTCGAGTGTCTCGCCGAGTTCCTGGAGCGTGGCAGGGCCCAGCGTGTTGGGCCGCGTGTGGTCTCGTCCGTTGTCGAGCGTGATCAGCGCCAGGTTCTTGCCCGAAGGCAGGCGGACGTCGCGCACGGGTGAGTGGGTGACCACCTCGTCGTCGGTGAGGGCGAGGATGGGGGAGAAGTCGATCTCGTCGTAGTCGGTCATCGTCCGGTCCTCACTTCTTCTTCTTGCCGTCGTAGTGCGGGTTCTCCCAGATGACCGAGCCGCCCTGGCCGAGACCGACGCACATGGCGGTCAGTCCGTAGCGGACATCGGGGCGCTCGGCGAACTGGGCCGCCAACTGGATCATGAGACGCACGCCCGATGCCGCCAGGGGGTGGCCGAGCGCAATGGCCCCGCCCCACTGGTTCACCCGCGGGTCGTCGTCGGCGATGCCGAAGTGGTCCAGGAGCGAGATGACCTGGATCGCGAACGCCTCGTTCAGCTCGAACAGTCCGATGTCGTCGATCGTGAGCCCGGCCTTGCGCAATGCCTTCTCGGTCGACGGGATGGGACCGATGCCCATGATCTCGGGCTGCACGCCCGCGAACGCGAACGACACGAGCTTCATCTTGGGAGCCAGGCCCAAGTCCTTGACGGCGCCGCCGCCGGCCAGCAGCGACATGGTCGCACCGTCGGTGAGGGGCGAGGACGTGCCGGCGGTGACCCGGCCGTGCGGGCGGAAGGGCGTCTTGAGCCCGGCCAGGTCTTCCATCGTGGTCTGTGGACGACGCCCCTCATCCTCAGTGGCCAGTCCCCACGCTCCATCGGCGCCCCTGATGGCGACCGACACGAGATCGGGCTGGAATTTGCCGGCGTCATAGGCGGCCTGCGCCTTGTGCTGGCTGAGCATGCCGAACCGGTCGGAGCGCTCCTTGGTCAGGTGCGGGAAGCGGTCGAAGATGCGCTCCGCCGTGACACCCATGTTCAAGGCGCCGGGGTCGACCATCTTCTCGGCGACGAAGCGCGGGTTCGGGTCGGCATTGCCGCCGATGGGGTGGTGGCCCATGTGCTCGACGCCGCCGGCGAGGGCGAGGTCGTACATGCCGACGCCGATCGAACCGGCCATCGTGGTGACGCTGGTCATCGCACCCGCGCACATGCGGTCGATCGCGAAACCGGGGACGGTCTGGGGGAGACCCGCGAGGATCGCAACCGAGCGGCCCAGGGTCAGCCCCTGGTCGCCGGTCTGGCTGGTCGCGGCGATCGCGACGTCGTCGATACGGTCTGCCGGAACGTCCGGGTTGCGCTCCATGAGCCCGATGGTCGCCTTGACGGCGAGATCATCGGAGCGGGTGTTCCAGTACATGCCTTTTTCGCCCGCGCGCCCGAACGGGGTGCGCATTCCATCGACGAAGTAGACGTCCGAGAGCTCGGCCACTCTGCCTCCAAAGGTTTGGGATTCAGTCCAGCCTAGAGTGACACTCAGTGTCGCGAAAACGGTTGGGGCGAATCTACGAACCGACGCGCGCGGCGGTGACGGCCGCGTGCAGGGAATGCACAAAGGCTAGCGTGGCCACCTGGACGGGTCTCAGGAGGCGTCAGTCTGCTCCGACACGGTCGGCGCCTCGATCATTTCCGGCACCTCGCTCGCCTCCGGGGCCGGCGCCGCGAACGCCTCGGCGATCACGGACGCGGCCTGCGCGATCTGCCACGGGCGCGCACCGTGCGCTGCCAGCGCCTCGCCGATGGCGGCCGCATCAGCCGGCTGCGGCGGCCGCCATGCCACTCGTCGCAGGGTATCGGGGGTCAGAAGGTTCTCCACCGGCATCCCCAGTTCACCCGCCAACTGCTCGATGCGGGGACGCGCGGCCTTGAGCCGCACATCGGCGTCGGGGTTGCGGTCGGCCCACGCGCGCGGCGGCGGAAGGGCGTCGCTGGGCAGTCGCTCGGCAGGCAGATCCTCACTCTTGCGTCCGGCCTCGATCGCCGCCCACCACCGGTCCAGCTGGGAGCGGCTCGCGCGCCCGGTGAATTCTTTGAGACCGGCCAGCTCGTGCTTGCTCGCGGGGTTGGCACGTATCGCGGCCACGAGGGCGCGGTCAGGCACGAGCCGCCCGGGGGCGATGTCCTGGTCGCGCGCATACTCCTCCCGCGCGGTCCACAGTGACCGGGCGATGGCCAGGGCGCGCCGACCGCGCACGGTGTGCAGTCCACTCAGCCGCCGCCAGGGATCCTCGCGAGGCGGTTTGGCCGGGCGCGTGCGCACGGCCTCGAACTCCTGCGATGCGATCTCCACCTTGTCCTGCGCGAACAGTTCGACTTCGAGGGCATCGCGCACATCGATCAAATGCAGCACGTCGAGAGCCGCGTACTCGAGCCACGACTCCGGAAGTGGCCGCGTCGACCAGTCGGCCGCCGAGTGAGCTTTTGCCAGCGTGATGCCGAGGGTGTCTTCGACCACCGCGCCGAGCCCCACCTTTTCGTGACCCAGCAGTCGCGACGCCAGTTCGGTATCGAAGATGTGCGCGGGCTCGAGATGTTCCTCGCGCAGAGAGGGCAGATCCTGACTGGCGGCGTGCAGAACCCATTCGACGCCCCCGATCGCCTTCTGCAGCGACGACATGTCGCCCAGTGCCGGCGGGTCGAACAGGAAGACTCCGGCGCCGCGCCGGTAGACCTGGATGAGATAGGCGCGCTGCGAGTAGCGGAACCCGGATGCGCGTTCGACATCCACCGCGGCCGGACCGGTACCTTCGGCGAGCGCCTGCGCGGCGTCATGGAACTGCGCCCGATCGGCGATGACAGGATATTCAGGCACGAGAGCCCCTCCGCGGTCCGAACACAGCGATGCCCTCAGAGCCGGGAGGCAGGCCCGCGAGCATGCAGACCAGCTCCGCCCACGCCTCGATGTGACCGGTGAGGTCACCCGACGGCGACCACGAGGCCCGCAACTCGATCTGAGCGCCGTCACCCTCGGCCTCCAGTGTGCCGAAACCCTTCGACAGCGTCTTGGTCGCCGTGCCCGATGCGGAGTGGAAATGGGCACCGCGAGTCTGCAGCGCATCTACCAGCCACGACCAGGCGACATCGGCCAACAGCGGGTCGGTGCCGATCTCGGGCTCGAGCGGCGCCTGCGCGAAGCACACGATGCGCCACGGACCGCGCCACGCATCAGGCTCGGTGGCGTCATGCAACAGGATGAACCGCCCGGTGCCGTACTCCGAATCGACGCCGTCCGCCTCGGGCCGCACATCGCCCGCGAACGCGATCGCATCGGGCGCGAGCGACGCGGGCGCCGGGATCTCGCGCACCGTGAGATCGCGACGGAACGTCAGGGCACGCAGAGCGTCGGCGACGGCCGCGAAGGCGTCGGAGGGACCGGGCTCATCCACGTCGACAGACTAGAGTGAGTGCACCATGTTGGGACTCAGGCGCGCCGGGCCCGTGGGGGCCCCACCCGCACTCGTCACCGCACTGCGCGCCCTGATCGTCGCACTGTCTGCGGCGCTGGTCGGCGTCCTGGGCGTGACGAGCATCGTCGCGGTGAGGATGGCGCGTCGTGTGGTGACGCCAGGCGGGCGCGTGCCCGACACGCGCATTCTGAACATCGACACCTCCGCGCAGACCATCACCCTCAGCCGCACGGCCGACACCGTCCTGCCCGGGCGATACGGTCTGTTCACGGTGGGCAGCACCGACTACCTCAAACTCGGCTCGGTGCTGTCGGAGGATGCGGCCGGCGTGAAGCGCAAGCTGCTCACCCATGTGGGATCCGACGCACACCTGGCACCCGAAGCGGCATTCAGCGGCTGGTACTTCGACGACCCGGATGAGCTGCGACTTCCGTACACGAACGAGCTGATCGGCGCACCCGTCGGCCCGTGCCCGGCGTGGCTGTTCTCCGTCGACGACGCCGACACCTGGGTGATCCAGATCCACGGTCGCGGCACCACGCGCGCCGAATGCCTGCGGGCGGTACCCGTCTTCCACGCCGCGGGCGTCACGTCGCTGGTGGTGTCGTACCGTAACGACTCGGCAGCACCACGGTCACGGTCGGGCACCTACACGCTCGGTGCCACCGAGTGGCACGACGTCGAGCCGGCGCTTGCCTTCGCGCAACGGCGCGGGGCACGCCGGATCATCCTCATGGGCTGGTCGATGGGCGGTGCGATCGCGCTGCAGGTGGCCCTGCACTCGGCGCATCGTGATCTCATCGCGGGGCTGGTCCTGGAGTCTCCCGTCATCGACTGGAGGCGCGTGCTCGATCACCAGGCGCGTCTGCTCGGGCTGCCCTCCCAGCTGGCGGATCTCGCCGTGGGCACCCTGCAGCAGGAGTGGTCTGCCGGCCTCAGCGGTGGCGCCGCGATCGACTTCAATCGCCTGGACGGGGTGGCCCGCGCGGCCGAGCTGCGGCATCCGATCCTCATCCTGCACAGCGACGACGACGGCTTCGTACCCTCCGACGCATCGCACGATCTGGCGGCGGCTCGCCCCGACCTGGTCGAGCTGCAGTCGTTCGCGGTGGCCCGTCACACCAAGCTGTGGAATTACGACCAGCAGCGCTGGACCGCCGCCATCACGTCGTGGCTCGAACGGGCCGGGCTGACCCGCGACGCCGTTTAGGGTTGAGGGGTGAGCAGCGCACCCGTCGGCATCGTGCACCTGACCGATCGCGGACCTCAGGTCTCGGGGGCGGAGATGGTCGCGGCCCTCGTGCCGCCTCCGCAATTCGACGGCGCCACGTTCGAGACCTACCGGGCCGATCCGCAGTATCCGTCGCAGCAGGAGGCGAAGGACGCGCTGATGGCGTTCGCCGGCGGGGGAGCACCCGCCCCGCGCGGCGGACTGTTCCGTCGTGCGAAGAAGGGGCCGCAGCTGAAGCCCGGCGTGTACCTGGACGGTGGCTTCGGCGTCGGCAAGACGCACCTGCTCGCCGCGATCTACCATGCCGTTCCCGCGCGCCGGAAGTACTTCGGCTCGTTCATCGAGTACACCGCGCTGGTCGGCGCGATCGGCTACCAGAAGACCGTGGAGCTGTTCCGCGGCGCCCAACTGCTGTGCATCGACGAGTTCGAGCTCGACGACCCGGGCGACACGATGGTCATGACCCGCCTCATCGGGGAGCTCGTGCCCGGCGGGACGCGCCTGGCTGCCACCTCGAACACGCCGCCGGGCGCGCTGGGCGAAGGGCGTTTCGCGGCGCAGGACTTCCTGCGCGAGATCCACGCGATGGCCGCGAGCTTCCAGACCATCCGCATCGACGGCACCGACTACCGCCAGCGCGCCGTCGACGGGCACGCCGTCACGGTCACCGACGCCGAGTACGAGCGTGCGGTGACGGATGCCGCGTCCTCGGCCCTCGTCTCGGACGACTCCTTCGCTTCCCTCATCAGCCACCTCGCGCAGGTGCATCCGTCGCGGTACATCCGTCTCATCGAGAACCTCGGCCTGATCGGGCTGCGCGGCGTCTCTGCGCTGGACGACCAATCTGCCGCGCTGCGACTCGTGGCCTTCGTCGACCGCGCGTACGACGCGCAGATCCCCATTCGCGCCACCGGCGTGGCGCTGGATGCGGTCTTCACCGAGGAGATGCTCGCCGGCGGATACCGCAAGAAGTATCTGCGTGCCATCTCCCGGCTCGTCGCTCTCACACACTCCTGACAGCGCCCCCGCAGGCGCCCTTCGGCCCGCCGAAACGTGATGTTCACGTGCGGTGAGGGGCTGTAACGCGCGCGAAACACGACACGCACGCCTCCGGAAACGCCCCGGGAGAAAACTGATCGCACCCGACCGGCACGCCCGACCGCACACTGCGACTCGATGCGGCAGGCATATTCACTCAGGAGAGGTAGCGATGGAACTCACTCCGTCAAGTATCTGGATCGTCACCAGCGCCGCGCTGGTACTGCTGATGACGCCAGGACTGGCGTTCTTCTACGGCGGTCTCGTCAAGGCCAAGAGCGTCGTGAGCATGATGATGCTCAGCTTCGGATCGATCGCACTCATCGGCGTGCTGTGGATCCTCTACGGCTACATGATGTACACCGGAGCCGGCGGCGACGGCGGCTACTTCGAGGGCGCCGCGGGGCTGATCCCCGGCTTCGTCGGCAACCCGTTCGCGGGCTTCGGCCTCACCGCCGCGGGGATCGATCTGATCGACGTGGCGTTCGGTGCGACCTTCGCGATCATCACGACCGCCCTCATCTCCGGCGCGATCGCCGACCGTGCGAAGTTCGGCTCGTGGCTGATCTTCGCCGGCGTCTGGGCGACGCTGGTGTACTTCCCGGTCGCCGGCTGGGTCTGGGGCGGCGGCTGGATCCAGTCGTGGACGATCAACGGATACTCGGTGATCGACCTGGCCGGCGGCACCGCGGTGCACATCAACGCGGGCGCCGCGGCGCTGGCCCTGGCCATCGTCCTGGGCAAGCGCGTCGGGTTCCAGAAGGGCATCCAGAAGCCGCACAACGTGCCGTTCGTCGTGCTGGGCGCCTCGATCCTGTGGTTCGGCTGGTTCGGTTTCAACACGGGCCTGTCCGGCGACCAGGGCGCGCTCGGCCTGAGCTTCCTGAACACCATCGGCGCCCCGGCCGCAGCCATGCTCGGCTGGCTGATCATCGAGAAGATCAAGGACGGCAAGCCCACCTCGGTCGGCGCCGCGTCGGGTGCTGTGGCGGGCCTGGTGGCCATCACGCCCGCGGCAGGCAACCTCACACCGGGCTGGGCACTCTTGCTGGGCCTGATCGCCGGCGCCGTGTCGGCCCTGGCCATCGAGCTGAAGTGGAAGCTCGGCTACGACGATTCGCTCGACGTGGTGGGCATCCACCTCGTGTCAGGCTTCATCGGCACCGTCTACCTCGGGTTCGTCGCCACCGACGCCGGCCTGCTGTTCACCGGCGACGTCTCGCAGCTGATCCTGCAGACCGGCAGCGCGCTGGCGGTGGCGGCGTACTCCTTCGTGGTGGCCCTGGTGATCGGCCTGGTCATCGAGAAGACGATCGGGTTCCGCATCCGCAACGAGGACGAGCTGGCCGGAATCGACACCGTCGTGCACGGGGAGTCGGGTTACGTGCTGGCCGACTGACGGTTCGGATTCCCCACCGGAGGGCGTCGCGTTCGCGCGGCGCCCTCCGATGTGTGCAGTGCCGGCGGCGCGGCGTCCCCTCTATGGTGAGGGGCGTGAGCACCGGAAGCCGCATTCTGAAAGCCGTCACCGACCTGCTGCGCCCGCGACGTCGTCGACCGGCATCCACCCGCGTGGCCGGCCCCGACGCCGGCCCGGGCAGCGGCGGCCCGTTCGCCACCGTCGAGATCCCGCCACCACCGCCGTCGGCGTTGACGATGACCTACGCGCCTGACCGCGACGGTGATCCCGACGCCGGTGAGATCGTGTGGACGTGGGTGCCATACGACGAGAAGGACGGGCGTGGGAAGGACCGGCCCGTGCTGATCATCGGGCGCCAGGACACGGACTGGGTCTATGCGGTGCGCCTCACGAGCAGGGCGCGTGACGACGACCGCGACTACCTGTCGATCGGCTCCGGCCCCTGGGATTCGCGCGGTCGTGAGTCGTGGGTCGACACCGAGCAGATCTACCTCGTGCACCGGGAGGGTATGCGTCGCGAAGCGGCGGCGCTCGAGCTCGACCGGTTCATCACGGTCGCGAATGCGCTACGTCGCCGATACGGCTGGGATGCCGGGAAATGAATGGTGGGCGATACCAGACTCGAACTGATGACCTCTTCCGTGTGAAGGAAGCGCGCTACCAACTGCGCCAATCGCCCAAAACCCCGTGGGGCCGAGACACGATGTTACCGGATGCCGGGGCTCGCGAACGAATCGAGACCCAAGACACGCGCGGGGTGTCGCCGGTTTTGCACCACGCCCAACTTCGGCTAAAGTCGATCAAGCGCCCGGGGCAACCAGGGAGCACGCGGATGTAGCGCAGTTGGTAGCGCATCACCTTGCCAAGGTGAGGGTCGCGAGTTCGAGTCTCGTCATCCGCTCGAGTGCGAGGATTCCTTCCAGGGATCACGACACGTGGGTCGAACCACATGGTGGCGTGGCCGAGCGGCTAGGCACCGGCCTGCAAAGCCGTTTACACGGGTTCGAATCCCGTCGCCACCTCTCCGATAACTGAACAGCCCGATTCGGGCGCGATTGGCGCAGCGGTAGCGCGCTTCCCTGACACGGAAGAGGTCACTGGTTCGATCCCAGTATCGCGCACCATCTGAAACCCCCGGCCCCGTCCGGGGGTTTTCCCGTTGCGGCGGGTGCGGCCGCCGCGGGCCGGTACGATCGAAGAAGCTCAGACTTCAGGAGGTCCGGATGTTCATCGTCTACATGGTCTTGTTCCTCGGCGGGTTCTACCTGTTCGGCCTCTCGTTCGCGATCGAGTCGATGCAAGGTCTCGTGTTCACGCTGGGCCTGCTCGCCGTCTCGGCCGCGCTGGCGCTGTGCCTGCACCTGCCGGCGGCCAAGGAACGCCACGACGCCTGATCGGGCCGACGCCATGTCCCAGCTCGTCCTGACCGTCGTCGGCGACGATCGTGCGGGGCTCGTCAACGCGCTGGCTGAGACCGTCAGCGCGCATGGCGGCAACTGGGAGCGCAGCGAGCTGGCCGAGCTCGCGGGCGCGTTCGCGGGCATCGTGCTGGTCTCCGTTCCCGACGATTCCGCGGCCGAGCTGACGGCGGCGCTGGAGGGCATTACCGGGCTGTTGCGGGTGACGGCGCACACAAGCGGTCAGGGCACCGCTCCGGCATCCACTCAAGAATTGACCGTCACCGTCCTGGGCAATGACCGCCCGGGCATCGTGCGCGAAGTCAGCGCGGCGATCGCGGCGAACTCCTTCAGCATCGACACGTTCCACAGCCGCACACTCGAGGCGCCGATGGCGGGCGGCACGCTCTTCGAAGCGGTCGCCCAGGTGCGCATCCCCTCGGGGACGGATGCCACGGCTCTCACCGCCGCGCTGGAGCGCCTGGCCGGAGAGATCCAGGTCGACCTCACCATCGGCTGACTCCGCCGCCGGCCGGGCGATAGACTCGACGCATGGAACCGGGCCGGACCACCGCATCGACGACTCTCGTCGCGGGCACCGGCACGCGAACGCTTCAGGCCTGAGCGGGCAGGGCGTCGCGAGCGCTCGAAGCTGAACCGAAGATTCCGAGCCACTACTGGAGAAGTTCCTTGACTGACGCCCCCATCCCGTCGGACGTGTCGTACCCCGCCGACGGATTCGCCCTCTTTCCCGACCGCTCCGTCATCGCCCTGCGGGTGGGTGGCGAGCTGAAGGACCTCGCCACCGTCGTGACCGAGGCCGACACCGTCGAGCCGGTCACCGTGGACAGCCCCGATGGTCTGAACATCCTGCGACACTCGACCGCGCACGTGCTCGCCCAAGCGGTGCAGCGCATCCGCCCGCAGGCCGACCTCGGCATCGGACCGCCCATCACCGACGGCTTCTATTACGACTTCGGCGTCGACGAGCCGTTCACCCCCGAAGACCTGAAGGCCATCAAGAAGGAGATGGAGCGCATCGTCCGTGAAGGACAGCGCTTCGTCCGCCGTGTGGTCACCGACGACGAGGCGCGCGCCGAACTGGCCGACGAGCCGTTCAAGCTCGAGCTCATCGGTCTCAAGGGCGGCACGAAGGAGGCCGCCGAGGGTGCCTCTGTGGAGGTCGGCGCCGGCGAACTCACCATCTACGACAACGTCACCCGCGACGGCGAGACGGCGTGGAAGGACCTCTGCCGCGGACCGCACGTGCCCTCGACGCGCATGGTCGGCAACGGGTGGGACCTCACCCGCGTCGCCGGCGCCTACTGGCGGGGGAGTGAGAAGAACCCGCAGCTCCAGCGCATCTACGGCACCGCCTGGCCGACCAAGGACGAGCTGCGCGCCTACCAGCACCGACTCGAGGAGGCCGCCAAGCGCGACCACCGCAAGCTCGGCAAGGAGCTGGACCTGTTCTCGTTCCCCGACGAGATCGGCTCGGGCCTGAGCGTCTGGCACCCGCACGGCGGCATCGTCCGCGGCGAAATGGAGCAGCACGCCCGCCGTCGGCACATCGAGGGCGGGTACACCTACGTGTACACGCCGCACATCTCGAAGGAGGACCTGTTCCTCACCTCGAACCACCTCGTCACCTACCGCGACGGCATGTTCCCGCCGATCGTGATGGACGAGGAGCGCGACGCCGAGGGCAACATCACCAAGCAGGGCCAGGACTACTACCTGAAGCCCATGAACTGCCCGATGCACATCCTCATCTACAAGGAGCGCGCGCGCAGCTATCGCGATCTGCCCATGCGGCTGGCCGAGAACGGCACGGTGTACCGCAACGAGCTGTCGGGCGCCCTGCACGGCCTGACCCGCGTGCGCGGGTTCACCCAGGACGACTCGCACCTGTTCGTCACCGAAGATCAGTTGGAAGCCGAGACCACCCGCGTACTCGAGTTCGTCATCTCGATGCTGCGCGACTTCGGCTTGGACGACTTCGAGCTCGAGCTGTCGATGCGCGACGACGAGAAGGAGAAGTGGATCGGCTCGGACGAGTTCTGGGACTACTCCACCAACGCGCTGCGCAACGTGGCCGTCGCCAGCGGGCTCAAGCTCACCGAGGTGCCCGGCGAGGCCGCGTTCTACGGTCCGAAGATCGACCTGAAGACCCGCGACGCGATCGGCCGCACCTGGCAGCTGTCGACTGTGCAGGTCGACCCGAACCTGCCCGAGCGCTTCGATCTGGAGTACACCGGCGCCGACGGCTCGAAGCACCGCCCGATCATGATCCACCGCGCGCTGTTCGGGTCGATCGAGCGGTTCTTCGCGATCCTGCTCGAGCACTATGCCGGCGCGTTCCCGGTGTGGCTGTCACCGGTGCAGGTGGTGGGGGTTCCTGTCGCGGCCGAGTACGGCGACTACCTCGACGAGATCATCGCGCGGCTGAAGGATGCCGGAGTGCGGGCCGAGGTGGACCACTCCGACGACCGGATGCAGAAGAAGATCCGGACCCACACCACCCAGAAGGTGCCCATCCAGCTGATCGCGGGGGAGACGGACCGTTCGGCCGGGACCGTGTCGTTCCGCTTCCGCGACGGGTCGCAGACCAACGGCATCCCCGTCGATGAGGCGGTCGCGAAGATCATCGCCGCCATCGCCGACAAGACGCTCGTGGGCACCGCCGAGGATCTCGCGTGAGCGACGGGCCCGACCTGGAGGATGCCGCGGCCCTCGCGGGCGTACCGGACGAGTTCCAGCGCCTGTGGACACCGCACCGCATGGCGTACATCCAGGCCGGGCCCGAGCCGCTCGTGCACGAGTGCCCGTTCTGTGCCGCTCCGCGGCGCAGTGACGAGGACGGACTCATCATCGCGCGGGGCGAGACGGCGTTCGTGATCCTGAACCTGTTCCCGTACAACTCGGGACACCTCATGGTCTGCCCGTACCGCCACATCGCGACGTACGACCTGGCCAGCCCCGAAGAAGTCGCCGAGATCGGCGCCCTCACGCAGACGGCGATGCGGGTGCTGCGTCAGGTGTCGCGCTGCGACGGATTCAACCTCGGCATGAATCAGGGTGCCGTCGCCGGCGCGGGCGTGGCCGGCCACCTGCACCAGCACATCGTGCCGCGGTGGGCGACCGACGCGAACTTCTTCCCGATCATCGCGAAGACCAAGGCGCTGCCGCAGCTGCTGGGCGAGGTGCGCGAGGCCGTGGCTTCGGCCTGGCCGTCCGACTGACCCCGCCGCCCGCTGCGCGCACACCGCTGCATCGCATGCCGGCGCCCGGCGCCGGATCGAGCCGGGCGCCGGGCGCGAGCCGTGCGGGTCAGCGCAGGGCCGACATGTCGGCCCGATGCGCGATGTGCTCCGGTCGCGGCGCTGCCGCGGCGTACGGGCCGACCAGAGCGTTCTCGACGCTGTTGAACACGAGGAATACGTTCGACCGGGGAAACGGCGTGATGTTGTTGCCCGACCCGTGCATGATGTTCGAGTCGAACCACAGTGCGGAACCTGCCGGGCCCGTGAACTGATCGATGCCGTACTCGGCCGCCATGCGGGTGATGTCAGCCTCGGTGGGCACGCCCACCTCCTGCGCCTGCAGCGACGACTCGTGGTTGTTGTCGGGCGTCTCACCGACGCACGAGACGAAGGTCTTGTGCGATCCGGGCATCACCATGAGCCCGCCGTTGAACGGGTAGTTGTCGGTCAGTGCGATCGAGCAGCTGACGGCGCGGGGCACCGGCATCCCGTCTTCGGCATGCCACGTCTCGAAGTCGGAGTGCCAATAGAAACCGGTGCCGCGGAAGCCGGGCATGTAGTTGATGCGTGTCTGGTGCAGGTACACGTCGCTGCCCAGCAGCTGGCGGGCCCGGTCCAGCAGTCGCGGGTCGCGGGTCAGCGCACGGATCTGATCGCTGAGCTCGGGGACCGCGAAGATGGATCGCACGTCACCGGTGCTGCGCTCGCGCACCACGCGGGGGTCGGACGCCAGCGCCGGGTCGGCGGACAGTCGCTGCAGCTCGGCCGTATACCGGTCGACCTCGTCGCCGGTGATGAAGTCGCGGAGGATGGTGAAGCCGCGCGCCTCGTGACTGTCGAGCTCGGCCTGTGTGAAGGGACCGGCGGCCGCGTCACCCCAGACGGTGGGATGTTCGCGGGCCACCGGCTCACCGGCTGTCGCCAGCCGTGTGGGGTAGAAGTCGTGTTCCGTCGTGACTGTGGTCATGAGGTGTCCTTTCCGTGCGTGATGCGGTCAGCCGACCGGCTCGGTCAGCAGCGGGTACACGCCGTCGGCGTCGTGCACCTCGCGGCCCGTGACGGGCGGGTTGAACACGCACACCGTGCGCATGTCGGTGCGCGGGCGCACCCGGTGTCGGTCGTGATCATTCAGCAGGTACAGCGAGCCCGGGGCGAGCTGGTGCACCTGACCGGTGGCGAGATCCTCGATCTCACCGTGGCCCTCGACGATGAAGACGGCCTCGATGTGGTTCTGGTAGCAGAACTCCGATTCCGTCCCCGCGTAGAGGGTGGTCTCGTGCACCGAGAAGCCGGCCCCTTCACGGGCCAGGACGATGCGCTTGCTGCGCCAGTTCTCGGTGCGGATGTCGGCGTCGGTGTCGGTGATCTCATCGATCGTGCGAACGAGCATGATGTTCCCTTCGTGGCTTCCGGCTCAGCGAGCGGCGAGCACGTCGGCCACGGCGGCGTCGATGATGTCGAGGCCCTGGTCGAGTTCGGCGTCGGTGATGGTGAGGGCCGGCAGCAGCTTGACGACCTCGCCGTCGGGGCCGGAGGTCTCCATGAGCAGACCCCTCTCGAACGCCGCACGGCACACCGCATCGGCCGTGTCGCCGTCGGCCATCTGCAGCCCGCGGGCCAGGCCCCGGCCCTTCGCGACCAGCTGCGCACCTGCGTAGCGCGACACGAGGGCGTTGAACCGGCTCTCCACGCGTGCCCCCTTGCGCATCGTCGCCGAGGCGAGCTCGTCGTCCTGCCAGTACTCGCGGATCGCGGCCGTGGCCGTGGCGAACGCGGGGGCGATGCCGCGGAACGTGCCGTTGTGCTCGCCCGGCTCCCACAGATCCAGCTCGGGCTTGATCAGCGTGAGCGCCATCGGCAGCCCCGAACCGCTGATCGACTTGGACAGGCACACGATGTCGGGCGTGATGCCGGCCTCTTCGAAGCTGAAGAAGTCTCCGGTCCGGCCGCACCCCATCTGCACGTCGTCGACGATGAGCAGGATGTCGTGCGCACGGCACAGCGCCGCGAGCTTGCGCAGCCACTCGGCGCGGGCGGCGTTCATGCCACCTTCACCCTGCACGGTCTCGACGATCACCGCGGCGGGCGTGTTCAGCCCGCTGCCGCTGTCGGTGAGAAGCCGCTCGAAGTAGAAGAAGTCCGGGTAGTCCTGGTTGAAGTAGTCGTCGTAGGGCATGGGCGTGGCGTGCACGAGGGGCACGCCGGCACCGCCGCGCTTGAGCGAGTTCCCAGTCACTGAGAGCGCACCGAGGGTCATGCCGTGGAAGGCGTTGGTGAAGTTGATGATCGACTCGCGCCCGGTCGCCTTGCGTGCGAGCTTCAGCGCCGCTTCGACCGCATTCGCGCCGCCGGGGCCGGGGAAGACCACGCGGTAGTCGAGGTCGCGCGGCTTCAGGATCTGCTCGTGGAACGTCGTCAGGAACTCGCGGCGGGCCGTGGTGAACATGTCCAGCGAGTGGACGATGCGTCCGGAGGTGAGGTAGTCGACGATCACCTGGGTGAAGAGGGGATTGCTGTGACCGTAGTTCAGCGCACCGGCGCCCGAGAAGAAGTCGAGGTACTCACGCCCGCTCTCGTCGTAGATGTGACTGCCGGCGGCGCGGTCGAAGACGACCGGCCAGCTGCGGGAGTAGCTGCGGACTTTCGATTCCAGTGCGTCGAACACGTCGGTGCTGGAGTCGGTGATGGGCATGGTGGGTGCGCCTCCTCAGGCTGTGGGGGATCGGTCGCCCGGCCGCGGTGCGGCCAGCGGTGCGATCCGGTGGAGTCTTTCGGGTTCGTGATCATCGGGAAAGTGCGCGGCCTCGATCAGCGGCGCGACGTCGTGGCCGGCACCGCGGCGTCGTGCGAACGCGGCGAACAGCCGCTGTGACGCGGCGTTGTCGTCGGTGATGGTCGTCTCGACCGATTCGACGGCGAGGGCGGCGGTGTCGACGAGGTCGTCGAGGAGTCTGCCGGCCAGCCCCTGGCCGCGGTGTGTCGCATCGACGGCGATCTGCCAGACCAGCAGGCACCCCGGATCGTCGGGGCGGCGGTAGCCCAGCACGAAACCCACCACGTCATCGCCGTCCAGGGCGACGCGGCAGGTCGCGGCGAAGTCGCGTGCGAACAGCACGTACATGTACGACGAGTTCAGATCGAGTTCACCGCTGTCGCGGGCCACGCGCCACATACCGGCGCCATGCGTCAGGGCAGGCGCGGCGATCCGCACTCCGGTCGAGTTCGAGGTGCGGGCATGGCTTGCTTCTGAGATCTGGGTCATGCGACCCCGACGCTAACGAGATTACGCGAGGTCCTCAAGCCGCGGCGTGTCGGTTTGCGCCCCGCCGCGGCTCACGCCATCCTCGCGCGTCGCGCGTGTCGCGCGTGTCGCGCGTGTCGCGCGTGTCGCACGCGTCGCTCGCGATGTACGCGTCGCGCGCGTGCGCGCGAGGCGGCCCGCCGTACGGCGCCGGTCAACGCACCTGCGTGACCTCGAACTGCAGGCGGGGGTGCGCGTAGGCTTCCTGCGCCTCGATGAGCTGCAGTTCGCGCTCACCCGAGTCGTATGTCGCCTGCAGCAGGTCGAAGACGCTTGACGTGGTCCTCGCCAGCGCAGCGGCCGCGTCACCGGTGCTGCGGTAGTGCGCGGTGAACAGCGCCGCAGTCACATCGCCGGACCCGTTGGCCTTCATGGGGATGTGCGGCGTGCGCACGATCCATGCGCCGTCGTCGGTGACGGCCATCATCTCGATCGTGCCCTCGGGGCGGTCGGGCCGCTCGACGCTGGTGACCAGCACCGTGCGAGGGCCCATCTCGCGCGCGAGATCGGCCGACGCCAGAGTCGAGGCGAGATCGTCCGGTTCGGTCTCGGTGAGGAAACCCAGTTCGAACTGGTTGGGGGTGATGATGTCGGCGGCCGGCACGACGCGATCACGCAGCAGGATCGGGATGGCCGGCGCGACGAAGCAGCCCGACTTCGCGTTGCCCATCACCGGGTCGCACGAGTACACGGCACCGGGGTTGGCGGCCTTCACGCGAGCGACGGCGTCGAGAATGACGTCGGCGATGCCCTCGCTGCCCTGATACCCCGACAAGATGACGTCGATGTCAGCGAACGCTCCGCGCTCCTCGACGCCGGTGATCACATCGCGCACATCGTCGGGGGAGATGAGCGGGCCGCGCCACGCCCCGTAGCCGGTGTGGTTGGAGAAGTTCACGGTGTAGACCGGGAGCACCTCGACGCCGATGCGCTGCAGCGGGAACACCGCGGCGGAGTTGCCCACGTGTCCATAGGCGACGGCGGACTGGATCGAGAGGATTTTCACCGGTCGATCATCCCACTTTCCCGGCCGTGCTCCTACGCGCCGCGTCGACAGCGGCAACGAGGTCGTCGGCGAGCCGATCGGCGTCGCGGTCATCGAGCTCGTGGACGGTCACCCGCAGGTGGTGCCCGGCATCCTCATTCCACAGCTGGAACTCGGCGCCCGAACGGGCCAGCCATCCGCGCCGCATGAGCTGCTCGGCGACGTCCCGCGCCGCGACGGGGAGCGACACCCACAGGTTGAGTCCGTCACCGGCGCGACTGCCGAGGCCCCGCTCCGACAGACGCTGCGCGAAGGCGCGGTTGCGTGCGGCGTAGTGGTCGGCGGCATCGCGGATCTGCGCGAGGACGGCGTCGTCGGTGACTTGGGCGAGGGTGAGCCGCTGCAGCAGGTGGCTCACCCACGTCGTGCCCGGGCTCAGCCGCTGCGCGAGGCGTTCGGCCGTTTCGGGGTCGGTCGCGGCGATCGCGAGGCACATGTCCGGCCCGAGGAATTTCGACACCGAGCGCACGAGCGCCCAGCGCCGGTGCTCCGCGCCGATCAGCGAGTGGTACGGCCGTGTCGACAGCATCGAGAAGTGGTCGTCCTCGATCACGAGCACGTAGGGGTGGTCGGCCAGCACGGCGCGCAGGGCGGCGGCCCGCCCGGCGGTGAGGCTGGCGCCGGTGGGGTTCTGTGCGCGCGGCGTGCACACCACGGCCCGCACCCCGGCGGCGAGGGCTGCCCGCAGGCCCGACACCGTCATCCCCTCGTCATCGACGGGCACCGGCACCGGCCGGTAGCCGCCCAACCGCACCGTGTTCAGGCTCGCCAGGAAGCAGGGGTCCTCCAGCGCGACCGCGTCGTCACGCGTCAACGCCTGGGCGAGCAGTCGCTCGACCGCATCGGCAGCACCGCTGGTGATCGTGAGTGCACGAGCCTGTTCGGGTGCGAGGGACGAGCCCATCCACTCCTCGGCCCAACGCTCCAGGTCCGGGTCGATCACGGGCTCGCCGTACAGCACAGGGCGCCCGGCCAGCCCCGCCAGTGCCGCGGAGATATCGGGGATCCGTTCGGGGTCCGGGTTGCCCGTGCCGATGTCGCGCAGCACGGTGCCCGCCGCGTAGCCCTCTTGGGCCACCGGCGCAAGATCGGCGACGCGCGTGCCACCGCGGCCACGGGAGACGACGACGCCCGCGGTCGCCAGCTGACGATACGCCGCGTTCACGGTGTTGCGGTTGACCCCCAACTCGTCGGCCAGTGCGCGCACCGGCGGCAGCGTCGCCCCCGGTCCGAGAACGCCGTGCTCGATGTGCTCGCGCACGCTTTCGGCGATCTGCGTCGCGGTCGCGCCGCTGATCCGTACCGCCATCGTGACCTCCGCGTCATCGTGTTTCACTGGGCACGAGTGTAGGTGCTGGTGCGTGGTACATTTTGGCCTAGGCCAATGGATGCCGGTGTCTGCCGGCATCCGATCATCCACCCGCGGCGCCGTCGCGCCGGAAGGAGACCGCTGTGTCCACTGCCACCACCGGTTCGTCGCGCGTCAAGCGGGGCCTGGCCGAGATGCTCAAAGGCGGCGTCATCATGGACGTCGTCACCGCCGAGCAGGCGCGCATCGCCGAAGACGCCGGCGCCGTTGCTGTGATGGCCCTCGAGCGCGTGCCCGCCGACATCCGTGCGCAGGGCGGGGTCTCGCGTATGAGCGACCCCGACATGATCGACTCGATCATCGAGGCGGTGTCGATCCCCGTGATGGCCAAGGCCCGCATCGGCCATTTCGTCGAGGCGCAGGTGCTGCAAGAGCTCGGCGTCGACTACATCGACGAGTCCGAGGTGCTGAGCCCGGCCGACTACGTCAACCACATCGACAAGTGGGGCTTCACCGTGCCGTTCGTGTGCGGGGCGACCAACCTCGGCGAGGCGCTGCGCCGCATCAACGAGGGCGCCGCCATGATCCGATCCAAGGGCGAGGCCGGCACCGGCGATGTTTCGGAGGCCACCAAGCACATCCGCAAGATCACCGGCGAGATCAACGCACTGCGCGCCCTGAACAAGGATGAGCTGTACGTCGCGGCCAAAGAGCTGCAAGCACCCTACGAACTGGTGGCCGAGGTCGCCGAGACCGGATCGCTGCCGGTCGTGCTGTTCGTCGCCGGCGGAGTGGCCACCCCCGCCGACGCCGCCATGATGATGCAGCTGGGCGCCGACGGCGTGTTCGTCGGCTCCGGCATCTTCAAGAGCGGCAATCCCGCGCAGCGTGCGGCGGCGATCGTGAAGGCCACGACCTTCCACGACGACGCGAAGGTCGTCGCCGACGTGTCGCGAGGCCTGGGCGAGGCGATGGTCGGCATCAACGTCGCCGACCTGCCGGCGCCGCACCGACTGGCCGAGCGGGGCTGGTGACGCTCCGCGTCGGCGTCCTCGCCCTGCAGGGCGATGTCCGGGAGCACACCCGCGTACTGACCGGGCTCGGCGCCGAGGTGGTGCCCGTCCGACGGCCGGGGGACCTGGCATCCGTCGCCGGGCTCGTGCTGCCCGGCGGTGAGTCCAGCGTGATCGACAAGCTGTCGCGCGCGTTCGGCCTGCGCGAACCGCTGGTGGATGCCATCGGCGCCGGGCTGCCCGTCTACGGCACGTGCGCGGGGCTGATCCTGCTGGCCGACCGCATCACCGACGGCATCGCCGGCCAGCAGACCTTCGGGGGCCTCGACGTCACCGTGCGGCGCAATGCGTTCGGCGGCCAGGTCGACTCGTTCGAGACCGACCTCGAGGTGCCGGCGCTGGGCGCTGAACCGGTGCACGCCGCCTTCATCCGTGCGCCCATCGTCGAGGCGGTCGGCGCGGGGGTGGACGTACTGGCGACGCTCGATGACGGGCGCATCGTCGCGGTCGAGCAGGGGAACGTGCTGGGCACCTCGTTCCACCCCGAGGTGGCGGGGGAGACGCGGTTCCACGAGCGCTTCCTCGCGCGCGCGGCCGCACGCTGAGCGGAAAGTCCGTTCAGCCGGCGGCCACCAGCCGGGCGATCGCTGCGACCGTGCGGTCGATGTCGTCGTCGGTGGTGACCCACGACGACATCGAACAGCGCAACGCGGCGCGACCCGCCCACTCGGCACCGGTGAGCGCGGCCGTGCCGTCGGCAAGGATGGCCGCCCCCAGGGCCCGGGTCGCCGCGTCGGTCTCGAGCCGGAACATCACCTGTGTGTAGTCGACATCGTTGACGATCTGGATGCCGGGGACGCGCCGCAGGCCCGCCTCCAGACGGCGCGCACCGGTGTGCAGCCGGTCGACGAGGTCGGCAACGCCGTGCCGGCCGAGACTGCGCAGCGCCGCCCAGGCGGGCACACCGCGGGCGCGACGCGACAGCTCGGGCCCGACGTCCCACGGGTCGAGGCCGGCGTAGACCAGGTAGTCCCCGGTGGTGCGGAACATCGCCACCGCATCGGCGCGGTCCCGCACGATCGCCATACCGCAGTCATAGGGGACATTGAGCGTCTTGTGCGCGTCGGTGGTCCACGAGTCGGCGTCCGCCGCGCCCGCGGTCAGGTGCGCCAGCGTCGGCGACGCCGCCGCCCACAGCCCGAAAGCGCCGTCGATGTGCACCCAGGCATCGTGCCGGCGCGCGATCGGCGTGAGCTCGGCGAACGGGTCGAACGCCCCGGTGTGGACCTCACCAGCCTGCAGGCACACGATCGTCGGGACGCCGTCGCCGTCAGCCAGCGCGGTCGCGAGCGCCGCCGGCAGCATCCGCCCCTGGTCATCGGCAGGGACCACCACCAGCTCGTCCGCGCCGATGCCGCAGAACCGCGCGGCACGGTCGATCGACGCGTGGCGATGCTCGCCGACGATCAGCCGCACCGGCGGTGCACCGCGCAGGCCCTGGTGGGTCAGATCCCATCCGGCGCGGCGCAGCACAGCATGCTGCGCGGTCGCCAGGCACACGAAGTTCGACACCTGGGCGCCGGTGACAAAGCCCACCGACGCGCCTGTCGGCAACCCCAGCAGCTCGCAGATCCACCGTCCGGCCACGCGCTCCAGCGCGACGGTGGCCGTCGTCATCGTGCTCGATCCCGAGTTCTGATCCCACGTGGACACGAGCCAGTCCGCCGCCAGGGCAGCCGGCAGCGTCCCGCCGATGACGAACCCGAAGAACCGGCCACCCGGGATGGCGACCAGCCCGGGGCCGGCCCGCTCAGCGAGATCGGTGACCACCTCGGCGGCGTCGGCACCGTCATCGGGCAGCGGCCGATCGAACACCTCGAGCATCTCCTCGAGCGACGCGCGCGGCCACACCGGCCGGTCGTCGAGACCATTCAGAAATGCGACCGCGGCCCGCTGCGCGGCGGCCAACGCACGTTCACGCTCATCCATATCGGCAGTGTGCTCGCCTCCGTGCGAGGGCGCAACGGCCGTGGCGCATAGAATCGTGGACATGTCCGGCCACTCCAAATGGGCGACCACGAAGCACAAGAAGGCCGTCATCGACGCCCGCCGTGCCAAGTCGTTCGCCAAGCTCATCAAGAACATCGAAGTCGCCGCCAAGATCGGCGGCGCCGACCTCGCGGGCAACCCGACGCTCTACGACGCGGTCCAGAAGGCGAAGAAGACCTCGGTCCCTAACGACAACATCGACCGCGCCATCAAGCGTGGCGCGGGCATCGGCGGCGAGGCCGTCGAGTACACCTCGATCATGTACGAAGGCTACGGCCCGAACGGAGTCGCCCTCATGATCGAGTGCCTCACCGACAACAAGAACCGTGCCGCCGCCGAGGTGCGCACCGCGCTCAGCCGCAACGGCGGCAACCTCGCCGATCCCGGCAGCGTCGCGTACAACTTCACCCGTAAGGGCGTCATCATCGTCTCGGGCGAGGGCACCACCGAGGACGACGTCATGATGGCCGTGCTCGAGGCCGGCGCCGAAGAGGTCGAAGCCCATCCCCAGGGCTTCGAGGTCATCACCGAGGCGTCCGACCTGGTCACCGTGCGCACCGCGCTCCAGGAGGCCGGAATCGACTACGAGTCGGCCGATGCCGAGTTCGTCCCGAACCTCAAGGTCGAGATCGACGCCGACACCGCGCGCAAAGTGTTCCGCCTCATCGACGCGCTGGAAGACAGCGACGACGTGCAGAACGTCTTCAGCAACTTCGACCTGAGCCCCGAGGTGCAGGCCGAGCTCGAGCAGGACGACTGAGCCCACCGCGTTTCGCAGAGCGGATGCCGCAGCTGCCCGCGTAGCGTGGGGGCGTGGCATCCGCTCTTCGTGTTCTCGGCATCGACCCCGGCCTCACCCGCTGCGGCGTCGGTGTCGTCGACGTCGCACGCGACCGATCGGCGACGCTCGTTCACGTGGGCGTCGTGCGCTCGTCGCACGAGCTGCCCATCGAACAGCGGCTCGCGGCGATCGCCGCCGGGATCCGGGCCGTGCTGACCGAGCATCGTCCGCACGCCGTCGCGGTGGAGCGGGTGTTCGCCCAGCAGAACCGGCACACCGTCATGGGCACGGCGCAGGCCAGCGGCATCGCGCTGCTGCTGGCCGCCGAGCATGGCGTGCCCGCGGCCACGCACACGCCCTCCGAGGTGAAGGCCGCCGTCACCGGCTACGGGGCCGCCGACAAGCTCCAGGTGCAGACGATGGTCGCCCGCGTGCTGCGGCTGGACGAACTGCCCAAGCCGGCCGATGCCGCGGACGCCCTCGCTCTGGCACTGTGCCACGCGTGGCGCCGCGGCTCACCCGCCGCCGCAGCGACCGGCGGCATGACCCCGGCGCAGCGGGCCTGGGCCGACGCAGAGCGCGTTGCCCGCCGCTGACGGCGCGTGTCGCTCGAACAAATCTCCGAAATCGCGCGTAGGCTGGTGGCATGATCTCTTCGCTGCGCGGACGCGTCCTGCATCTCGACGCCGAGAGCGTCGTCATCGACGTCGGCGGTGTCGGCTTCGCCGTGGCCGTGCCCACACCCCTGGCCCGCGAGTTCCACATGGGCGATGACATCGTGCTGCACACGACCCTGATCGTCCGCGAGGACGCATTGTCGCTCTACGGCTTCCGCGAGCGCGAAGAGCTCACCGTGTTCACCCAGTTGCTGAGCGTGTCGGGGGTGGGCCCCAAGTCGGCCCTGGGCGTCATGTCTTCGCTCACAGTGGGGC
>JAEXHA010000003.1 GCA_023450335.1 Actinomycetes bacterium | reverse complement strand
GCCGTGGCCGGGGAGCCTGCCCGACCCGCTGCCGTCGACCGTGTTCGCCGACCCGCTCGCGATCGACGTGGTCGACGCCGAGGGGGACATGGTCGCCGTCGACCACCGCGGCGAGCTCACGGCGCCGCCGGCGAGCCTGCTGCACAGCGGCCGGTCGCGGCAGGTCGAGACGTGGGCGGGGCCCTGGCCCGTGTTCGAGCGGGGGTGGGATCCCACGCGCGCGCGGCGGGCGCACCGGTTCCAGATGGTGGATGCCGGGCAGACGGCCTGGCTGCTCGTGTGCGAAGAGGGCGTCTGGCATGTGGAAGGGAGGTACGACTGATGGGGTTCAACAATCCGTCCGTCTCGTGGGCCGAGATGGAGCGGCTGCTCAGCGACCGCCGGCCCCCCTCCGCCCCGCCCGGCGCGAACGGCGGCGACAGTCCGGCCTGGTCGCGCAAGCGCGGAAAGTACACGCCGCCCGAGATCACCCGCCCCACCGACGTCGTGCCGTACGCCGAACTGCACGCGCACTCGTCGTTCTCGTTCCTCGACGGGGCCTCCTCGCCCGAAGAGCTGGCCGAAGAGGCCGAACGGCTCGGCCTGCACGCCCTGGCCATCAGCGACCACGACGGGTTCTACGGCATCGTCCGGTTCGCCGAGGCGGCCGAGAAGCTGCAGGTGAAGACCGTGTTCGGCGCCGAGCTGTCGCTCGACCTGCCCGCGCCGCAGAACGGGCAGCCCGACCCGGCCGGCGCGCACCTGCTCGTGCTCGCCCGCGGTGAGGAGGGCTACCACCGGCTCGCCTCGGCGATCACCCACGCGCAGCTGGCCGGGGGCGAGAAGGGCCGCCCGGTGTACGACCTCGACGCGCTCGCCGCACAGGCCGGCGGTCCGCGCGACGGGCACTGGGCGATCCTCACCGGCTGCCGCAAGGGCACCGTCCGGCAGGCGCTGCGCGATCGGGGCCCGCAGGGCGCCGCCGAAGAGCTCGACCGGCTCGTCGCACTGTTCGGCCCCGATGCGGTGAACGTCGAGCTGATCGACCACGGCAACCCCACCGACTCCCGCGACAACGACCTCCTGGCATCCCTCGCCATAGACCGCGGCCTGCCCGTGCTGGCGACCAACAACGTGCACTACGCCGTGCCCGAGCGGGTGCACCTGGCCGCCGCCGTCGCCGCCGTGCGCGCGAACCGCGGCCTCGACGAGCTCGACGGGTGGCTGCCGTCGCACGCGAGCGCGCACCTGCGGTCGGGGGCCGAGATGCAGCGCCGGTTCCGCCGCTATCCGGGCGCGATCGCGCGCACCGTGACGCTCGCCGACGAACTGGCCTTTCCGCTGCGGCGGGTCAAGCCCGCGCTGCCGAAGCTGCCGGTGCCGGACGGCCACACGCCGATGTCGCACCTGCGGCAGCTGGTGTGGCAGGCGGTGCCGCGCAAGTATCCCGACCTCGACGATGACGGCCGGGCCCGCATCGAGCGTGAGCTCGCGGTGATCGAGCAGAAGGACTTCCCGGGGTACTTCCTCATCGTGCACGGCATCGTGCAAGAGGCGCGGCGCCGCGGCATCCTGTGCCAGGGGCGAGGATCGGCGGCCAACAGCGCCGTCTGCTATCTGCTCGACATCACGGCGGTCGACTCGATCTTCTACGGGCTGCCGTTCGAGAGGTTTTTGTCGGCGCTGCGCGAGGAGGAGCCCGACATCGACGTCGACTTCGACTCCGACCGGCGTGAGGAGATCATCCAGTGGGTGTACCAGACCTACGGGCGCGAGCGGGCGGCGCAGGTCGCGAACGTCATCCAGTACCGGCCCAAGAACGCGGTGCGCGACATGGCGCGGGCGCTCGGGCACTCGCCGGGGCAGCAGGACGCGTGGTCGAAGCAGATCGAACGGTGGGACGGGCTGTTCGAGACGGCCGACCACGACATTCCGGATCGGGTGCTGCAGTATGCGGGTGAGCTGCTGAAGGCGCCGCGTCATCTCGGCATCCACTCGGGGGGAATGGTGCTCACCGAGCGGCCGGTGGGCGAGGTGGTGCCCATCGAGCATGCGCGCATGGCGAACCGCACCGTCATCCAGTGGGACAAGGACGACGCGGCGTGGATGGGCCTGGTGAAGTTCGATCTGCTGGGCCTGGGCATGCTCGCCGCTCTCCAGTACTGCTTCGACATGATCGAAGGCGCCACGGGGGAGCGGTGGGAGCTGGCGACGATCCCGAAGGAGGAGGCCGCCGTCTACGACATGCTGTGCCGGGCCGATTCGATCGGGGTGTTCCAGGTCGAGTCGCGGGCGCAGATGGGGCTGCTGCCGAGGCTGCAGCCGCGCCGGTTCTACGACTTGGTGATCGAGATCGCGATGATCCGGCCCGGGCCCATTCAGGGCGGGGCGGTGCACCCGTATGTGCGGCGCAAGCTGGGGCGCGAGAAGGTGACGTACGCGCACCCGAAGCTCAAGCCCGTGCTCGAGCGGACGCTGGGCATCCCGGTGTTCCAGGAGCAGCTCATGCAGATGGGCATGGCCGTCGGCGGGCTGACGGGGGAGGATGCCGATCTGCTGCGCCGCGCGATGGGTTCCAAGCGCGGCATCGAGCGCATCGAGTCGCTGCGCCAGAAGCTGTATGAGGGCATGGCCGAGAACGGGTTGACCGGTGCGGTGGCCGACGACATCTACGCGAAGATCCAGGCGTTCGCGAACTTCGGGTTCGCCGAGAGCCACTCGCTGTCGTTCGCGCTGCTGGTGTACGCGTCGTCGTGGCTGAAGCTGCACTACCCGGCCGCGTTCCTGGCGGCGCTGCTGCGCGCACAGCCGATGGGCTTCTACTCGCCCGCGTCGCTGGTCGCCGACGCCCGCCGCCACGGGGTGCAGGTGCGCCGCCCCGACCTGCACGCCTCCGGGGTCGAGGCCGGGCTCGAGCCGGTCGAGGCGGGAGGGGATGCCGGCGGCCCCACCGGCGCCCGTCATCCCACCGGCCGCGACGCGTGCAC
>JAEXHA010000159.1 GCA_023450335.1 Actinomycetes bacterium | reverse complement strand
GCATCGTCGCGGCATCCCGGTGTGCGCCGCCAAGCCCCGACGGCGCACCCGGCCGTCACCCGAAACGGCCGGAGACGTAATCCTCGGTGGCCTGCACCGACGGGGTCGTGAAGATCGTGCCGGTGGCGTCGTACTCGATGAGCTTTCCGGGCTTGCCGGTGCCGGCGATGTTGAAGAACGCCGTCTTGTCGCTCACCCGCGACGCCTGCTGCATGTTGTGGGTCACGATGACGATCGTGTACTCCTGCTTGAGGTCCTGGATCAGCTCCTCGATCGCGAACGTGGAGATGGGGTCCAGGGCCGAGCACGGCTCGTCCATCAGCAGCACGTCGGGCTCGACGGCGATCGCGCGGGCGATGCACAGGCGCTGCTGCTGCCCGCCCGACAGGCCCGACCCGGGCTTGTCGAGCCGGTCCTTGACCTCGTTCCACAGGTTGGCGCCGCGCAGCGACTTCTCGACGAGGTCGTCGGCGTCCGAGCGTGAGATGCGCTGATTGTTGAGCTTGACGCCGGCCAGCACGTTCTCACGGATCGACATCGTGGGGAAGGGGTTGGGGCGCTGGAAGACCATGCCGATCTGACGGCGCACCAGCACCGGGTCGACGGCCGCACCGTACAGGTCCTCACCGTCCAGCAGCACCTGACCTTCGACGCGGGCGCCGGGGATCACCTCGTGCATGCGGTTGAGGGTGCGCAGGAACGTGGACTTGCCGCAGCCGGACGGCCCGATGAAGGCCGTCACGCTGCGTGGCTCGATCTCGAGGGACACGCCCTCGACGGCGAGGAACTCGCTGTAGTAGACGTTGAGTTCGTTGACTTCGATGCTCTTGGACACGGGGCTTCTCTTTCAGGTGTGGGGCGGCGCTGCGTCGGGTCAGCGGCCGAACTTGGGGGCGAACCGCTTCGCGACCAGGCGGGCGAGCAGGTTCAGCGCCATGACGATCAGGATCAGGGTGAGGGCACCGGCCCACGCGCGCTCGAGGGCGGCGTCGATGTTGGTGCCGGGGTTCTGGAACTGGTCGTACACGAACACCGGCAGCGTCATCATCGGCTGGTCGAACAGGTTCATGTTCATCGAGTTGGTGAACCCGGCCGTCAGCAGCAGCGGCGCGGTCTCGCCGATGACGCGGGCGACGGCCAGCATGATGCCGGTGGTGATGCCGGCGATCGCGGTGGGCAGCACGACCTTCCAGATCGTGAGCCATTTGGGGACACCGAGCGCGTAGCTGGCCTCGCGCAGCTCGTTGGGCACGAGCCGCAGCATCTCCTCGCTCGAACGCACCACGACCGGGATCATGAGCACCGACAGCGACAGCGCACCCATCAAGCCGGTGTTCATGCCCGGGCCGACCACCAGCGCGAACAGCGCGACGATGAACAGGCCCGCCACGATCGAGGGGATGCCGGTCATGACGTCCACGAAGAACGTGATGGCCTTCGCGAGCCGGCCGCGGCCGTACTCGACGAGGTAGATCGAGGTCATCAGGCCGATCGGCACCGACACGAGCGCGGCCATGCCGGTCACCAGCAGCGTGCCCCAGATGGCGTGCACGGCCCCGCCGCCCTCGCCGACGACGCTGCGCATCGACCAGCTGAAGAACGTGGGGTCGAAGCGCGTGACGCCGTCGATGACGACCGTGTACAGCAGTGAGATCAGCGGCAGCAGCGCGAGGCTGAACGCGATGCTGACGAGGATCGTCGCGAGCCGGTCGATCGCCCGGCGCCGGTTCTCGACGATGGCCGAGACCGCCACCAGGGCGATGCCGAAGGCGATGAGGCCGAAGAAGACGGCGCCGGCGATGTTGAAGTCGCGGACTTCGCCGTCGAGGTTGAAGATCGCGAACACGACCGATGAGACGACCAGCGCGAGGGCCAGCAGCGTCCACGGCATCCAGCGCGGCAGCTGTCCTGCCGTCAGAGAGGTGGGGGATGCCGGGGCTGCGGCGGCGGTGGGGGTGAGCGTCGGCGTGGCCATCAGTTGGCTCCAGAGAACTCGGCGCGGCGGTTGACGACCCAGCGGGCGATCGCGTTGACGGCGAAGGTGACGATGAACAGGATGAGGCCGGTCGCGATCAGGACGTTGACGCCGGTGCCGTAGGCCTCACCGAAGTTCAGGGCGATGTTGGCGGGGATCGGCGTCGGGTTGCTCGAGGTGAGCAGGCGGAAGGTCACCGCGCCGGTGGCCGAGAGCACCATGGTCACGGCCATCGTCTCGCCCAGAGCGCGGCCCAGAGCCAGCATCGCGGCCGAGACCATCCCGCCGCGCGCGAACGGGAACACCGCCATGCGGATCATCTCCCAGCGGGTCGCGCCCAGCGCCAGCGCGGCCTCTTCGTGCAGCTTCGGCGTCTGCAGGAACACTTCGCGGCAGATCGCGGTCATGATCGGCAGCACCATGACCGCAAGCACCAGCGATGCGGTGAGGATGGTGCGCCCTGTGGGGGAGGGCTGGCCGGCGAACAGCGGGATCCAGCCCAGGTTGTCATTCAGCCACACGTAGAACGGCTGCAGCATCTGCGAGAACACCAGCGCACCCCACAGGCCGTAGACGACCGACGGGACCGCGGCCAGCAGGTCGACGATATAGCCCAACAGCGATGCGATGCGGCGCGGGGCGTAGTGCGAGATGAACAGCGCGATGCCGATCGACAGCGGCGTGGCGATGATCAACGCGATGATCGACGCCCAGACGGTGCCGAACACGAGCGGCCAGACGTATTCGAGAAACGGCGTGCCGTTCAGGAACTGTGTCTCATCGGGGTCGCCGGTGAAGGCGGGGATCGACTCGGCGATCAGGAAGAACGTGACCGCGGCCAGGACGATGAGGATGATGATGCCGGCGCCCACGGCGGTGCCGGAGAAGACGAGGTCACCCGGTCGCTTCTTGGTGCGCGGCGGGGCCGGCTGCACGACGGCCTCCGGCGGGGGAGCAGTGCTGGTCATTGCTTCCTAGGGGGTTCGGGTGGGAGAGGGGAACGGCCGGCGCTCCGGGGCGGGAGCGCCGGCCGTCAGATCACGCGGCGGCGCCGATGAGGGCGATCGCGGCCTCGACCTGGGTGCGGATGTCGTCCGAGATCGGAGCGGAGCCGGCGGCCTCGGCCGCGGCCTCCTGGCCCTCGGCGCTGGCGATGTACGAGAAGTACTCCCGCACGATGTCGGCCACGGCCTCGTCCTCGTACTGCTCGCAGGCGATGAGGTAGCTCACCAGCGCGATGGGGTACGAGCCGGCAGGAGCGGCAGCGGGGTCGACCTCGAACACCAGGTCGCCGGCGCCACGGCCTTCGGCCAGCGGTGAAGCCGACACGAGCAGCGCGGCCGCCTCAGCCGAGAACGGCACGAACTCGTCGCCGACCTTCACTGCCACCGACCCCAGGTCACCGGCGCGCGACGCGTCCATGTAGCCGATGGTGCCGTTGCCGCCCTTGACGGCGGTCTCCACGCCCGAGGTCTGCTGGGCTGACTCGGAGCGCGTCGTGGCGACCGGCCACTCATCACCGTCCTCGTGCGGCCAGGCGTCGCCGGCGACAGCGGCGAGGTAGGCGGTGAAGGTGCCCGTGGTGCCCGAGCTGTCCCCGCGGAAGACCGGGGTGATGGCCAGATCCGGCAGCTCGACGTCGGGGTTGTCGGCGGCGATGGCCGGGTCGTTCCACTTCTCGATCTTCTCGTCGAAGATGGCCGCGACCGTCTCGGGGGTCAGGTTCAGCGAGTCGACGCCCTCGAGGTTGAACACGATGGCGACGGGCGAGATGTAGACGGGGATCTCGACGATGTCGTCGGAGACGCAGGTGCCGAAGCCTCCGGCGGTGATCTCCTCGTCGTTGAATGCGCGGTCCGAGCCGATGAAGTCGCTCGAGCCGGCGATGAAGTTGTCGCGGCCGGTGCCCGACCCGGTCGGCTGGTAGTTGATGGTCACGCCGCCGTGGGTGTTCTGGAACTCTGCGGTCCACGCCTGCTGAGCGGCGCCCTGCGACGAGGCGCCGGTCGCGTTGACCGTGCCGGACAGTTCGACGGCCGCGGGGCCTTCGCCACCGGGCTGTGCGCCGGGGGAAGGTTCGTTGGCGGCGCAGCCGGTGAGGGCCAGAGCGGTCACGGCGGCGACAGCGCCCACCTGGGCGATGCGATTGAGCTTCACGTGTCGTTTCCTTCGGTGTCGGGGACAGCCCTGGTGCAGGGCTCGCCCTGACGCTAGAGATCGACTCTTACGAGAGTGCGCTGTCTTGGTGAACGAGAGGTGAACGACGTGGGACGCCGGGGTGCCCAGCGGCCGCTACGGCTTGGGTTCGTGCGTCTCGATGGCGACGATCCCCGACCCGGGGTTGGATGCCGAAAGGTGCACGACGGAGAACTCGGCCGGGTCGAGGGTCGAGGCGCTGCCCAGGTACGAACCGCGCATCGTGCCGGTCGCCAGGGCGAGCTCGGTGAGGATGTCGGGCAGCAGCGGCCGGTGTGAGCACAGGACGGCCGCTTTACCTGATCGGATGCGCTTGCCGATCACCGCGCGCACGTCAGCCTCACCGGCATCCCACGCGTCCTGACTCAGCAGCGGGGTGCGGGTGACCTGGCGCCCCAGTGCCGCCGCCAGCGGAGCGACCGTCGTCACGCAGCGCACCGCGTCGCTGGAGACGATGCGCCGCACTCCGAACGCCGACAGCGGGCCGACGAGGGCTCCCGCCTGGGCGGTGCCGCGCCCGGTGAGGGGGCGGGCGGCGTCGGCGCCGTCCCAGTCCTGGCGCGAGGTGGCCTTGGCATGACGCAGCACGATGATCGGGAAGGTCGACAGTACGCCGTCCTCGACGAAGGCGAGGAACTGTTCGAGGATCTCCACGTCCACCGGGTAGCTGAGGTGCTTGAGCGCCTTCTTCGGCGTCACCCATTCCAGGGCGGCGATCTCCTTGTTGGGCACGAACGCCGACGCGCGGATGGCGGCATCGGTCGCCTCCGCCGACCAGTAGTGGACGATCTTCTCTCGCTTGCTGGGCATGCGGTAGCGCGAGACGCCGACGGGGATGCCCAGCACGACGCGGATTCCGGTCTCTTCGAAGATCTCGCGCGCGGCCGTCTCGGCCAGCGTCTCACCCGGGTCGACCTTGCCCTTGGGGAGGGTGACGTCGGCATACGCGGTGCGGTGGATGACCAGCACCATGAGCTTGCCCTCCACGCGGCGCCATACGACGCCGCCGGCAGCGTAGACAGCTGTCGAGGTCATCGCACCGCACGCGAGCGCCGACGGCGCTGGATCCGGGACATCAGCTTCTCCTGCAGATCGATCAGCGGCGCGTCGTCCGCATCGCGGCTGTGCCGCGTCCATTCGCCGTCGGCGCCGAGGTTCCACGAGCTGGTCGTGTCGGCCATCGCCAGGTCGAACAGTCCGTCGAGCTCGGCGATGTGGGCGGGCGCGACGACGCGGACGAGCGCCTCGACACGGCGGTCGAGGTTGCGGTGCATCATGTCGGCGCTGCCGATGTACACCTGCGGGTTGCCGTCGGCACCGAACGCGAAGATGCGGGAGTGCTCGAGGTAGCGGCCCAGGATCGACCGCACGGTGATGTTCTCGCTGACGCCTTCGAGATCGGTGCGCAGCGAGCAGATGCCGCGCACCCACACGTCCACCCGCACGCCCGCCTGGCTGGCGCGGTACAGGGCGTCGATGATCTGCTCGTCGACCATCGAGTTGACCTTGATGCGGATGGATGCCGGCTTGCCCGCCAGCGCGTGGCGGCGTTCGCGGTCGATGAGGCGCAGCAGGCCCTTGCGCAGGTGCAGGGGGGCCACCAGCAGACGCTTGAACTTCTTCTCGATCGCGTAGCCGCTGAGCTCGTTGAACAGTCGAGTGAGGTCACGCCCCACCTGCTCGTCGCACGTGAACAGTCCGAAGTCCTCGTAGGTGCGGCTGGTCTTGGGGTTGTAGTTGCCGGTGCCGATGTGGCTGTAGCTGCGCAGCAGCCCGTCCTCTTCGCGGATGACGTGGAGCAGCTTGCAATGGGTCTTCAGCCCCACCAGGCCGTACACGACGTGGACGCCGGCCTTCTCGAGCTTGCGCGCCCACACGATGTTGGCGGCCTCGTCGAAGCGGGCCTTGACCTCGACCAGCGCCAGGACCTGCTTGCCCTTCTCGGCCGCGTCGATGAGTGCCTCGACGATGGGGCTGTCACCCGAGGTGCGGTACAGCGTCTGCTTGATCGCCAGCACATGCGGGTCGCGCGCGGCCTGTTCGAGGAAGGCGACGACGCTCGTGGTGAACGACTCGTACGGGTGGTGCACGAGCACGTCACCCTTGCGGATCGCGGCGAACAGGTCGGCGCGAGGGCTCTGGTCGGGCGGCTGGAACGCGGCCGCCGTGCGGGGCACGTGCGGCGGGTAGCGTAGTTCGGGCCGGTCGATGCGGACGAGGTCGAACAGGCCGCGCAGGTCGAGCGGCCCCGGCAGCCGGTAGACCTCCTGCTCGGTGATGTCGAGCTCGTTCAGCAGCAGGTCGAGGGTCACCTCGTCCATGTCCTCGGTGATCTCCAGACGGATGGGCGGGCCGAACCGGCGGCGCAGCAGCTCGGCCTCCAGCGCCTGGATGAGGTTCTCGGTCTCGTCCTCTTCGATGACCATGTCCTCGTTGCGGGTGAGCCGGAAGGTGTGATGCTCCAGCACCTCCATCCCCGGGAACAGGTCGGCGAGATTCTCGGAGATGAGGTACTCCAGCGGCAGGTAGCGCACCTTGTCGCCGGCGGCGCCGGGCACCTGCACGAACCGGGGCAGCATCGACGGGACCTTCAGCCGCGCGAACTCCTGCCGCCCGGTGCGGGCGTTGCGGATGCGGATGGCGAGGTTCAGCGACAGTCCCGAGATGTACGGGAAGGGGTGGGCCGGGTCGACCGCCAGCGGCATGAGCACCGGGAAGACCTGGTTCTGGAAGTAGTCGTACAGCTGCGCGCGCTCGCCGTCGGTGAGATCCTCCCACTGCACCACCTCGATTCCGGCATCCACCATCGCGGGCTTGACCAGGTCGGCCCACGCCGCGGCGTGCCGCAGCTGCAGCGTGTGCGCGGCGCCCGAGATGTCGGCGAGCACCTCCTGCGGCGGGCGGCCCACGTTGGTGGGCACCGCCAGCCCGGTCACGATGCGGCGCTTGAGCCCGGCCACGCGCACCATGAAGAACTCGTCGAGGTTGCTCGCGAAGATCGCGAGGAAGTTCGCGCGCTCCAGCACCGGCACGTGGGGGTCCTCAGCCAGTTCGAGCACCCGCTGGTTGAAGGCGAGCCAGCTCAGTTCACGGTCGAGATACCGGTTGTCGGGCAGCTGCGAGTCGTAGACCTCGACGACGCTGTCGAAGTCGTCGTCGTCCGCGTCGCCCAGGCCGGAGTCGAGAACCTCGGTGTCGATCATCTCCTCATCATTGCAGGACGACGTCACCGGTGCGCGACCGGAAGTGCGCGAGCTATGGAGCCGGTGCGGGCTCGGCCGGGGTGGGGATCTCGTCGTCTTCGTACACGTTGAACCGGTAGCCGACGTTGCGCACGGTGCCGATGAGCTGTTCGAGGTCGCCGAGCTTGGCCCGCAGCCTCCGCACGTGCACATCGACGGTGCGCGTGCCGCCGAAGTAGTCGTAGCCCCACACCTCGCTCAGCAGCTGCTCGCGCGTGAACACCCGCGAGGGGTGCGTGGCGAGGAAGTGCAGCAGCTGGAACTCTTTGTACGTGAGGTCGAGGGGCTTGCCGCGTACCTTGGCGGAGTAGGCCGACTCGTCGATCGTGATCCCCGAAGTCTGCACGCGCGGGGGCACCTGGTCCTGCACGAGGCGGCCGATGGCCAGGCGCACGCGGGCGTCGACCTCGGCGGGGCCGGCCGTGTGCAGGACGACATCGTCGACACCCCAATCGCTCGAGACGGCGGCAAGGCCCCCCTCGGTGATCACCAGCAGCAACGGGGCGTGCAGCCCCGTGGCGGTGAGGATCTTGCACAGCGACTTGGCGGCGGCGAGATCGGCGCGCGCATCGACCAGGACGACATCGGCATCGGGTGCATGCACCAGCTGGGCCGGTTCGGCGGGGATCTGGCGTACGTCGTGGCTGAGCAGGTCGAGGGCGGGCAGAACCGCACCGCCGGTGTGGGCGGCGCTCAAGACGAGGAGTCGGGCCAAGCGGGGCGTCCCTCCGGTGCAGAAGACCGAACGGAGCCATCTTAGAACCAACGCTGTCACCTGCCGACCGCGCGGGGTGTCGCGGTACGTCACAATGGAGGCATGTCCGTCCCCGAGCTCGCCCCGCGCAACGGCTACGGCGGGGTCCTCGCCGTGTGGATCACGGCCGCGGTACTCGCCCTCGCGATCGGCATCATCGCGCCGCCCGAATGGCGTGCCGCGTGGATGGCGGTGGGGCTGGGCGCCAGCGTCATCATCTCCTTCGCGGTGCACCTGGCCGGTGGCCGGGCGATGGGCTTCATCCAGCGCATCGCCGCAAGCATTCTCGGGGCGATGGTCGTCATGGGGCTGATCGGCGTCGGCTTCGGGCTGGCGACCCTGTTCGCCGGGTAGAGTGAGGGCATGGACCTCGTCGCACTGGAACTGTTCTTCGTCGGGCTGCTGGGGCTCGCGTCGCTGGCGATCGCGTTCGTCTCGGTCGTGGTTCTGAAGAACCTCTACCGCGGCCAGCGCTGAGCGGCATGCTCGAACTGCCCACCGATCTGCCGGCGGACATCGTTCCGCTGTCGTGGCTGCTGGGCGTGTGGGAAGGCACCGGCGTCATCGACTACGAAGGTGACCGGCACTACACAGGCGAGTTCGCCCATCGCGTCAGCTTCAGCCATGACGGGGGCGCCGTGGTCAACTACGCGGCCAGTGCATGGCTGCTCGGTGCCGACGGCGCGCGCACCCCGCTCGTGTCCGAACTGGGCTACTGGCGTCTGGCCCGCCCGGCCACCGATGCCGACGCGGGCCCGGGCCTGCTGCCCCCCGTCACGCCGCGCGAGCACGCGCGGTCGGTCGACGACGTCGAGGCACTGCGCAACAGTGAGGACGGCTTCGACATCGAAGTGTCCGTCGTCCACTCCGACGGGGTGAGCGAGCTGTACCTGGGGCAGGTGAAGGGCCCACGTATCGATATCGCGACGGATGCCGTGGTGCGCACCGCCGGCGCGAAGAGCTACACCGCGGCGACCCGCATGTACGGCCTCGTCGACGGGCACCTGCTGTGGGCGTGGGACATCGCCGCCGTGGGCGGCCAGCTCGCCGCGCACGCGTCCGCGCGTCTCGCGCGGGCCGACTGAACCGGATGGGGACGACCATGACCGATGACTTCTCGCGCGTACCGGGCGCTGTGGCAGACGAACTCGGCCTGCAGCACGTCGGTGCGCCGCTGCGCGAGCAGCGCGACCTCGCCGCCGGCACCGCTCTGGCGCCGCTGGGTGATCGCGTCGTGCTCACGGTGACGGGGGAGGACCGGCTGTCGTGGCTGGATTCCATCACGTCGCAGGCGCTGGCGGCCCTGCGTCCCGGTGAGGGCACCGAGACGCTGGTGCTCGACCCGCAGGGCCACGTCGAGCATGCCGCCGCGGTCGTGGACGACGGCGAGACGACGTGGCTCATCGTCGACCGTGACGATGCCGAGCCACTGCTGACGTGGCTCACGCGCATGCGTTTCCGGCTGCGCGTGGACCCGCAGGCCACAGCCGATCATCGTGTCGTCGGCGGGACGGCCGCGGCCGTCGCAGCCCTCGACGCCGCCGCCGTCTGGCACGACCCCTGGCCCGGTGGCACCGCTGGCGGCTGGGGCTACGCGGCCACCGACCCGCACCCCGGCGCCGAGCGCGACTGGGCCGAGGCGATCGTCCCGGTCGCCGTATTCGAGCGGCTGATCGC
>JAEXHA010000158.1 GCA_023450335.1 Actinomycetes bacterium | reverse complement strand
CCGAGGGTGCGGGTAATAACCGTCCTCTCGGCGCGCAGTTGTTCTCTCGCGGTCTGGGGGCCGGGCCGCGGGCCTGGGGCCCGGGCCGGGGGACCGGGGCCGGGTCCGGGGCGTCAGTCGACGAGGTCGTGACGCACGATCACCGCGTCGCGGGCGGCGCCCACCCCGATGACCGAGATGCGGGTGCCGCTCATCTCCTCGAGCGCCAGCACGTAGTCCTGCGCCTCGAGGGGCAGCTCGTCGAAGCTGCGGGCGCCCGAGATGTCCTGCTTCCAGCCCGGGAAGTACTCGAGGATCGGCTTGGCGTGGTGGAAGTCGGTCTGGTTGACCGGCACCTCGTCGAAGCGCTGCCCGTCGACGTCGTAGGCGACGCACACCGGGATGCGGTCGAGGCCGGTGAGGATGTCGAGCTTGGTGAGCACGAGGTCGGTGATGCCGTTGATGCGCGTCGCGTACCGGGTGATGGGCGCGTCGTACCAACCGACGCGGCGGGGCCGGCCGGTGGTGGTGCCGAACTCGAAGCCGCGCGAGCGCAGCCAGTCGCCCTGCTCATCGAACAGCTCGGTCGGGAACGGTCCCGACCCGACGCGCGTCGTGTAGGCCTTGACGATGCCGACGATGCGGTCCAGACGGTTGGGCCCCACGCCTGAGCCGGTGGCGGCGCCGCCCGCCGTCGCCGACGACGACGTGACGAACGGGTAGGTGCCGTGGTCGACGTCGAGCATGGTGGCCTGACCACCCTCGAAGACGACGACGTCCCCGGCATCCAGCGCCTCGTTCAGCAGCAGACCGGTGTCGGCGACCATCGGGCGCAGGCGTTCGGTGTAGGCCAGCAGATCTTCGACGATCTCGTCGACGGTGACCGACCGGCGGTTGAACACCTTCACGAGCAGGTGGTTCTTCTGGTCGAGCGCACCCTCGACCTTCTGCCGCAGGATGTTCTCGTCGAACAGGTCCTGCACGCGAATGCCGACGCGGTTGATCTTGTCGGCGTACGCGGGACCGATGCCACGGCCCGTGGTGCCGATCTGGCGCTTGCCGAGGAACCGTTCGGTGACCTTGTCGAGCGTGCGGTGGTACTGGGTGATGATGTGCGCGTTGGCGCTCACGCGCAGCCGCGACGTGTCGACGCCGCGGGCGTGCAGCGCCTCGAGCTCGGCGAACAGCACTTCGAGGTCGACGACGACGCCGCCTCCGATGACGGCGTTGACGCCGGGCGAGAGGATGCCGGAGGGCAGCAGGTGCAGGGCGTACTTCTCGTCGCCGATGACGACGGTGTGGCCGGCGTTGTTGCCCCCGTTGAACTTGACGACCCAGTCGGTGCGCTCACCCAGGAGGTCGGTGGCTTTGCCCTTGCCCTCGTCCCCCCACTGGACCCCGACGATCACGATGCCTGGCATGGGCTACTCCCCCGTTTATCGGACGGTTACACCCCATCCTATCCAGCCGCCTCTCCTCCCGGCGTGCTCGCTGTCCCCGACGGCCGGGCGCCGACATCCACCCTCAGTAGACTGGGAGCCATGTCCAAGGTGCTTCAGTCCCTGCCCGTCGGCGAGCGCGTCGGCATCGCCTTCTCGGGGGGTCTCGACACCTCCGTCGCCGTCGCCTGGATGCGCGACAAGGGCGCCGTGCCCTGCACCTATACGGGCGACCTCGGCCAGCCCGACGAAGACGACATCGAGGCGATCCCGGGCCGCGCGCTCGAATACGGTGCCGAGGTCTCGCGCCTGGTCGACTGCAAGCCGATGATGGTCGAAGAGGGCCTGGTCGCGCTGCAGTGCGGCGCCTTCCACATCCGCAGCGGCGGGCGCACCTACTTCAACACGACGCCGATCGGCCGCGCCGTCACCGGCACCATGCTCGTGCGTGCCATGAAGGAAGACGGCGTCGACATCTGGGGCGACGGGTCGACCTACAAGGGCAACGACATCGAACGGTTCTACCGCTACGGGCTGCTGGCCAACCCCGCGCTGCGCATCTACAAGCCCTGGCTCGACGCCGACTTCGTCACCGAGCTCGGCGGCCGGCAGGAGATGAGCGAGTGGCTCGTCGAACACGGCTTCCCGTACCGCGACAGCGCTGAGAAGGCGTACTCCACCGACGCGAACATCTGGGGCGCGACGCATGAGGCCAAGACGCTCGAGCACCTCGACGTGTCGCTGGAGACCGTCGACCCGATCATGGGTGTGCGGTTCTGGGACCCGGCCGTGCAGATCGCGACCGAGGATGTCACCGTCACGTTCGAGGGCGGCCGGCCGGTGGCGCTCAACGGTGTCGAGTACAGCGACGCCGTGGAGCTCGTGTTCGAAGCCAACCGCATCGGCGGACGCCACGGCCTGGGCATGAGCGACCAGATCGAGAACCGCATCATCGAGGCGAAGTCGCGCGGCATCTACGAGGCACCGGGCATGGCGCTGCTGTTCACCGCCTACGAGCGCCTGGTCAACGCCATCCTCAACGAAGACACACTGGCCACGTATCACGAGCAGGGCCGTCGCCTGGGCCGCCTCATGTACGAGGGCCGGTGGCTCGAGCCGCAGTCGTTCATGCTGCGCGAGTCGATCCAGCGCTGGGTGGGCTCGTCGATCACCGGGTCGGTGACCCTGCGGCTGCGCCGCGGCGAGGACTACACGATCCTCGACACGACCGGGCCGCACCTCTCGTACACCCCGGAGAAGCTGTCGATGGAGCGGGTGGGCGATGCCGCGTTCGGGCCGACCGACCGCATCGGCCAGCTCACGATGCGCAACCTCGACATCGCCGACTCGCGCGCCCGTCTCGAGCAGTACGCGGGGCTCGGCCTCATCGGGGGCGCGACCGCCGAGCTGGTCGGTGAGCTCTCGGCGGGGGGCTCGGCCGAGATCACCGGCCATGCGCAGCCCTACGACGCCGCGCGCGAAGAGCTCGCCGAGGCCGTCGACGAGGCGAGCGAGTCGGCATCGTTCGACTTCGGCGCCGACTGACGAGCGCGGATGCCGGTGCGCTGACCGGCAGCGGGTAGCATGCGAGGACGGTCTCGCTCACCTGGGGACGTGAGACCGCGGTCCGGCCCGACGGACACTGAGTTCCACCTGTTCCCCGGAGACTGCCTCGATGACGATGACCGACGTGCCTGACCCCGGCGACGATGCCTCGACCGCCCAGCCGAAGCGGTCACTGGGCCGCAGAATCGGCATCGCCGCCTTCTCGGTCGTGGCCGGGCTCACGGTCATCGCGCTGATCGCCGCGGGAGTCGTGGTCTTCACGATCCAGCAGTCGTTCCCCCAGCTGGAGGGCAGCGTCGAGCTCGACGGCCTCGCCGACGAGGTGACCGTCCACCGCGACGAGCTCGGCATCCCCACGATCGTCGCCGACACCACCGACGACCTCTTCTTCGCCCAAGGCTACGTGCACGCGCAGGACCGGTTCTGGGAGATGGACTTCCGCCGCCACCTCACGGCCGGCCGGCTGTCGGAGCTCTTCGGGCCGACCCAGATCGCCACCGACAGCTTCTTGCGCACCCTCGGCTGGCACGAGATCGCGACCGAAGAGGTCGATGCGCTCGACGCGACCACGCGCAGCTACTACGACGCGTATGCCGACGGCGTCAACGCCTACCTCGCCGATCACGACGGCGCGGCCGCCTCGCTCGAGTACGCCGTGCTGGGTCTGCAGAATCCCGACTACGAGATCGAGCCGTGGACGGCGGTCGATTCGGTGGCGTGGCTCAAGGCCATGGCGTGGGACCTCCGCGCGAACGTCGAGGCCGAGACCGATCGCGCGATCCTCGCGCAGGACTACACCGCCGCGCAGATCGCCGACCTCTACCCGGACTACCCCTTCGACACCAACCCGGTGATCGTGCCGACCATCACCGCACCCCCGCCACCGGCCGATCCCACCGACGCCGACACCGCCGCGACCGACGCCGACACCACCGACACCGACTCCGGCACCGATGCCGATACGGCGAGCGCTCCGGCATCCCCCGCCGAAGACGCCACCGCCTCGATCGAGTGGACCGAGGTCGGCAGTGTCGTCGAGGCCGTGTCGGCGATGATGGGCCCGGTCGGCGAGGGCATCGGCTCGAACTCGTGGGTCGTGTCGGGCAGCCTCACCGAATCGGGCAAGCCGCTGCTGTCGAACGATCCGCACCTGGGCGCGGCGCTGCCCAGTGTCTGGCACCAGATCGGCCTGCGCTGCGCCACCGTGTCGCCCGACTGCGCGTTCGATGTCGCCGGTTTCGGCTTCTCGGGCGTCCCCGGCGTCATCATCGGCCACAATGCCCACATCGCCTGGGGTTTCACGAACCTCACCACCGATGTGGCCGACCTCTACCTCGAGAAGCTGGACGGCGACTCGTACTGGTACGACGGCGAGCTGGTGCCGCTCGATGTGCGCACCGAGACGATCCGCGTGGCCGGCGGCGACGACGTCGAGCTCGACATCCGCTCCACGGTGCACGGCCCGATCGTGTCGGGACTGACCGACGACCTCTCGGCGATCGCCGAGACCCCGTACACCGGGTCGACGGATGCCGTGGTGCCGGCCGCAGGCGGCCCCGACGGCGACTGGGCGGTGAGCCTGCGCTGGACGGCCCTCGACGTCGGCACCACCGCGGCGTCGATCTTCGCGCTCGATCTGGCGCAGGACTTCGACGACTTCCGCGCCGCAGCGCAGCTGTTCACGGTGCCGGCGCAGAACCTCATCTACGCCGACCGCGACGGCAACATCGGATACCAGACGCCGGGGAGTCTGCCCATCCGCGGCGCCGGCGACGGCTCGATGCCGCAGCCGGGCTGGGACTCGGCGTACGACTGGCGCGGCTACATCCCGTTCGACGAGCTGCCCACCGTGTACAACCCCGACACCGGCTACATCGTCACCGCCAACAACGCCGTCGTCGGCGAGGACTACCCGTACTTCCTCACCGACGACTGGGACTACGGCTGGCGCGCGGCCCGCATCACCGATCTCATCGAGCGCACCGCCGCGACCAAGAAGCTCACCGCCGACGACATGTCGGCGATCCAGGCCGATCAGGAGTTCTGGATGGGCCGACAGCTGTCGGCGCTGGCCTCCGGCATCCACGTCGACAGCGAGGGAGCCGCCGAGGCTCTGGCGCTGCTCGAGCACTGGGACGCGCAGAACCACGCCGATTCGGCGGCGGCCGCCTATGCCAACGTGCTGTGGGACGAACTCGTGCAGAACATGTTCTCGCGCCGTCCGGCCGATGCCCGACCCTCGAGCCAGAGCCGCATGTTCGAAGTGGTCGACCAGCTGCTCGACGACCCCGACTCCGCATGGTGGACCAATGCCGAGATCGGCGTGGCCGGCCAGCGCGAGATGCTCGCACGCTCGGCCGAGGACGCGTACGCGCGCCTGTCGGCGCTGCAGGGCGCCAACCCCGCGCAATGGAACTGGGGCAGCCTGCACGCGCTGACCCTCACCCACGGCACCTTCGGCACCAGCGGCATCGGCCCGATCGAGGCGCTGTTCAACCGAGGCCCGTTCCCGGTCGGCGGCGGCGCCTCCGTGGTCGACGCGACCGGATGGGTGCTGGCCAGCGGCAGCTTCGAGACCGTGACGCTGCCCTCGCTGCGCATGACCGTCGACCTCGCCGACCTCGACGCCTCGCGCTGGAACAACCTCACCGGCGCCAGCGGCCACGCCTTCCACCCCAACTACACCGACCAGACCGAGGCCTGGCAGCAGAACCGGCAGACGCCGTGGCTGTTCGACCTCGATCAGGTGAGGGATGCCGCGACGCACACGCTCGTGCTCACCCCGGCATCCTGAACCCGGACACCGGGGTCGCGCGGTCGCCCGGTCACGCCGGAGGTCAGCCGCCGGCGGCGGGCGGCGTCTGCGTCGATTCGGCGAGCTCGTCCACCAGCAGCGAGCGCTCGTCGAGCGTGCCGTTGCGGTAGGCCTGGCGGCCGACCATGTGCGCCGACAGCGGGGCGGTCGCCAGCTGGATCAGGATCACCGGCACGAGGAACACCGCCACCTGCCATGACCGCGACATGAGGGCGATCGCGATGGCGATGAGGATCAGTCCGAGCACCTGCGGCTTGGTCGCCGCGTGCAGCCGCGCCGGCACGTCGTGGAAACGCAGCAGCCCGATCGCGGCGGTCAGGCACAGCACCGCGCCGATCAGGATCAGGGCCACGCCGATGAGGTCGATCATTTCCGGTCACCGTCCCGCCGCGCGACGAACCGCGCGATCGATATCGAGGCGAACACCCCCACCGCTGCCACGATCAGCAGCAGGGGCAGCGTCCTGGTGTGGTGGTTGATGGCCATCTCGGCGCCGAGCACGCAGACCACGAGGGTCAGCAGCACGTCCGAGGCCACGGCGCGGTCGAGAATCGACGGTCCGACCACGATGCGCCACAGCGTCAGCAGGCCCGCTACGGCGAAGACGACGTAGATCGCGATCAGCATGATGGTCATCATCGCGTCCGCCCCTTCACCCGTTCGCGCACCAGTTCGAGCTGCGCGCGCGAGCCCACCGCTCGCACGATGCGCTCCTCCCAGTGCATCACGGCCTGGCGCTGCTTCTCGACGTCGGCGGCGTTGTGCACGCCGATGATGTGGAGGTACAGAATGCGCCGGTCGCGATCGGAGTCGATGATGAGCGACCCGGGAATGAGCGAGGCCGTGACGGCCACGTGGGTCATGATGAGGTCGTCGTCGGTGACCATCGGCACCGCGATGATGGCCATGCCCGGGTATTGCCGCGGATTGACGACCTGCCACGCGACCAGCAGCGATCCCTTCACGACCGAGTAGAGGAACTCGGTGACGAAGATGAATCCCCACCACAGATTGACACGGCCCGACAGCTCCACCGGAGGCAGCCGGAACACGCGCGTGACGAAGACGGCGACGACCACGCCCGTGACGAACGAGAGCACGGTGAACTGCGCCCACAGCAGCATCCACAGGGCGACGAGCCACATGAAGAACGGCAGCTGGCGCCAGATGGAGGCCGCGGTTCCGGCTGCCGGGCTCATCGCTCCGACTCCAGCTGACTGAAGGTGATCGGGTTCTGCAACGCGCCGCCGATGCTCGCGCACAGGTCGTACAGGGGGCCGGCGAAGATCGTCAGCGCGACGGTCACCGCGACCATTCCGGCGGTGGCCGCGGTCATGATGCGCGGGATCACCCGCCGCTCGGTCTCGGTGGCGGCCGCCGGCGCCGTGCCGAGGTAGGCGATGCGCTCCTCGCCGGGCTCGTCGACCGGCTCGTCATCCTCGCGCCAGAACGAGAGGTTCCAGGCGCGCATGAGGGCGTAGAGGGTCAGCAGGCTCGTGACGATGCCGCCGGCCATCAGCACGTACATCAGCGGCGTGCCGACCTGCGCGGCCGCGTCGAACAGCGCGATCTTGCCGATGAAGCCCGAGAACGGGGGGATGCCGCCCAGGTTGATCGCGGGGATGAAGTACAGCACCGCGATCACCGGCGCCGCTTTCATCAGTCCCTTGACCTTGAGCACCGACGTCGACCCCGCGCGCCGCTCGATGAGGCCGACGGCCAGGAACAGCGTCGTCTGCACGACGATGTGGTGGACCATGTAGTAGATCGTCGCGCCGAGCGCGATCGGTGTGGCGATCGCGAGCCCGAACACCATGTACCCGATGTGGCTGACCAGGGTGAACGACAGGATGCGTTTGAGCTCGGCTTGCGCGACGGCGCCGAGCACGCCGACGATCATGGTCGCCAGCGCCACGATCAGCAGCAGCGTGTTGACCTCGCTGTCGCGGAACAGCTGCGTTTCGGTGCGGATCATCGCGTACACACCGACCTTGGTCAGCAGGCCCGCGAACACGGCGGTCACGGGAGCCGGCGCGGTCGGGTACGAGTCTGGCAGCCAGAACGACAGCGGGAAGACGGCGGCCTTGATGCTGAAAGCAAGCAGCAGCATGAGGTGGAGGACCAGCTGCACCTCCTGCGGCAGCTCGGTCATCCGCTGTGAGACCTGCGCCATGTTCACGGTGCCCAGCGCCCCGTAGATCGCGGCGATCGCGGCCAGGAACAGGATGGACGACACGAGCGAGACCACGATGTAGACCACGCCGGTGCGGATGCGCGATTCGGTCGAGCCGAGGGTGATCAGCACGTATGAGGCGACCAGCAGGATCTCGAACCCCACGTACAGGTTGAACAGATCTCCGGCGATGAACGCGTTGAAGATGCCGGCGGCCAGGATCAGGTACGACGGGTGGAAGATCGACACCGGCGTCTCGTCGTCGCCGTCGGCGGCGCCCTGCCCGACCGAGAACAGCAGAACCGCCAGCAGGACGATGCTCGAGACGACCACCAGCAGCGCAGCAAGCCGATCGACGTAGAGCACGATCCCGAACGGGATCGGCCAGCCGCCGACCGAGACGGCCAACCCCTGGTCGGTGCTGTCGACGGTGTACAGCAGCACCGCGGCCACGGCCAGCACGAGGGTGAGCGTCACGATCGACACTCCCACCTGCACCCGACGGCGCCGACCGAAGATGAGGGCGATGGCGGCACCGAGCAGGGGCAGCGTCACCAGCAATGGGACGAGGCCGTTCATCGATCACCGCCTCGAGGGTGCGGCGCGTCGACCGGGGCGTCGTCGCTGAGCGTGTCGAAGTCCTCATGGTGCAGCACCGTGATGGGCGCCGTGGCCGTGTCGAGGAAGTCGGTGGTGGCGTCGTCGTCTTCTTCGGTGATCTCGTCGTCCATCGTGTCTTCGTCCACGGCGGCGCGCTCACGGACCTCGAGGTCGGCTTCGTCGTCGTGGACGGTGTCGGCCTGCCCCAGCTGCCACGACCGGTAGATCAGCGCGAGCAGGAAGGCGCTGACGGCGAAGGTGATCACGATCGCGGTGAGGGTGAGGGCCTGCGGCAACGGATCGCTCATCTGGTCGGGGTCACCGGAGCCGAAGAACGGCGCGACGCCGGGGGCGCCCATGACCACCAGCAGAAACAGGTTCGCGGCATTGCCCAGCAGCAGGAACCCGATGAGCACGCGGGTGAGACTGCGCTCGAGGATCGCGTAGACCCCGGCCGCGAACAGCACGGCCATGATGATGATCAGCGTCAGTGACGCGTTCATGCGTTCACCCGCCCCGTCACGTCGAGCCGCCCCGTCGCCTCGAGGGCCTGCCGGTCGACTTCGGCCCCCAGTGAACGCAGCACGTCGAGCACGAGCCCGATGACCACGAGGTAGACGCCCACATCGAACAGCGTCGAGGTGACGAACTCGATGTGGCCGACGACCGGCAGCGTCGCCTCGAAGAAGTAGCTGGTCAGCGGCGCGTCGCCCAGGAACACCGGCACGATCGCGCAGGCCACCGCCAGCGCCATGCCCGCACCCAGCAGTCGTCCGGCGTCGGTGGGCGCGGCGGCGCCGAGCTCATACGGACCGCCCGCCACGTAGCGCATGACCAGCGCCATGCCCGCCACAAGCCCCCCGGCGAACCCGCCGCCGGGCAGGTTGTGGCCGGCGAACAGCAGATAGATCGACACGATGATGATCGTGTGGAAGAGCACCCGCACGATGACTTCGAGCATGATCGAGCGGGTGCGGGGCTGCAGGCGCTGCCCGCCGATGAGCCAGGTCTGCAGCGTGCTGCCCGGCGCCGCCGTACGCGGCCGCGGCCCGTCGGAGGTCTCGATGAAAGGGCGCCGCGTGCGGGTCATGCCGGTGGGCAGCGGCGAGATGCCGCTGGAGAGCATGTCGGAGCGGTGCGTCACGAACACGAGCGAGGCGACGCCGGTCGCGGCCAGGATGAGCACCGACAGTTCGCCCATCGTGTCCCACCCGCGCAGGTCGACCAGCGCCACGTTGACGACATTCCTGCCGTGTCCGATCTCGTAGGCCAGGTGCGGGAAGCTCTCGGAGACGGGCTGCGCGATGCGGGCGCCGGTGGCCACGATCGCCACCGCCGCCATGGTGACGCCCACCGCGACCGCGATGACGCCGCGCATGACGGGGGCCACCGAGGCGTTGTGCTCGCCCAGCCGCGCAGGAATGCGACGCAGCACGAGGGCGAAGGCCACCATCGTCACCGTCTCGACGAGAATCTGCGTCAGGGCCAGGTCCGGGGCACCGCTGGTCGCGAACAGCAGCACCATGCCCACGCCGGTGGCCGAGACCAGCACGACGCCCGTGTACCGCTTGCGGGCGCGCACGGCGATGAGCGCGGCGATGACCATCACCGGGGCGACGGCGACCTGGGTGGCGGTGTGCCAGCCGTCGAGGTGGGTCGGCCAGGGGCCGCCCATCGCGAGAGCGGTGACCTCGGCGCCGACGAAGACGATGAAGATGGTCCCGACGTACACCGGCAGTGAGCCGCGCTGCGTGGTGGTCGTGACCACGACGGCCACCCGCGCGATGCCGCGCATCGTGGCGTTGTAGGCGTCGACGGCCGTGAACGGCAGCACGCGCTTGTGCCACGGTGCACGCTGCACGAGCCAGAAGATGCCCACACCCCCGGCGATGCTGGCCAGAGAGAGGAACAGCGCCGGCTCGAAGCCGTGCCACAGCGCGAGATGATAGGCCTCGCCGCCGGCGTCGGGCAGCGTATCGGCGTAGCCGGAGAGCACGACATCCAGCTGCGGCGCCACCAGCGCCGTGACCAGCGACAGCCCGCCCAGCAGCACGGGCGCGCTCAGGAAGCCCATGGGTGGATCGGGCCACTCGGTACGAGGCATGGCCGCCCCCGTGGCATCCTTCTTCGTCCAGAACGCACCCCACACGAACCGCAGCCCGTAGGCGGCTGTCAACGCCGACCCGACCAGGATGGCGATGAGCGTGAGGGTGCCGGCCGGCCGCGTCGCGGCGCTGAGCAGCGAGCTGAGAGCGGCCTCTTTCGCGATGAATCCGAGCGTGGGCACGATGCCGACCATCGAGGCCACCGCGATGATCGAGAAGACGGCGAGAGTCGGTGCCTGCCGTCCGACCCCCGACAACTCGCGGATGTCACGGGTCGACAGCTGGCGGTCGATGACACCGACCACCAGGAACAGCGCGGACTTGAACAGCGCGTGACCCAGCAGCAGCGCCATGCCGGCGAGGGCCGTGTTGCGTTCGCCGAAGCCGAGCACGACGGTGAGCAGGCCGAGCTGGCTCACGGTGCCGAAGGCGAGGATGCGCTTGAGGTCGGTCTCGCGCAGCGCCTGCAGCCCGCCCAGCAGCATCGTGAACGCGCCGAGGCTGAGCACGATCGGGCGCCATGGCTCGATGTCGGCGAAGGCGGGGGCGAATCGGGCGATGAGGTAGATGCCGGCCTTCACCATCGCGGCGGCGTGCAGGTACGCGCTGACCGGGGTGGGGGCGGTCATGGCGCCGGGCAGCCAGAAATGGAAGGGGAAGATCGCCGACTTGCTGAGGGCGCCCACGAGGATCATCACGACCGCGGCCGCGATGAGCGGGTCATCGCCCGTGCCGGCGGACCAGGCGGCGAAGATCTCGGTCATGCTCGACGTGCCGAAGGCGGCCACGAAGATCACGACGCCGATCAGCATGACCAGCCCGCCGATGGTCGTCACCAGCAGCGCCTGCAGTGCGGCACGTCGGCTTGCGCCACGGGCGTGATAGTGCCCGATCAGCAGGTACGACAGGACGCTCGTGACCTCCCACAGCATGATGAGCACGATGATGTCGTCGGTGAGTACGAGTCCGTACATGGCACCGGCGAAAGCCAGCAGCACGCCCGCGAACAGTCCGGTGCCGGCCTCATGCCCCGCGAAGTACCACCGGCAGTAGAGCATGACGAGCGCGCCGATGCCGGTGACGATGAGCGTCATGACCCAGCCGAGCGTGTCCATGTACAGCGACACGTCGACGCCCAGCGGGCGGATCCACGGCAGCGACTCGAACGGCGCGTCGCCGGCAAACACGGCCGGGGCCATCGCGACGGCGTGACCGAAGGCCACGGCCGGCACGAGCGCGGCGATGTAGAACGCGCGGGCTCCCAGACGACTGACCATCCACGGCAGTGTCAGCGCGACGGCGGCGAACACACCGAGGAGGAGCAGCATTCGCCAGGCCTCCTAAAAGCAGCGGGGGGTCGTGCGCCCTATTCTACGGGTCGGCTCACGGCCGATTCACCAGGATCGGCAACCGGCGCGGTCGTATTTCCGTGGCGGAACGTGCAGGTCAGATGAGTGGATGCCGGTGTGTCGCCGGCCAGCATCGTCGCAATCGCCTCGCCGGCAAGCCGTCCCTTGGTGACGGCCTCCTGCACGAGAGTCGTGAGTTCGTAGGGGGCCAGGCCGTCGACGCGCACCCCGTCGAACCCCGTCACGCTGAGGTCTTCGGGCACGCGCAGACCCGCCTCTTCGGCGGCGCGGATGACGCCCGCGGCCAGCAGATCGCTCTGGGCGAGCACGGCCGTCGGCCGGGTGGCGGCGTCGGCCAGCATGACGCGGCCGGCTGCGAGCCCCTCGTCGATCGAGCTGCCCGCAGCGGCGTAGGCACCGGCATCCGGGAACACGTCGCGCACGCCCGCCAGGCGCTCGGCGGTCACATCGACGGCGATGGCCTGACCGCGCGCGATCCAACCCCGGCCGGTGTGCGCATCGGCGGGCAGGGTCACCGTGGCCACACGGGTATGCCCCAGATCGCGGAGGTGCGCGGCGGCGACCCGCTGCGCCTCACGATTGTCGAGGCGGATCTGCGGCACGTCGGCTCCGGCGTCACCCTCGATCACCACGACGGGCACCCCGCGGCCGTGCAGCACCTCGAGCGATTCGCGCACGCGCGGACTGCAGCCGATGAGCACGGCGGCGTCGATCGGGGTGGTCGTCAGCGACGGATGGGTGTCGACGTTGTCGGCTTCGTCGGTCTCGTCGGTGTCGGCCGCCTCGTTGCGGGCCTCGTCGGGGTCGCCGAGCGCATCGGCGTCGTGCAGCAGCAGGAGACCGGCACCCAGGGGGGCGACGGCCGCGGTGAGGCCGTCCATCATGAGGCGCTTGACCGGGTCGAGGAAGGCGGCGCCGAGCTGTTCTTCGAACACGACCGCGACGATGCCGCTGCGCCCGCGGCGGAGCGACGCAGCCCGCGGGTCGGGCCCGGTGTAACCGAGCGCGGTGGCAGCGCTGAGCACGCGTTCGCGGGTGGCATCCGACACACCCGCCTTGCCGCTGAACACGACGGACGCCGTCGACGCGGCCACCCCGGCTTCGCGCGCGACGTCGGCGATGGTGGCTCGGCGTGGCTGCACGGTGTCGATCCTAATGTTTTTTCGATCGAATCGATTCGATATGCTGACGCGGTGAACCAGGCACTCACGCATTCGCAGCTCGTCCGGTGGCGCACGGCCATCTTCGCGATCTTCGCCGCGAGCGGGCTCAGCGTGGCGACGTGGGCGGCGCGCGTGCCCTCGATCAAGGCCGACCTCGGCATCGAGAACACCGACATCGGATTGCTGCTGCTGGGCATGGGGATCGCGTCGATCCTGGGCCTGTCATCGGCCTCGGTGATCATCGCGCGCTTCGGCACGCGCCGGGGCATGTTCGGCGCCATGATCGCCTTCGCGGCTGGTGTCGCGCTGATCGGCGTGGGCGTGAACGTCGTGCCCTCGGTACCGCTTGTGCTCATCGGCCTTGCCCTGTTCGGCGCAGGCAACGGCGCCTGCGACGTCATGATGAACGTCGAGGGCGCGGCGATCGAGACCCATGTGAGCAAGACGATCCTGCCGCTGTTCCACGCCTTCTTCAGCCTCGGAACGGTTCTCGGCGCCGGTCTGGGCGCCCTGGCGGCGAGCCTGGCCGTCAGCGTCTTCACCCATACCGCGATCATCGCGATCGTGATCGTGCTGGTGGCCCTCGCGGCCTACGTCAATGTTCCCGCGCGTGAGGCCGTCGGCGACACGGTCGACGCCCACCCGGTCGAACGGCCCGGCTGGCGGGCGCGCCTGGCGGTGGCGCTGTCGGCCTGGCGTGAGCCGCGCACATATGCCCTGGGCGTCGTCATGCTGGGCATGTCGTTCGCCGAGGGGGGCGCCAACGACTGGCTCGCCCTCGCCGTGAGCGAGGACCACAGCGGGGGCGCCGAGCTCGGCGCCGTGGCGCTGACTGTGTTCGCGATCGCGATGACGACGGTGCGTGTGGCCGGCGGTCCCCTCGTCGACCGGTTCGGCCGTGTCACCATCCTGCGCGTGCTGGCGGTGACCGCCGCCGCCGGCATCCTGCTCGTGATCCTCGCCCCCACCCTGCCGCTCGTGTTCCTCGGCGCGGCGCTGTGGGGCATCGGCGCCTCGCTCGGCTTCCCCTTGGGCATGTCGGCGGCCGCCGACGACCCCGCCAAGGCCGCCGCCCGCGTGAGTGCCGCCGCGACGATCGGCTACGTCGCCTTCCTGTGCGGCCCGCCCGTACTGGGCGTGATCAGCGACCACATCGGACTGCTGAACACCCTGTTCATCCTGGTCGCCCTCGTGGTGGCCTCGGGCCTGGCCTCAGGCGCCGCCAAGCCGCTGGCCGGCACAAAGGTCGGCGCCGCACACCACTGAGCCGGTCGGGCTCGGCGTCGTGGAGGTCCGACTCAGAACAGGGTCGGCCGTCCGCTGTCGACACCCTTCATGGCGTCGTAGTCGAGCACGACGCAGTCGATCCCCCGATCGGATGCCAGAGTGCGAGCCTGCGGCGCGAACGCCTGCGCGGCGAGCACACCCTTGACCGGCCGCAGGTGGGGGTCGCGGTTGAGCAGCTCGAGGTACCGGGTGATCTGCTCGACCGCGTCTATGCCGGCGCGACGCTTCACCTCGACGGCGACATGACCTGCGCCCGATGCCGCGCTGCCGGCATCCACCTTCGCCGGAGGCGCGCCTTCGACGTCGACGACGACAGCCGCTTCGCGCAGCAACAGATCGACGGGGCCGATCGCGGTGGGGAACTCGCGGCGCACAAGCGTCAACCCGTCGCCGATCACCGACACCTGTTCGGCCAGCAGCCGCTGCAGATCGGCCTCGACGCCGTCCTTGACCAGCCCCGGGTCCACGCCCAGTTCGTGCGCCGAGTCATGCAGCACCTCGTAGATGCGCACGGTCAGCGAATCGCCGGTCTTCGCGTGCGTGACCCGCCATTTCTCGACGACATCGACGTCGGTCTCGTCGGGCTCGACGATGCTGAGCGTGCAGGGCGGGCTCATCCAGTTCAGCGGCTTGTACGATCCGCCGTCCGAGTGCACGAGCAGCGAGCCGTCGCCTTTGTGCAGCAACAGCCGAGTCGCCTCAGGCAGATGCGCGTTGAGGCGGCCGGTGTAATCGACGGAGCAGCGGGCGATGACGAGACGCACGGCGACGAGCCTACCCGCGGTGCAGGTCGATGCCGTTTGTAGGGTGGGTGCATGACATCACGGTCGCCGTTCAGCTGTGTCCTGTGGGACGTCGACGGCACCGTCGTCGACGCGTCCGAGGGCATCCTCCGCCGCCTGACCCTCTGCCTGAACGAGCTGGGCCTTCCGGCGCCCACGCGGGAAGAGCTCGTCCACTGGATCGGCCCGCCCATGCACGAGTCGTTCCAGGCGAACGTGGGGCTTTCGCCTGAGCAGGCCACCGCCGCCACGGCGCTGTATCGCCGCATCGGCAAGGCGGACGGCTACACGACCGGCGCCCGGCTGTACCCCGGCATCGGCGAGCTCATCGCCGACCTGGCGGATGCCGGCATCCCCCAGGCGACGGCCAGCTCCAAGCCGGAGCTGCAGGTCGGCGCGCTCATGGAGCACTTCGACCTCGCGCCCCTGCTGCAGTCGATCACCGGAGCGACCCCCGACGAGAAGACCCTGGCATCCAAAGCCGACATCATCGGCGAGTCCCTGCGTCGCCTGGCCGCTCTCGGGCACGACACCAGCCGTCCGGTCCTGATCGGAGACCGGCACCACGACATCGACGGCGCCGCCGTGCACGATGTGCCCGTGATCTTCGTGCGCTGGGGGTTCAGCTGGCCACACGAATCCGAGGGCGCGCAGGCCGTCGTCGACACGATCGACGAACTGCGCGATCTGCTGCTGATTCCGGAGGACGCGTGAGCCCGGGCGACGTGTGGGCGTGGGTGCTGCCCGCCCTCGTCGTCTTCGGAGCCGCCGCGGTTCTCAGCGCCGGCGCGATCTGGGCGTTGCGCCGCTCGCGCCGGTCGCCGCGTGCCCGCGCGGCGGCCGAGGTCGAGCGCACAGCCGCCGGCTCAGCCCTCGTGCGGCTCGACAACGCCGTCGACGAGCTCGACCTCGAGGTGGGTCTGTCGGGCGCGCTGTACGACGGCGCCGCTCCGCCCTCGCTGCGCCGCGCCCGCATCACCGCGCAGCAGACGCGCGACGACGCGTTCGCCCAGTACGCCCAGTTCACGGCCGAGAGCCACCCCGATGAGGTGCGCCGCGTGTCGCGCCGCATCACGACCCGCGTCGATGCGGCGCTGGCCACAATCGAGCATGCCCGGCGCGAGCACACCGACTGGATGCAGCGCAACGTGACCGCGGGCACGCAGCTGGCCGCGGCTCGCGAACGCGCCGGTCGGCTGCGCGAGCAGCTGGGTGATCCCGAAGCGCTGCGGGCCGAACTCGCCGCACGATTCGATGCCTCGGAGTGGACGGCCGCTGATCGCGGGGCGCGTGAGGCCGTGGCCGCGCTGGCCGAAGCCGACCGCCTGCTCGACGAGGCTGCGGCACACGTCGACGACCCGACGCGGTCGGTGCTGCCCGAGCTGGCGCGGGCCGAGCGTGAGCTGCGCCGGGCGGATGCGGCTGCGCGCACACTCGAAGAGACCCATCGCCTGGTGACCGAGGCTGCCCTTGCCGTCGACGAAGAACTCGAGACGGCGCGCGCAGCGCTTCGCCAGGCGGCAGAGGTGCGCGCTCGGCTCGAGTCGGATGACGCAGATCGACTCGGCAGCGAGATGCGCCTGATCACCGAGCGCCTCGACGAGTGGGCCGGGCGCGCGCGGCGGCAGCCGACGGCGACGGTGGATGCCGTGGCCCGGCTTCGCGATCGGCTCGACCTGGCGCTGGGCGACGCGCGCACGGCGCAGCAG
>JAEXHA010000149.1 GCA_023450335.1 Actinomycetes bacterium | reverse complement strand
AAGTCCGCGACACCACTCAAGCCTGCCCGCTATCAACCCCCGAGGTTAGGAGACACGCCCTAGGCGGCTCGCGGGGGTGGGTGGGGCGAGGCGCGCGCGGCGCGCGGCGCGCGTCAGGCGAAGGCTTCGGGATGCCGGGGCGTGTAGGGCGCGTTGATGCGCGCGACCTCGTCGGCGGTCAGCGCCAGCTCGAGCGCGGCGACGGCGTCGGCGATGTGGCCCGGCCGTGTCGCGCCGATGATCGGCGCCGTCACGGCGGGCTGGGCGAATTGCCATGCGAGGGTCACCTGCGCGCGCGACACCCCGCGGGCGGTCGCGATGTCGCCGATGGCGTCTGCGATCGCACGGTCGGCGGTCTCGTCCTGCCGGTAGAGCCGGCGCCCGGTCTCGTCGAGGCCCCGACGGTCGCTCGTCTCGCCGTACGGGCGCGAGAGCCGACCGCGTGCGAGAGGGCTCCAGGTCAGCACCCCGACCCCCGACTCCACGCACAGCGGGTGCATTTCGCGCTCCTCCTCCCGCATGATCGGGTTGTACTGGTCTTGCATCGATACGAAGCGGGTGCGGCCCCGCAGGTCTGCGGCATGCTGCATCGCCGCGAACTGCCGCGCCCACATCGACGACGCCCCGATGTAGCGCGCCTTGCCGGCGGTCACCACGTCGTGCAATGCCGCCATCGTCTCTTCGATCGGCGTGTGGGGGTCGAACCGGTGCACCTGGTAGAGGTCGACGTAGTCGGTGCCCAGCCGGCGCAGAGAAGCGTCGATCTGCGCCATGATCGCGCCGCGCGACAGGCCCCGGTCGTTGGGACCCGGCCCCATGGGCATCGCGAGCTTGGTGGCGATGACAACGCGATCGCGTGTGGTGAACTCCCGCAGCATGCGCCCGGTGATCTCCTCGCTCGAGCCCAGCGAATACACGTTCGCGGTGTCGAAGGCGGTGATGCCCGCTTCGACGGCCTCGCGGAAGAACGGGCGGGCGTCGTCCTCGGGCAGCGACCAGCCATGGCCGCCGCGGTCGGGAGCGCCGTAGCTCATGCAGCCGAGCACGATGCGAGAGATCGTCAGACCGCTTGATCCGAGCCGGGTGTAGTCCATGGGTCCTCCTCGAAGGCGCGAGCCGGTGGTGACGCCGCGCGTGATGGTGTCACGGGGCGGCCATCAGCGGGTGAACGCGCTGAGTCCGGTGATGTCGCGGCCGACGATCAGCGCGTTCATCTCGTGGGTCCCCTCGAACGTGTAGACCGCTTCGGCGTCGGCGAAGTAGCGGGCGAGGTCGTGGTCGACGCGGATGCCCTCGGCGCCGGCGATCTCGCGGCCGAGGGCCACGGTCTCGCGCACGCGGTCGGCGGCCCAGCTCTTGGCCAGCGCCGCGACGGTGCCGGTCAGCCTATCGCGGCGCATGAGCTCGGTCAGTCGCACCGCAAGCGACAAGGTCGCCGTCGCGTTGCCGAGCATGCGGGTGAGCTTCTCCTGCACGAGCTGGAACCCTGCGATCGGACGGCCGAACTGGTGCCGCGCCAGGGCATAGCGCAGGGCGGCCTCGTACGCGCCGGTCTGCATGCCGGCGGCGTTCCAGCCGATGACGTAGCGCAGCCGCGAGAGGATGGCCGTGATGTCGGCGAATGAGTCGATGCGCTGCAGTCGTGCCGTCTCGGGCACCCGCACACCGTCGAGCACGATGTCGCCGTTGCGCACCATGCGCAGCGCGATCTTTCCGCGAATGTCGGTGATCGACACCCCTGGCGCGGTCCGCGGCACCACGAAGATCTTCGCGGCGCCGTCGGCGGCATCCTTCGCGACGACCAGCAGCACGTCCGAGATGGCGGCGTTGCCGATCCAGCGTTTGTGACCGGTGATCGTCCACTGGTCGCCGTCGCGGGTGGCGACCGTCTCCATGCCTCCGGCGACATCCGACCCGTGGTCGGGCTCGGTCAGTGCGAAGCACCCGGTGAGGGCGAACGAGGGGATGCCGGAGTCGAGCTCCGCGACCTGTTCGGGGCTGCCGCCGGCGCGCACCACGGTGCGGAACATGCCGGTCTGGCCGCCGTACAGCGTGCCGATCGAAGCGTCGAACCGCTGGAACTCGAAATGCTTGAAGCCCTCGTAGTACGGGTTGAGGCGGCCGCCCGCGTCCAGCAGGGTGACGTCGTCCTCGAGCCGCAGTTCCGCCAGCTCCGCGCGCAGGTGCACGGGACAGCTGCCCTCCTCCCACCATTGCGACAGGTGCGGACGCGCGCGCCGCTCCAGCAGATCGCGCAGCTGCTGCAGCTTGGTGCGTTCGGCATCGCCCAGCAGTTCGTCGCTGAAGCCCAGCAGGTCGGTCGGCGGCAGCGTGCTCATGGCCCGGTCACGCCAGCCCGAGCAGCCGCACGGCGTTGCCCTTCACGATCGCCTGCACGGCGTCGTCGGGAAACTCCAGACCGGCGAAATCGCCGAGCCACCGGTCGGGCGTGAGGGCCGGCATGTCGGAGCCGAACAGCATCTTCGCGTTCAGATACGTGCGCGCGGCCCGCACGAGCGCGGGCGAGAAGTACTTGGGCGACCACCCCGACAGGTCGATCCACACGTTGGCTTTGTGGGTCGCGATCGAGAGGGCCTCGTCCTGCCAGGGCACGCTGGGGTGGGCGAGGATGATCTGCAGGTGTGGATGCCGGGCGGCGACATCGTCGAGCAGCATGGGGTTGGACAGCCGCAGCCGAAAGCCCCATCCGCCGGGGAGCCCCGCCCCCACGCCGGTCTGCCCGGTGTGGACGATGATCGGCAGGCCGAGCTGTTCGATGGCTGCGAACAGCGGGATGTGCGCCGGATCGGACGGGTCGAAGTTCTGCACCGTCGGATGGAACTTGAACCCCCGCGCCCCCAGGGCCGCCTGCCGCCGCGCCTCGTCGACGGCGGCCTCACCCTGCAGCGGGTCGACGCTGCCGAAAGGCAGCAGCACGTCCGCGTGGCGCTGCGCGCCGGTGATCAGCTCGTCGATGCTGTTGGGTGCATGGTCGAGGTTCGTCGTCGCATCGACGGTGAACACGACCGCGGCGGTGTCACGTTCCCGGTAGTAGGCGGCCATGGCATCCACGTCGCGCAGCGGCTCGGGACTCTTGAAGTACCCCGCGAGGGCGGCGCTGAGTGCGGGCGGCGAGCCGGTGCGCCCGGTCGAATCGATCGACACGTGGACGTGCACGTCGATCGCGCGACGCGCAGCGAAGTCGGCCGTCATGATCCGACCGCCGTCGCGGTGCGCTGGAGTTCGTTCATGGCGTCCTCCTTCACGCGCGCCAGCTCCACCTTGCCGGTGGGGGTGCGCTCGAGCGTCGGACGGGTGAACACGTGCTGGGGCTTCTTGAAGCCGGCGAGCCGCCCGGTCACGTGAGCCAGCAGCTCGGCCACATCGATGTGCGCGCCGTCGGCCGGCGCGACCGTCGCGCTGACCACCTCGCCGAACCGCGGGTCGGGCAACCCGAACACCACGGCGTCGGCCACGCTCGGGTGCTCGAGCAGCACCTCCTCGACCTCGGCGGGGAACACCTTCTCGCCACCGGTGTTGATGACCGCCGACAGTCGACCGAGAAGCTCGATCGTGCCGTCGCCGCGAGCGCGGGCCCAGTCGCCGGGCACGACGTAGCGATGCCCGCGCAGCTGCAGGAACGTCGCCGCGGTCTTGCCGGGGTCGGCGTAGTAGCCCTTGGGCAGGATGCCCCGGAACCCGAGGATGCCGACCGCGCCCGCCTCGAGCGGGAGCTCGTTGTGGTCGGGATCCAAGAGCACCGTGCCCGGGGTGAGGACGAGCTTGGCGGGCAGGTCGGCGGCGCTGTGGGTGATGCCGAAGGCGTAGGGCCCGCCCTCGCTCGAGGCCAGCAGGTCGATGATGGCCAGGTCGCCGGCGGAGTGCAGCCGCTGTTTCACCTCGTCGCTGAACCGCATGCCCGACGAGAAGATCCATTTCACGGTGGGCAGCCCCTCGCCGCGTTCGGCGGCATCGGCCAGCGGCAGGGCGAGGGCGTCGCCGGCGACGATGAGCCGGGTCACGCCGTGCGCGCCGATGAGCCGGTACGCCTCGTCGATGTCCATGCGCGGGTGGGCGTGCAGCACGACCGTGCCGCCGAGGGCCAGGGTGCCCATCGTCATCGACTGGGCGGTGCCGTGCAGCAACGGACTCATCGGCAGCGTGACGACGTGGGGTGTGTCGGGCGAGACGGCGATGTCGATGGCCGCGTCGAGGTGCGCGGGCGGCTCGATGCCCGATACCGCCCAGGTCGACTGGCGCCGCGCTTCGAGCAGAGTGTCGAGGTCCCACACGACGGCCTTGGGCTGTCCGGTCGTGCCGCCGGTGTAGAGCCGCAGCTCGGCGCCCGACGGGGCGGATTCCGGCAGCGCACCGCCGCGTGCGATGAGCTCGTCGTACGTGCGTGTGGCGGCGCCCGCGGTGTCGTCGACGGGCGGAGTGCTCGTCGCGGCGGGGAGGGAACCGCCGGGCACGTCGCTGCCCACCGTCGCGTGGTCGTCCACGAGCACCAGGGCGATGCCCAGCCCCGCCGCCGCCTCGGCGGCGACCGCGGCGAAGGACGATGTCGCAACGAGCGCCTTCGAATCGGAATCGACCAGAAGCGCGCGCACCTCGGCGGCGGTGTACCGGTAGTTGAGTGCCACCGGCGCCACTCCGGTGCCCAGGCACGCCCACAGCAGCGCGAGATATTCGGGGCGGTTGTACAGCAGCGTGGCGACAGCGTCGCCGGGGCGCACGCGGAGATCGTCGGTGAGCCAGCGGGCGAGGGCTCCGGCCTCGTCGGCCAGCCGCCCCCAGGTCAGCTGCTGGTGGCGGGTGATCACGGCGACCCGGTCCGGGTCGCGCAGCGCGATGCCCCGCCACAGATCGGCGTAGTGGATCCGAGAGGCGCTCACCGGTAGTGCCTCAGGATGAGATCGGCGACCACGGCCGGCTTCGCGCCATCCTCCACTTCGAAGGTGAGTGACAGCGTCACCTGTACGCCGCCGCTGACCTCGACCACCTCGGCGACCGTGCCGCGCACTCGGATGCGCGAACCCGACGGGACCGGACTCGGGAACCGGATCCGGTCGAAGCCGTACACGATGCCCGTCGAGGTGCCCGTCACCCGGTAGATCTCCCGCAGATGCGGCACGATCATGCTGAGCGTCAGCATGCCGTGGGCGATGCGGCCACCGAACGGAGAGCGCGCGGCGGCCTCCGCGTCGACGTGGATCGGGTTGTCATCGCCCGACAGCTGCGCGTACAGGTCGATGTCCTCCTGCACGATCGCGCGCCACGTCGAGGGGCCGAACGCGGTGCCGGCGAGGGACGCGACCTCGTCGATCGTGGTGAAGGCCTTCGGGGAAGAGGTGTCGGTGTCTGTCATCTCGCGCTCTCTGCTGCCGGTGTCGTCTCCGGCATCCTCCCGCGTCGGCGGCACCGGAGGCGACGAACCTTTCCGGAGGGTGAAATCCGCATCCGGGCGGGTGCGGGCCCGATGCCATCGTCGAGAAGACCCGGCGGTATGGATGCCGGGGCTGATGGCGAGGAGCGACGAGATGACAGTGACGGATGCAGCCGTGCCCGCCCCGGCGGTGCCGCGCATCGACGCGCAGCAGGTGCGCGAGATGCTCGAGTACTACTGGGACCAGGAGTGGACCGACGGGTTGCCGGTCGTTCCGGTCACCGAGTCGTACCTGGCCGAGTTCCTCGCCACGACCCGGCGCGACCCCGACGAGGTGCTGTTCACGATCGGTCACCTGAACCGCAGCCTCACGGTGCGCACCGCAGCGATCAACGCCGCACTGGCCGGGTGCCGCCCGGACTACTTCCCGCTCGTGATCGCGGCATGGGAGGCCGTCGCCGCCGAGCCGCACCCCGCCCGCGGCATCTGGCAGTCCACGACCGGCACGGCGCCCTTCCTCATGGTCAACGGGCCCGTCCGGACCGAACTGGACATCAACTCCCGCGGCAACATCTTCGGCTCGGGGTTCCGGGCCAACGCCACCATCGGACGGGCCATCCGGCTCGGCTGCATCAACGTCTTCGGCCTGCACCCCCACAAGCTCGACCAGGCCACGCAGGGCAACCCCTCCAAGTACGCGGCCGTGATCGGCGAGAATGAGGAGCAGAGCCCGTGGGAGCCGTTCCACGTCGAGCACGGTCACGCGCCCGGCGACAGCGTCGCGACCATGTTCGTGATCCGCTCGGTCATCCACATCGAGGCGCGCCACACGATGGAGCCCGAGCAGCTGGCCCGCGACTTCGTCGACACGATCACCCGCAGCGGATCGCTCATCCACGAGTACACCTCTGCGCTGCTCGTGCTCGTCCCCGAGCATGCCGCCCTGTTCGCCGATGCCGGCTGGAGCAAGGACGACCTGCGCACGTTCATCTTCGAGAACGCCACGCGTCCGCGCGAACAGCTGGCGGCCGTCGGCAAGGACGCGCTGTCGACCCGCACCCGGTGGCGCCTCTCGTCGGGTCACCCCGATTCGACCCCCGACACCGCCAGTGGTACCGACCAGCCCGACCTGGTCCGGGTGCTCAGCCACCCGTCGTCGGTGCAGATCATGGTCGCCGGCGCCGACAATGCGGGGGTCTCGGCCGTCGTCGAGGTCTTCACGCTCAACCCGCCGCGCGAACTGCCGTTCTCGTCACGCGCGGTGCGCGACTGAGGGCCGGTCATGCTCCTCGCCGATGACGAGCGGCGCATGCGCGACGGTGAAGAAGGCGCCGCCGTGGCCGCCGCGATGGATCTGCTCATCCGTTACGGCGAGGCGCTGGGGGCGGAGCGCCTCGTCGACACGCGCAACGTCGCCGGCACCATGACCCAGCCCTCGCCCGCGAAGGCGCAGCTGGTACGCGAGGGCGGCTGGGCGAAGGCGTTCGCCGTCATCAACCTCGACAGCGACGACGATCTCGACCTGCCGCGCATGCGCGTGCCGATGTGCCAGCTGCAGCACGGGTTCTCCGACGACGCCGATGGACTCACGGCGTATGCGCCGCATGCGATCGAGCTGCAGGCCGACGCCGAATCGTACTTCTCCGAGCGCGGCGTCAACATCCTCGCCACGTGCACGCCGTACCAGGTCGGCAACCTGCCGGTGCGCGGCGAGCACATCGCCTGGATGGAATCGTCGGCGGTCGTGTACGCCAACTCGGTGCTGGGTGCGCGCACGAACTGCGAGGGGGGCGCGTCGACCGGTGCCGCCGGTCTCACCGGCAAGATCCCGTACTGGGGCAACCACCTCACCCAGAACCGATGGGCCACCCACCTCGTGCAGGCCGACGTCGCTGTCGACACCTTCCAGGAGTGGGGGATGTTCGGGTACTTCATCGGTGAGACGGTGCAGGAGGCCCGGCCCGCCGTCGTGGGTGCGCTCGGACAGCCCGACCTGGCCGACCTCAAGCACTTCGGTGCGGCGACGGCCACCTCCGGCGGCGTCGAGATCTTCCACCTGCCCGGTGTCACCCCCGAAGCGCCCACGCTCGAGGCGGCGTTCGGCGGCGCCGTCGCGCCCGGTGCGATCCGGTACGGCCACGCCGAACGGCAATGGGTCTATGAGACCCTCAACGGACAGGGCACCTCGACCGACGTCGACTTCATCCTGCTGGGCTGCCCGCATGCCTCGCTCGACCAGCTGGCCCAGATCGCGTACCGCCTGGAGGGGCGGCGCCTGCACGAGGGGACGCAGCTGTGGGTGATGACCCCGCGGGCATTGCGCACGATGGCCGATCGCAATGGCTACACGCGCGCGATCACGCGCGCCGGCGGACATGTGCTCACCGACTCGTGCCCCGCCATGTCGCGGGCCGCCCCACCGGGGGTGAAGGTCTTCGCGACCGACTCGGCCAAGCAGGCGCATTACCTGCCGGCGATCCTCGGCATAGAGGCGTGGTTCGGCACGCTCGACGAGTGCATCGATGCGGCCCTCACCGGCCGGTGGCGGGGCGGGCTCGCGTGACCGGGCTCTCTCTCACGGGTCGCGGCATCGTCGGTGGGGTCGTCGAGGCCGAGGCCCTGGTCACGCGGGATCCGATCTCAGGGTTCGGCGGCATCGATGTGGCCACCGGCACCGTGATCGAACCGCGCCACGAGCTGTTAGGCGTCTGCTTCACGGGCAAGGTTCTCGTCTTCCCCGGGGCGAAGGGCTCATCGGGCTGGTCGGGCTTCTTCCAGAGCACGCGGCTGATGGGCACCGCGCCGGCGGCGATGGTCTTCAACGTGGTCACCACCAAGGCGGTGCTCGGTGCCATCGTCACCCGTGTGCCGACGGTCGTGGCCGCCTCGCCCGACCCGCTCGAAGCCATCCGCACCGGCGACACGGTGCGGGTCGACGGCGACGACGGAACCGTCACTATTGTGAAACTCGCCACCACCCGGGGTGATTTCATCCATTGAAAAGTCGCGTTTGCGTATCCCGCCCGAGTCGGCAGACTCGGCCCAGCCGCTCCGGCGGATCACCCCGACACAGGAGTCGAAATGATCACAGCAGTGCAGAGTAAGGGCGCCCGGTCACGGCGCCGGGTTCGCAACGCCGTCATCGCGCTGGTGGGGGCCACCGCCCTCGCGCTGGCCGGATGCGCAGCAGATACCGGAGGAACGAGCCCGGGCGCCGAGCCCGAAGCGCCGGAGGATCTCACCAAGATGGTGGTGGTGTCCTTCCTCCCCCTTCAGTCGTTCACGTTCACGCCCGAGATGTACGCGTACTCGTCGGGGATCTTCGAAGAGCACGGACTCGACGTGCAGCTGCAGCCTGTGCAGGGCACGGCCGCAGCCATCCAGACGCTGTTGGGCGGGGCCACCCCGATCACGCGCGCCTCGACCGTCGACGTCATGACGGGCATGGAGGAGGGGCAGCCCATCGTCGCCGTCGGGACGATGGCCTACCGGTCGAACCTGCGGATCATGTCGACGAAGGACAACCCGGTCGAGGAGGCCACCGACATGGAGGGCGCCACGATCGGCATGGGTTCGATCGGCGGCACGAGCGAGAAGATGCTCAACTTCGCCCTCGACGACGCCGGCGTGCCACGCGACTCGGTCACCCGGCAGGCGGTGCCCGTCACAGCGGCCACCTTCGAACTGGTCAGGCAGGGTCAGCTCGACGGCTACATCGTGAGCCTGGACACCTCCATCGGCATCGTCAATCAGAACGACGACGCCGTCGCCAGCTCCGCCGGGCTCGTGGATGCCCCTGAGCGGCAGGTGTGGATCACGACGCAGTCGAACCTCGAGGACGAGAACCGCACCGACCAGATCGAGCGCTTCCTCGCGGCCATCAAGGAGGCCACGCAGGAGGTCATCGACGACTCGGCCAACGACTTCTCGAACGTGCTGGCGACGCTGCGCGACAGCGGTGACTGGGACTTCGCGGCGCTGAAGGACGACGCCATCGCCGTCGAGGCGCTGAAGACCTACACGACCGAGACGTGGATCGACTCGACCGGCGCCGTGGGCCTGCTCGAGAACGACGACGCGTACTGGGAGACGATCTACGACGCGTACGTGGATGGCGGACTGCTCGCCGGTGGCGCCGATCCGTCGCAGTGGATCACCAGCGAGCTGCTTGACTGATCACTCCGTGAGTGCGGTGGTGGTCTCGTGCGTGAGCCGGGACCACCACCTGCTCGACACCGATACAGAGAGGCGACGATGCCTGTTATGAGCACCACGCCCGCACCGACGACGACCGATGCGGCACCGCGGCTGAGGATCCAGGGAGTCGGGCGCGACTTCGTCACGCGGTCGGGCGTGACCCACGCCGTCTCGAACGTCGATCTCACCATCCAGCGCGGTGAGTTCCTGGCGGTGATCGGCCGTTCGGGCTGCGGCAAGACCACGCTGCTGCGCATGATCGGGGGCCTGCTGGCTCCCACGGCCGGCGCGATCGAGGTCGACGGCCACAACCTGTGGCGCGGCTCCCAGGTCGACGAGTCGGCGATCACCAAGCTCGGCTTCGTCTTCCAGGAGAGCAACCTGTTCCCGTGGCTGTCCGTGCTCGACAACATCGCGCTGCCGATGAAGCTGCGCGGCGTCGGCAAGGCGGCACGCCGCGCCCGAGCGGGCGAGTTGGCGGATCTGGTCGGCCTCGGCGGATTCGGCGCCTCGTACCCGCGCGAGCTGTCCGGCGGCATGCGGCAGCGCGCGGCGATCGCCCGCGCACTGTCGACCGAGCCCGAGCTGCTGCTCATGGACGAGCCGTTCGGCGCCCTCGACGCCCTGACCCGTGAGCGCATGAACCTGGAGCTGCAGCGAATCGTGCTGGAGACCACCTCGACGGTGGTCTTCGTCACCCACGACATCCCCGAGGCGGTGTTCCTGGCCGATCGGGTCGTGCACATGACCCCCCGCCCCGGTCGCATCCAGCAGATCCTGCCGGTCGGATTCGACAAGCCGCGCGCGGTCGATCTGACCACGACGCCCGAGTTCAACGAGATCGTGCGACGACTGCGCCACGACATCGACGAGGAGAACTGATGAGCCGCCGCAAGATCATGCGGGTGCTGCCCTGGATCGTCACGCCCACCCTGGTCGTGCTGATCATCGTCGGCTGGCACCTGATCGTCACCGTGGGCCAGGTCAACCCGTTCCTGTTCCCTCCGCCCGGGCAGGTCGGCGAGAAGTTCCTCGGGCTCCTCACCGGCGGCACCGTCTGGTCGCACACCTTCACCACCCTCAGCGAGATCCTCATCGGCTTCGGCATCGCGGTGGTCACCGGCGTCATCGTCGGCGTGCTGCTGGGAAAGTTCGCGTGGCTCGAGTCGAGCCTGCGACCGCTCATCGTGATCAGCCAGGTCGCGCCCAAGGTCGCGTTCATCCCGCTGTTCGTCATCTGGTTCGGCTTCGGCCTCACCTCGAAGATCTGGCTCTCGGCGCTGCTGGCCTTCTTCCCGATCATGCTCAACATGCTGCTGGGCGTGCGCTCGGTCGAGCAGGGGCACCGCGAGGTGATGAGCAGCCTCAACGCCTCGCGGTCGCAGACGCTGCTGCAATTGGAGATGCGCAGCGTGCAGCCCTACCTGTTCGCCGGCATGGAAGTGGGCATCGTGCTGGCCACCACCGGTGCGATCGTCGGCGAGTACATCTCGGGCAGTGAGGGTCTCGGCTTCCTCGTGGTGTCGAGCATGAACCAGCTCGATGCCGCGCTGACCTTCGCCCTCATCCTGTGGCTCTCGCTCATGGGCCTCGCGCTCTACCTCATCGTCAACGAGCTGAAGCGCTTCTTCATCCCGTGGCACGAGTCGGTGTACAGCCTGCGCAACGCGGCCGCGTGAGCGGCGTCTGTCACCGGACGCGCATCCCTATGATGGGGCGCACCGCCGACGTCGAGGGAGACGGGGATGCCGGAGTCCAGGTCGCGTGACCGCATCCAGAGTCTGGAGCGCGGCGTCGAGGTGCTGCGGGCGTTCACCGCGCGCGACACCGCGCTCAGCGTCGCCGAGTTGGCCTCCCGGGTCGGGCTCGCCCGGCCCGTCGTGCGCCGGATCCTGCTGACGTATGAGCACCTGGGCTACGCCGAGGCGATCGGCGGGCTCTGGCGCCTGACGCCGCGGGTGCTCGAGATCGGCGCGGGGTACTTCGCGGCGTCGTCGCTGCCGGAGATCTCGTACGGATACATGTCCGAGGTCGTCACGCGCACCGGCGTCACCTGCAGCGTCGGCGTGCTCGACGGGCTCGAAGTGATCCACGTGGCGAGAGTCGAAGACCACCGGCCCCTGCCCGATGCGGTGCGCATCGGCAACCGCCTGCCGGCCCACGCCACCGCCGTCGGCAAAGTGCTGCTCGCATGCCTGCCGGCAGGCGAACTCGACCAGGCGCTGGCCGGCGCCCGACTCGACACCCAGACGCCGCACACGATCACCGAGCCGGAACGGCTGCGGTCGCGGCTGGGCGTCGTGCGCCGTCGTGGGTATGACATCTCCATCGAGGAGCTGCACCCCGGCCAGGTGGCCGCCGCGGTGCCGATCATCGTGGACGGGCGCGCCGTGGGTGGTCTCGCGGGCTCGTCGTCGACGGTGCGCTACACCGAGCAGACCCTCGAGAGCGTCGTCATGCCCGTGCTGAAGGTCGCGGCGATGGCCATCGGCAGTGCGTACCGCAATGCCAATCCGCAGTTGTTCCGCCGCGGCCCGGCATCCCTCGACTGATCTGTTCAGCCGGGCGTGGGCACCGCATCGGGCAGGTGGATGCCGAGATACGCGCCGTCGGACTCGAGTCGGCGCTGGAGGGTCGGGACGGCGATGCCGGCCGCGGTGCCGTCGCCGGACAGTGCCAGATCGGCCGCCGTACCCGCCGCCTGCCCCATGACGAAGCAGGGGCCGGTGACGCGGCCCGAGGACTGTCCGCCCTGGGTCATCGACGCACAGCGACCGGCCACCAGCAGGTTGTCCACCACTCCCGGCACGAGCATGCGGTACGGCAGCTGGTTGAAACCGCGGGAGTCGGCGGGCGCGAAGCGGAACTCGACGTCGCCGGCGACATGGGCCTCGACGGGCCACCCGTTGACGCCGATCGTGTCGTCGAAGTCGCGGCATTGGAGCACGTCTTCCTCGGTGAGCTGGTAGGCGCCCACGATGCGGCGCGTCTCGCGGATGCCGATGGACGGAGCGATGTCGACCACGTAGGAGTCCTGGAAGCCGGGGGTCACCTGCTTGATGAACGCGAAGGTGTCCTTGACCTGTCGGCGGCCCTGGACCTCGCCGCGGGTCAACTGGTGCACGTTCGTGCCGTCGACGGCCGAGCCGTCGTCGTTGGACAGCTGGGTGAGGTTCGAACGCCACTCGAGCGGATTGCGCTGCGGTCGCACGATGGGCTTCTTGCGGGGGAAGCGGTGGGTGCCGGCGGCCTCGGCCTCCTCCATGAGGCGGCGGACGGTCTTCCACGCCTCGCCGGCCTGTTCGGGGTGCACGCCGTTGATGCGGAACATGAGGGAGGGGTACATGAGGCGCTCGCTGCGCTCGAACGGCGCGCCTGCCCACGCGGCGACGTCGCCGTCGCCGGATCCGTCGATGAAGAAGCGCCCGCGCACCGCGCCCCGCCCCGACTTCGACTCGACGATCACCGCGTCGATCGTGGCCTCGTCGGCCATCGCGACCCCCACCGCCCACGCGTGGAACAGCAGTTCGGCACCGCCGGCGAGGACGAGTTCGTCGGCTGCGATCTTCAGCGCGGAGATGTCGTATGACAGCGCCTGAATACGGTCGTCGACCGACAGGTGCACGTCGTTGAGGCCGTCCATGGTGCGCATCCGGTCGAGCAGTTCGTCGGCGTAGCCACGCACCGACTGGACGTCGGTGCCGTAGACGCGTGCGTGCATGCCGCAGAAGGTCGCCAGACCCCCCATCGTGCCCGCGCCGCCGAGGAAGCCGTACTTCTCGATCAGCAGCGTCGACCGGCCGGCGCGGGACGCGGCCGTGGCGGCCATGAGGCCGGCCGGTCCGCCGCCGATGACGACGACGTCGTACTCGCCGATGACGGGGATGTCGCGGGCGGGTTCGTGGATGGTGGGGGTCACGCAGTCTCCTTGGTGGCGGCACAGGGGCGTGAGCACAGGACAGCGCCGCAGGACAGCGGCTGCACCAGGTGCTCGTACTGATCGAGGTAGCCGCCACCGGAGTCGCGGTCGACGGGCGGGAGGTAGTCCGGCCGCGCGGCCAACTCCGCGGCATCCACCAGCAGATCGACCGTGCCGGTGCGGATGTCGATGCGGATGGTGTCGTCGTCGCGCACCCGCCCGAGCGGTGATCCCGGCTCGGCGGCCTCGGGGGAGACCTCGCCGACGGTGAAGCCCTGATTGACGAGACCGCTGAACTGGCCGTCGGTGACGAGGGCGACCGATGAGGCCAGTCCGCGGGCGTGCAGCGCGAAGATGAAGGCCGATGTGAGCCCCAGGCCCGGGGCGCCGGTGACACCGATGCCGCGGATGACGGCGACATCGCCCTCGCGCAGCCGGCCGCTGGCGATGCCGGCAATCGCCTCTTCGCGCGTGCCGAAGATGCGCGCGGGCCCGGTGAACTCATACGGGCCCGGGTCGGGCACGGGCCGTTTGGCGACGGCGCCGCCCGGGGCGAGCGTGCCCTTGAGGACCGTGATGGCGGGGTCGGTGCCGAACGGGTCGGCGATGGTGCGGATGACGTCGCCGCCGGCCGCGCGTGCGGTGCCCGCGTTCTCGGCCACAGTGGTCCCGGCCACGGTGATCTCGTCGGCATCGAGCAGCGGCAGCAGCTCACGCAGGATCGTCGCGCCGCCGCCGGCGTCTTCGAACTCCTCGGTCAGACGGGGGCCGTTGGGGCGCACCGAGCACAGCAGCGGGGTCTCGCGCCCGAGGCTGCGGAACAGCTCCCACACATCGACGTCCAGCCCCGATTCGATGGCGATCGCCTGCAGATGCTTGATCGTGTTCATCGACCCGCCGATGGCGAGCATGGCCCGCACGCCGTTGCGCACCGCGCCTTCGGTGATGATCTGGCGTGGCCGCACGTCGTTGTCGATGAGGGTCGCCAGCGCCTTCGCCGCGCGACGGACGTCCGCCCACATCTTGTCGCTGAGCGCGCGCACGGGCGCCGAACCGGGCATCGCCATGCCGAGTGCTTCGGCGAGGATGTGCATCGAGTTGGCCGTCGCCAGTCCCGCGCACACGCCGGGCCCCAGGATGGCGTCTTCGGCGAGGGTCTCGAGCGCGTCGGTCGGCTCGCCGGTGACGGCGGCCTTGGAGGCTTGCAGGAAGATCTCCTCGATGTCGGCCTCGCGCCCCTCGGACAGTCCCGAGTGCTGATACCCGCACGGGATCACGATCGTGGGGACGTTCAACCGCCCGGCCGCCATGAGGTGCGCGGGGGTGGTCTTGTCGCACGAGCTCAGCGCGATCATCGCGTCGAGCTTGGCGCCCTCGACCGCGACTTCGATGTCGTCGACGATGAGGTCGCGGCTGGGCAGGATGTACCGGCCCGCGCGGCCGGCGCTGGTGACGAAGTCCGATGGTGCCGCGGTGCGGATCTCGAACGGCAGCAGCCCGGCAGCGCGCAGCTCGACCTTGAGGGCCGCCGCGATCTCGTCGAGGTGGGAGAAGCACGCCGCCAGCTCGGACGAGGTGTTGACGATCGCCACTTTCGGGCGATCCCACAGCTCGGGCGGGATGCCGAGCGCGGTGTAATGCGCGCGCCGCGCGATCGACAACGCCGACGACGGTGGCAGGTTGCTGCGCAGCTGCGGCATCGGTCGCGCTCCGTTCTCTTCTCCCGAGCGGCGTCGCCCGGTGTCTCACTGGCATCGTCGCCCGTCGCCCACCCCCACCGCAGGCCGTTTTCCGCCCAGCGAAAACGGCCGCGTCCCACCCGCGCACCTCACGGCACTGTGGGGATATGACCACCACGCTCGAACCACTGCTCGACCCCACGGGGGCGACCGAGCGCACCGATGACAGCACGCTGTCGCCGCGACCGGCGACCCTTCGTGGAGTGACCGTCGGCCTGCTCGACAACACCAAGCCCAACTCGATGCTGCTGCTCGACCAGATCGCCGCCGACCTGGCTCGCGACCACGGCATCGGCGAGGTGAAGCGGTACGTCAAGGACTACTTCGGCACGCCCGTCGGCGATGAGCTGTTCCGGCAGATCGCCGCCGAGGTCGACATCGTCATCACCGCCGTCGGCGACTGCGGCTCGTGCAGCGCCGCGACCGTCGCCGACGGCATCATGTTCGAGCGCGCCGGAATCCCCACGGTGAGCATCACCTCCGATTCGTTCGCGATGTCGGGCCAGGCGATGGCCGACGTGCAGGGGTTCCCGGGCTTCGAGTTCGCGATGGTGCAACACCCGATGGCCAGCCTCGACGCCGCCCAGATCCGCGAACGCGCCGACGGCATCTACGCCCACGTGCTGCACATCCTCGGCGCCGCCGACATCGCCTGAGCCCGCGACACCGCCAGACCCGGAAGGACCCACCATGACTTCGACCGTCTCCGTCGACGAGGCACTCGCCTCGTTCCGAGAGATGATGGCCACCGACGGCTACGTGCTCACCTGGAGCGAAGCCGCCGCCGACAAGGTCATCGTGAAGATCGCCGCGACCGACGGCGCGTGCGAGGACTGCCTCGTGCCGCTGCCGGTCATGACCAGCATCATGTCCAAGGCGCTCGAGCCCACCGCATACACGCTCGACCGCGTCGAGCTGCCCGCCTCCGGGCACTGACGGCGGGCCGGGGCGCGTCGCGCGACCGCGCCGGGGCGTCCGCCGGCCGGCTCAGGCCCCACCCGCTCGGGCCCACCGGCTCAGGCTCCACTCACTCAGGCTCCAGGGCGGCCGGTGAACGCGTCCATTGACGAATAGACCTTGAACACGCGGTCCGCGACGAGGTCCCACGCCCGCGTCGGCAGCACGCCCCGCAGCGCCATGGCGAGCTTGACCGTGCACGGGCGCAGCACCATCGGGGCACCGCGCAGCATGCCGTTCCAGGCGGCCTTGGTCGCCGCGCGCGGCGTCATGATCGGGGTCAGCAACGGACCGCGCGCGCCGGCGAACATCCCCGTGGAGATGTAGGACGGGCAGAACGTCGTCACGGCGATGTGTCGGTGACCGGATGCCAGAAGCTCCAGCCGCAACGAGTCGCTCCAGCCGATGAGCGCCCACTTCGACGCCGCGTACACGCTCATGTTGGGGTTGGCGAGGGTGCCGGCCGCCGACGCGATGTTGAGGATGCGATGCGGCCGCGTGGCATCGGCCATCATGTCGGGCAGGAACTCGCGGGTCAGCCACATCGCCGCGAGGGTGTTCACGCGCATCGTGCCCTCGATGTCGCGGACCGGCTCGTGCTCCCAGAACGGGGCACCGCGCACGATGCCGGCGTTGTTGACGAGCACGTGCGGCGCGCCGAGGTCCTCACGCACCCGGGCGGCGGCGGCGCGGATCTCATCGAGCTGCGAGATGTCGACGCGGTAGCCGCGCACATCGGCGCCCGCGGCCGCGAGCTCGGCGACGAGCGCGTCGAGCGCGGTCTGGTCGATGTCCCACAGCGCCAGCGCCCGTGCGCCGGCCGCCAGTGCCCGACGCGCGTACAGGGCCCCCATGCCGCGGGCGGCACCGGTGATCAAGACGGTCGCGCCGGCGACCGGATTCTGTGCGGGCATGACACTCCTTCCGCCCGACGCGTCGGTGCCGGATGCGAACGGGGGTGGATGCCGTGGCATCCACCCCCGTTCGTCAGGCTGACTCAGCGGACGAAACGGACTTCGGTCAGCGTCTCGCCCAGGAAGGGCTCGGTGTGGGTGGCGCCGTCGAGCGTGAAGCCGTTGCGCTCGTAGAACCGCTGCGCGCGGGGGTTGTCGTCGGCGACCCACAGGTAGAGGGGCTCGCCTTCGTCGACGGCGGCGTCGAACAGCTGCTTGCCCAGGCCGGTGCCGTGGTACTTGCCGAGCAGGTAGATGAAGTAGAGCTCGCGGTCGCGCGGGGCGTCACGGTCGCGCGCGGGGCCCGAGCCGACGAATCCGACGATCTCACCGTCGACGAGGGCGGCGGACATGCGGAATTCGGGGCCCTGAACGGCCCAGTGGGTCCACAGCTCTGCCAGGCGCTTGGGCGACACGCGCTCGAGCGCGGCCTTGCTCACGAGGTGGTCGTACGTCTCGTGCCAGCACGTGGCATGCACGCGCCCGAGAGCCTCGGCATCCACGTCTCGAACGGGACGGACGACGATGTCGGTCTGCAGTTCGGCTTCCATGGGCTGACTCTACGTCGGGGGTTCGGATTAGGGAAATCGGCTGCCCCACGGTGGGTACTCCACGATCGATTCGCCGCCGCACGCGCTCTGACGTAACATCACCGCTCGTGAACGTGTGGTGGCGGACCCTGCTGACGATCCTGCGCGCGAAGGTGCAGCTGCGCCGCCACGGGCAGGTCTCGCCGGACACGATCGGACGCATTCGGCTGCGCACGCTGCCGACCGACATCGACCTGCTGCGGCACATGAACAACGGCCGGTACGCGTCGCTGTTCGACCTCGGCCGGTTCGACCTGCTCATCCGCACCGGCATCTGGGACGCCATGAACGCCCGCGGTTGGTACGCGGTGGTGGCCACCGAGACGGTCACGTTCCGCAAGTCGCTGCAGCTGTGGCAGCGGTTCACCGTCGAGACGCGCCTTTACGGCCATGATGACAAGGCCGTCTACCAGATCCACCGCGCCGTCGTGGACGGCGAGGTCTACGCCGAAATGATCGTGCGCGCCCGCTTCCTGCGCCGCGGCGGCGGCGTGGTGCCCATGGAGGAGCTGTTCGAGGCGCTGCACCGACCCGATGACCTGCCTCCGCTGCCGGACTGGATCGCGACGTGGGTCGAAGGCTCCGCGCTGCCGTCGACGAAGGCCCCGGCTCCGAGCGTCTGGACCTAGACCGCCGATCGCCTGGGTGATCACCGGTCGTAGGCTGGTCGCATGTCGGACCTCCCCCTCGACGCCGATCCGATCGAACGCGCCGTGGCGATGGTCGGCCGGTGGGTCGATGAG
>JAEXHA010000146.1 GCA_023450335.1 Actinomycetes bacterium | reverse complement strand
CGCCCAGCCCCCCTTTCTGCCCCCCTCGGGCAGCCGGGGCCCCGACAACCCCGTTGACACCCCGCTTCGGGCCGTGGCCCAATGAGTCGCATGGACCACGTGCAGACCGATCCCACGCAGCGCGCCTCGGAGGCGGCACCCCTTCACGAGTGGCTCGATCGGCTCGGGCAGGACGACGGCGCCCCCGGGGGCGGATCAGCCGCGGGTGTCATGCTCGCGATGGCGGCCGCACTCCTCGAGATGGTGCTCCGCTACGGCGACGGCACCGAGAACGAACGGCTGCGCGCGCAGGCAGCGCATGCGCGCGCCGTCGCGCTCGAACGCGCGCGGGAGGATGCGCGCGCCTCGGCCGCACTGGGCGCTGCGCTGGCGCGGGACGAGGACGATCCCGGTCGGGAGGAGGCGGTTCGACGGGCCGGCACCGATGCGGTGCGGTCGTCGGCAGAACTGGGCTCCTCCGGCGTCCACCTCGGCGAACTGCTCGGCGAGGTCGCTGCGCTTACGCGACCGCCGCTCATGCCCGACGTCGGCGTTGCCAGCGAAGCGCTGGCAGCGGGGCTCGGCGGCGCCCTCATCAACCTGCGAGCCAACACCGCGCTGCTGGAACGCCACGACCGGGTCGCACATCCGGAGGCCATCGCCGAGGACGTCCGGATGGCGGCCGCCCGGCGTGCGGTCGCAGGACGGGCTGCGGCCGTGCGCGAGGGATGACGTCGACGCATTCTGGCGGCTCACCGCGACGACTCGCCCTCGCGCCGCCGCACCTTTTGCGCCGCGCGGCGCATCGCGTGCAGGTCACCGACCGGCCCCAGATGCGCCAGCTTGCGCGGATTCGTGACGGAATGGATCGTCTGGACCGCGCCCGCCGCGATCTCCAGGGTCCAGGTGCCCAGCACGTCGCCGTCAGCATCGATGAGCACTGCGCCCGGGCTCCCGTTGAACTCGCGTTGCTCGATGCGCGCCCCGGCCGTGAGCAATGGGGTGACCGCACCCGCGAGGATGCGCGCCATGCGGACGCGCGGGAAGGTGCCGCCGGCACCGCCCGCTTCGCCGCCGCTGTCATTGATGGCGGCGACGTCGTCGGCGAGCAGCGCCTGCAACGGCTCGATCGCGCCATCGCGCAGGGCGGCGAAGAACCTCCGGGCCAGTTCGCGGTGCTGGGCGGCGTCGGCGTCGTAGCGGCGGCGCCCCTCGGCCAGATGCACGCGCGCCCGGGCAGCCAGCTGCCGGCACGCGGGCGCCGAGCGTTCGAGCACCGTCGCGATGTCGTCGAAGCCGAACGCGAAGACGTCGTGCAGCACATACGCCGCACGCTCGAGCGGGCTGAGCCGTTCGAGCAGCAACAACGAGGCGACCGACACCGACTCACTCAGCTCGGCCGCGCGCTCCGGATCTGAGAATCGGTCGAGGCCGCTCGGGCCGGTCGGCAGCGGCTCAGGTAGTTCCGGCCCGACATAGGTCTCCCGGCGATGACGCGCCGAGCGCAGGAGGTCGAGGCAGATACGTGTGATGATCGTCGCGAGATACGGCTTGAGTGTCACCGGCTCGTCATCGGCACCCGCCCATCGCAGCCACGTGTCCTGCACCGCGTCTTCGGCATCTGCGACGCTGCCCACCAGCCGGTACGCGATGGCGAACAGCCACGGGCGCAGATCTTCGAACTGCTGGGCATGCGTCACCCCTGTCTCCTCCCCGGCCGATGTCACAAGTCTGACCGCGACCTCGTCTGAAGGGTAGGGGCCCACGCCCCGCGGAAGGAGATGCAGATGAACACCGCATTATGGATCGTGACCGGCTTCCTCGCCCTCGGGTACTTCTCCGGCGGCACCGGGCTGCTCGTGCTCTCACAGCAGAGATACGCGGCCATCCACCCGAGCCAACGGTGGGCAGAACAGCTCCCCCCGCCATTTTTGAAGTTCATGGGCGTGCTCAAGGTGTCGGCCGCGCTCGGGCTCGTGCTGCCCGCCCTCTTCGGCATCGCGACCTGGCTCGTGCCGCTGGCCGCACTAGGGCTCATGATGTTCATGTCGGGCGCGGTGGTGATCCGCGCCGTTCGCCGCGAATGGGGCTACATGGTCGGCGATGTCGCGTTCATCGCGATGGCCGCCTTTGTCGCCTGGGGTCGCACGTTCGGCCCGGCATCCTTCGTGCTGTAAATGGCGCCGCACTGCCGCGCTGCTCAGCGCGAGCGGCGACCGTCCATTCCCGCCATCCTCTCCGGGCAAAGTCAGAGAGAAGGCGCCCACGGCCTCGACGTCTACGGCGGGCTGTTTGATGACGACCTAGACGCTGTCGCTCAGGCGCTCGACAAGGCGCTCGGAGTCGAGTGTGAGCACGGCGTTATCACCGGAGCCCGTCCAGACGTGAAGAAACCCCCGCGATCCCAGTGTTTCCAGGGATCTGCGGGGGTTTCGGATGGCGGTGACGGTGGGATTTGAACCCACGGTAGGGGGTTACCCTACACGACTTTTCGAGAGTCGCACCTTCGGCCGCTCGGACACGTCACCGCGGACGATTGTACGTGACGGCGGGCCCGCCCGCCAATCGGCATCCACTCCCCCAGCGCGACCACCCCCTCCCGCCGCGATCGCCACGGGTCTAGCGTGGCGGTCATGGCAGATCAGATGACGCCGAACCAACGCCTGGTGGTCACGATCGCCGTGCTCGCATCGTTCGTCGCCTTCCTCGACGGCACCGTGGTCAACGTCGCGCTCCCCGCCATCAGCGACGAGCTGGGCGGCGGGCTCATCACGCAGCAGTGGGTGGTCGACAGCTACCTCATCACCCTGAGCGCCTTGATCCTCGTTGCCGGCTCCGTGAGCGATGCGTACGGGCGCATCCTGGTCATGCGCATCGGGCTGATCGGGTTCGGCATCACGTCTCTCGTCATCGCCGTGGCGCCCGACGCTCTCATCCTCATCATCGCCCGCGCCCTGCAGGGCGCCGCCGGCGCCTTCCTCGTGCCCAGCTCGCTCGCCCTGATCACCTCGACCATGCGCGGGCCGTTGCAGTCGCGCGCGATCGGAATGTGGACCGCGTGGACCACCAGCGCCATGGTCATCGGCCCCCTCTTGGGCGGAGTGTTCGTCGACCTCCTCTCGTGGCGGTACGTGTTCGTCGTCAACATCGTTCCCATCGCGGTCACACTGTGGCTGCTGGCACGGCTCACCACCCGCGACATCCCGCGGCCCGGCCGGCACATCGATTGGCTGGCTGCGACGCTGTGCACCCTGGGGCTGGGTCTGGCGGTCTTCGCGCTCATCGAAGAGCCGCGGCTGGGCTGGGCGCACCCGGCGATCTGGATCCCGGCCGCCGCCGGCATCGCCATGTTCGCCCTGTTCCTGCTGCGCCAGCGCACGTCGACCGCGCCGATCCTGCCGCTGGACATGTTCCGCATCCGCAACTTCGGCATGGGCAACATCGCCACCCTCTTCATCTACGCCGCACTCTCGCTCAACGGCTTCGTCGTGGTCGTGTACCTACAGCAGGGTGCGGGCCTGCCGGCGACCCTCGCGGGCCTGGCGAGTCTGCCCGCGACGATCATTGTGATCGCGCTCAGTTCGTCGGTCGGCACTCTCGCCGGGCGATGGGGGCCGCGCCTGTTCATGACGGTGGGGCCGCTTCTCATGGGCGCCGGCTCACTGCTGCTGCTCGCGGTCGGCGAGGACTTCGACTATTGGTGGCAGATGCTCCCCGGCATCATCGTCTTCGGGCTGGGCCTGGTCATCACCGTCGCGCCGCTGACGGCGGCCATCCTCGGCGCCGTCGACGCGGAGCGGGCGGGCACCGCCTCCGCCATCAACAACGCCGTCGCGCGCGTGGCCGGCCTGCTCGTGATCGCGGTGCTCGCCTTCATCACCGGGGGAGCCCTCGACCTGGCCGGCTTCCACCGCGCGGTCATCGTCACGGCCGCCTTGGTCATCGCGGGCGGGCTGGTGTCGTGGGCGGGCATCAGAAACCGGATGCCGGCGGCCGAAACCCCGGCATCCACCCCTCCCACTGAGTGATATCCGTGACGCGTTCCGGCAACCGGACGCGTTAGCATTTGTGGTAAGACCACATTGGGTTCACGACGCGGCACCCACAAGGCAGCCGCAGAACGGAGAGCAGTCATGGCTCGCACCTACGTCATCACCGGATCGGCCTCAGGCATCGGCGCGACCACCGCACAGCTGCTCCGCGACCGCGGCGAGCGCGTGATCGGCATCGATCTGAAGGATGCGGACATCCAGGCGGACCTGTCGCAGCCGCAGGCGCGCGCCGACGCCGCCGCGAAGGCGGTCGACCTGGCCGGCGGCACGATCGACGCGGTCATCGCCTGCGCGGGCATCTCGGCGCCGATCGCCAAGACGATCTCCGTGAACTACTTCGGCGTGACCGAGCTGCTGGCCGCATTGCAGCCCGCGCTGGCAGCCGCCGAGGCCCCCCGCGCCGCCGTCGTTTCGTCGATGGCGTCGCTGCAGCCCAACTCTCCCGAGATGGTCGAAGCCGCGCTGGCCGGCGACGAGGCGAAGGCCGTGGAGATCGCCCAGCAGCTGGCAGACCAGGGCCCCGAGATCGGCTACCTCGTCTACCCGTCGTCGAAGCGCGCACTGTCGCGCTGGGTGCGCCGCGCATCGATCAGTCCCGAGTGGGCCGGCGCCGGCATCCCCCTGAACGCCGTGGCGCCCGGCACCGTCCTGACCCCCATGACCGCCGGCCTGCTGGCCACGCCCGAGGGCGCGAAGATGGTGGATGCCGCGGTCCCCATGCCGCTGAACGGCCACCAGTCGCCGGAGTCCATCGCCTACCTGTTGATCTGGCTGACCTCGCCCGAGAACACCCACGTGGCCGGCCAGGTCATCTACAACGACGGTGGCGCCGACGCGACGCTGCGCGGTGACGACGTGTGGTCGTGGAACGACCCGCAGTGAGCTGACCCCTCCCCCCCCACGGATGCCGGGGCCCGGCCGTCTGGACCCCGGCATCCACCCCCTGCCAGACTGGCACCATGGCCGTCATCGAGAACTCGAAAGTCACTGTCGTCGGCGCCGGGAGCGTCGGATCGAGCACCGCATACGCCGCGCTGATCCGAGGCTCGGCCCGTCACGTCGCGCTGTATGACATCGCGACCGAGAAGGCCGAAGCCGAGGTGCTCGACCTCGCCCACGGCACGCAGTTCACCGGCACCAGCGACATCATCGGCGGCAGCGACCTGTCGGTCGTCGAGGGGTCGCACGTCGTGGTGATCACCGCCGGCGCGAAGCAGAACCCCGGTCAGACCCGCATTGAACTGGCCGGTGTGAACGCCCGAATCATGAAGTCGATGATGCCGCAGCTGCTCGAGGTGGCCCCCAACGCCGTCTACGTCATCGTCACCAACCCGTGCGACGTGCTGACTGCGCTCGCGCTCGAGCAGACCGCCCTGCCGCCCGAGCGCCTGTTCGCCTCGGGCACGGTGCTCGACACGTCGCGGCTGCGCTGGAAGCTCGCCGAGCGCGCCGGCGTCTCGACCTCGAGCGTGCACGGCTATATCGTCGGTGAGCACGGCGACACCGAGTTCGCCCTGTGGTCGAAGGCGACCATCGGCACCGTCCCGATCCTCGATTGGGTCACCCCGCGCGGCGACAAGATGACCGTCGAAGAACTCGATCAGATCGCCATCGACGTGCGCGACGCCGCTTACAAGGTCATCCAGGGCAAGGGCGCGACCAACTACGCGATCGGGCTGTCGAGCGCCCGCATCATCGAGGCGATCCTGGGCGACGAGCACGCGGTCATGCCGGTCTCGCCCGTTCTCACCGACTTCCACGGCGTCAGCGGCATGGCCCTGTCGGTGCCGTGCATCGTCAGCGCCACCGGCGCCGTGCCGATCGCCGAAACGACGTTCTCGCCGAAGGAGCTCGACCTCTTCCACCACTCGGCCGCCGAGCTGCACAAGGTCGCCGACTCGCTGCGCTGACCCGCGCCCCGAGCGCGCATCTCCGGCACGGAGCGGGCATCTCCGGCAACGAGCGCGCATCTCCGGCAGGGCGCGGGCATCTCCGGCACCGCGCGGGCATCTCCGGCACCGAGCGCGCATCCGAGGCCGTTGGGCTGTTCGGATGCGATCACCGGTGTCCGCGGGCGCACGTACGCTGGGGCTATGGCCTCGCGAAAACCCGCCACCGCAAACCCCTACCGGTGCACGGAGTGCGGCTGGACGGCCATGAAATGGGTCGGTCGCTGCGGGGAATGCCAGCAATGGGGCACCGTCGTCGAAGCGGCCGAGCAGACCGGCATCACTCGCAGCGTGACGGCAGTGGCGCCGTCCGCGACGCGTGCCGCACGGCCCATCACCGCGATCGACACCTCCGAGACCCCGCGCCGCACCAGCGGCGTCGGCGAGTTCGACCGCGTTCTCGGTGGCGGCATCGTGCCCGGTGCCGCCATCCTGCTGTCGGGAGAACCCGGGGTCGGCAAGTCGACCCTGCTGCTGGAGGTCGCCGCGCAGACCGCGCGCGCCGGCGGCCGTGTGCTGTACGCCAGCGCCGAAGAGTCGCTGGGCCAGGTGCGCCTGCGCGCCGAGCGCACCGGTGCGCTGCACGACGAGCTGTACCTGGCCAGCGAGACCGATCTCGCCACGATCCTCGGCCACATCGACCAGACCTCTCCCGACCTGCTCATCGTCGATTCGGTGCAGACCGTGTCTTCCGCATTGTCCGAGGGCGTGGCCGGGCACCCCAGCCAGGTGCGCGAGGTGGCATCCACCCTCATCCGCGTCGCGAAGGACCGCGGCCTGCCCGTCATCATCGTCGGCCACGTCACCAAGGACGGATCGATCGCCGGGCCCCGCATCCTCGAGCATCTCGTCGACGTCGTGTGCCATTTCGAAGGCGATCGGCAGACCTCATTGCGATTCGTGCGGGCGCTGAAAAACCGCTTCGGCGCGACCGACGAGGTCGGGTGCTTCGACATGACCGGCGCCGGCATCACCGAGGTCGCCGACCCGTCAGCGCTGTTCCTGGGCCAGGGCGGCGTCGAGCCGGGCACGTGCGTCGCGATCGCTCTCGAGGGGCGCCGGGCGCTGCCGGTCGAGGTCCAGGCGCTGACGATCGACACCCACGCACCCAACCCGCGGCGCATCGTCAACGGCGTCGACTCAGCCCGCGTGGCCATGATCTTGGCCGTGCTCGAGAAGAAGGCGGGCGTGAAGACGTCCGACAAGGATGTCTACGTGTCCACCGTAGGCGGCGTGCGGTTCACCGAGCCGGCCGCCGACCTGGCCATCGCCCTGGCCGTTGCCGGTGCGGTGCAGGGCCACTCGATCCCCCGGCATGTCGCCGCCATCGGTGAACTCAGCCTGGCCGGCGAGGTTCGACCGGTCGCCCAGGCCGCGCAGCGGCGCTCAGAGGCCGCACGCCTGGGCTACCGCGAGCTCATCGATCATCGCTCGGGACGGCTGCGCACCGCGTGGAACGACGTGCGTGTGCGGCTGCGTGCCGAACCCGGCCAGGACGTCCCCGAGTTCTGAGGCACCGGCTCGGGCCGGCTGCGGGAGCGGCCCGCCACTCGGGCGCGAACCCGCCGGCCTGGCAACCGGGCGCACCGGCACTCGGGCGCCCCCGACACACCCGGCACCCCGGCACACCCGCCACCCCGACGCACTCGGCGCCGCGGCGCTCACGCGTCGAGCGCGGCGATCAGATCGGCGGGCGTCGCCTGCATCGGGTGCGGACCGGCGATGTCGAGGAACACCGTCGTGATCTCGGCCTCGTGCGTGCCGAGAAACGTGCGCAGCCAACTGGGCGACTGCAGCGCCACGGTCGGTGGCAGCGCCTCGGGCTTGTGCAGGGCGTCGCTGAACAGCAGCAGCGCCACTTCCCCGGTCTTCTGATCGCGGTAGGTCCACACCTCGCCGCCGTCGAGCGGGTTGTCGCGCTGACCGGGGCGCATCATCGGCACGACCGTCGGGCCGTGCCGCAGGGCGAATGCCACCGCGGCCATGTCCTGCGTCTGCAGCGCGTCGCTCAGCTGCGGATTGCAGAACTCGGGCGCGTCCTTCTTCGTGCGCTTCTTGGCGGCCATGACTCCAGCCTACGAGAGCAAAGAGAAGGGGCCCTCTCGGTCCCCCCATTGGGGACTGGGGAAATCGAGAGGGCCCATTGCTCACCGTGGCGGGGGATCCAATGCCGGGTCTCTGGGGTAGACCCGGCGACCGCTGCTGGGGACAACGGGGGTCGCCGGCGGGAGCTGATTCCAGAGTACGCACACCCGCGCAAATACGTGTCCGCCAAATGGGGGACAATTCATGAGAATGTTCTCAGGATGCCCCGGTTTTCCGGGGTTTTCCGGGTGACGACCCCTCAGTTCAACTGAAACATGCGGGTGTCTGCCGCTTCGATCCCGCCGATCGATACCGACAGGTGGAACCAGCCGCCCGGGGCGCGGGGCCGATCCTTCTCGCACGTGTCGACCGACGAGCGGGTCCGGTCCCATTCGAGCGGTGTCACACTGGCGACGGTCTGGCCGGACTCGATCTGCACGACCTGGTCGCTTGACTCGGTCTGGCAGTCGGTCGAGCGCCACCACGTGTCGCTGCCGCTGGTGATCTCGAACTTCTGGGTCGAGGTGCCCACGTTCATGACGCACGCCTCGGGTCCGTCATTGGTCAACGAGATCGACAGTTGCGGCTTCTGATCACCGCCGTAGGATTCCCGGTCGGTGAGGGCGAGCACCGTGATGTCGCTGGTCGTGCAGGGCGGCACCGGCGGCACGGTCTCGGTTCCCGTCGGGTCGGGTGCGGGGGTGGATGCCGGGGCTTCAGCCGCCGCGGTCGCGGTCGCACCGGGCG
>JAEXHA010000143.1 GCA_023450335.1 Actinomycetes bacterium | reverse complement strand
GCGCCGGGGCGCTGCTCGCCGGCGGCCCCGGCCGCGACCGCGAGCACACGGAACGGCGCGGGGGTGCGCACCGCCCATGTCCCCGGCGCCTGCCGGTCGAGCGTCTGCTGCAGTTCCTCGGATGTGTAGCTGCGCCGGATCGATCGGAGCCCGTCGGTGCGCAGGAAGGTCCCCGGCGCCAGCGGAAGGATGCCGATGCCGTACAGCCCGAAGGCGAGCCGGCTCCGCGCGATGTCGCCGTGAACCACCAGCGTGGTCGCCAGCGCCCGGGAGTCGCTGAGGAATCCTCCGAGGTCGGCACCGAGGTGGTGCAGCACATGGTTGGACAGGACGACGTCGAACATCTCGCCCTCGGCGGCGAGCGCACCGGCATCCACACAGCGGAAACTCACATCGCCATCACCCTCGCGTTCGAGCGCCACGGCATGCGCGCGCGGGTCCGGGTCGGCGCCGCCCCACCGCACATCGAGGCCGTCGCGCCGCGCCCAGCCGGCGAGGCGGCAGATCAGGTCACCGCCGCCCGAGCCGAGGTCGAGCACCCGCGCCGGCCGGTCGAGCCCTGCCAGGTACGGGCGCAGCACGTCACGGTAGGTCGCACCCCACCCCGCTACGAGCCGGTTGACCAGGCCGAACCTGCGCAAGGTCGCCCGCAGCCGTCCCGGGTCGCACTCCGGATCGTCCATCAGCTCGGTGAGCGTCTCGGCGCGGGCGGCCAGGCTCATGCGCGTCCGGCCGCCAGCGCCGTGCGGTGCCCGGCCGGCTGCGCCGCCTCGAGTCCCAGCCGCTTGGTGAGCATCATCGACTCGACGGTGAGACCGGGGCCGAACGCCAGCCCGCCGATGCGCTCGCCGTCGCCGACGGACTCATCCCCCAGCAGCCGCTGCAGGATGAACAGCACGGTGGCGCTGGACATGTTGCCGAACTCACGCAGCACCGCCCGCGAATGGTCGAGGGCCGCCGCGCCGAGCACCAGCCCCTGCTCCACGCGGTCGAGCACGCTGCGACCGCCCGGGTGGACCGCCCATGCCGCCGGCGCGGCATCCACCGAGAAGAAGTCGTTCACGGCGGCGCGGATCTCACGGCCGATGATGCGGGGCACCTCGGCCGACAGCGTCATGTCGAAGCCGTGGTCGCCGACGGTCCACACCATGTCGTCCTCACCCTCGGAGGTCAGGGCGGTGCCGAACCGGTCGAGCTCGAGCCCGCCCCCGGCGCCCACACGCGGGTCGGCCGTGACGAGGGCCGCGGCGGCGCCGTCACCGAAGACGGAGGCCGCCACGATCTGCTGCGGGTCGGCCGATGCGCGGATGTGCAGCGAGCACAACTCCGTGCACACCACGAGCACGACGGCCTCGGGCTGCGCGGCGGTGATGCGCGCCGCCAGCCGCAGCGCGGGGAAGGCGGCGGCGCAGCCGATGAACCCGAGGTGGTAGCGCTCGACCGTGGTGGGCAGCGACAGATCACGTACGAGACGGTAGTCGGGGCCGGGAGCGAAGGAGCCGGTGCACGACACCGTGACCACGTGCGTGACCTCGTCCGGCGTCACACCGGCACCGGCCAGCGCGCTGCGTGCCGCGCGGGCGGACAGGGGTGGGGCCAGGGCGATGTAGAGGTCGTTGCGCGCGCCCGTGCCGGGCGAGAGGAGCACGCCCTCATCGTCGAGGAAGGGCGCCGCGGCATCGGCCGGAGGCGCCGGCTGCGGGCCGAGCTCGGCGAGCACGGTATGGCGCGCGTCGATGTCGGCGGCGTCGAACGCGGCGCCGATGAGGCGCTGTGTGAGCCGGTCGGCCCACGGCTGCCGGGCGAACAGGTCGCGGACGTGCTGCTGCGGAATCTGCGTGGGCGGAACCGCCGTGGCGATCGAGACGATGCGCGCGGTCATGGTGCCACTCCACCACATCGCGGGCGATCCGTCGCGGTCTTGCGTCTCATGGGCAGGGGCGCTAGGCCGCCGTCGCGGTCCACCAGATCAGCAGCATCGTCGCGAGGAATCCGCACGCGTAATTGAGGACGAGGAACCGCCGCCAGCCGCGGTTGGTGACCGGCGACTGCTCGTCGGTCACGTTCACGAACGGCAGCGCCGTGGCCACGTACGGCAGGCAGAGGATCGCCGCGAGGGCACCGGGCCAGGGCAGCCAGAGCACGAGCGCGCCGGCGGCCAGCCAGAGGGCGGCCGCGATGCGCACCGTCCACCGGGCGCCCAGCACCGTGGCGATCGAGGCGATGCCGGCATCGCGGTCGGGCATGACGTCCTGCACGGCGCCGAAAGCGTGACTGGCCATGCCCCACAGGAAGAATGCCGCGAACAGCAGCACGAACCCGGGGGTGAGGTCGGTGCCGGCCAAGGCGGCCGCATAGAGCCCCGGCGTGACGAAGTGCGCGCTCGAGGTCACCGAGTCGACGAACGGGATTTCTTTGAACCGCAGGCCCGGCGCCGAGTACGCGACGACCGCGAACAGACTCACGGCCAGGACGAGCCACGATGCCGGTCCGCCGAGCGCGACGAGCACGGCCACGAACGGCAGCGTGATGACGGTGACGGCGATGAGCACGGCGCGGTGCTGCGACGGGGGCAGCAGCGCCCCTTCGACGCCGCCCTTGCGCGGGTTGGCGAGGTCGGAGGCGTAGTCGAACACGTCGTTGATGCCGTACATCGCCAAGTTGTAGGGCACGAGAAAGAACACCGTGCCGACCAGGAATGCGAGGTCGACCTCCCCGGTGGTGAGCAGGAAGACCGCCGCGAACGGGAAGGCCGTGTTGATCCAGCTCACCGGCCGCGAGGCCAGCAGCAGCGCGCGTGCCAGGCTCGGCCGCTCCGTGCCGGTCACGACTGATCCTCCGTGCGGCTCGTCCCGTGGTCCGCAGCCGTGTCGTCGCGTGGACGCGGGCTCACCAGTAGCCACAGGCCGGGCAGCAGCGCGAGCGCGGCGAGCGGGTAGGCGAAGTCGTCCACCGGCATCCGCCCCACCGTGAAGCCCGACATGTTCTGCCAGTCATAGTCGAACAGCCCCGCCGCGATCATGACGTTGTCGAACACCGCCGTGAGCGTCAGCAGGATCACACCGGAAAGCGTCCCCGCCGCCCACCAGCGGCGGATGAGCACGGCCGCACGTCCGGACCGGATCAGGCCCGCCGCCAGCACGACGAGCGCTGCGAGCAGGAACACGAGGCTCAGGATGACCGAGCTCATCGGATTCCTCGCACCGCTCGGCGGGCGCGGACCCGTTCGGTGACCTGCCGGCATCCGAACAGCAGCACCATCGTCAGGTAGCTGAGGAACACCAGGAAGACGATCTCCTCGACGGGCAGGTGGGGCGCGAGCATCAGCCCGGTCGCATACGGCGAGTCGAGGTGGCGGAACAGCCCGAGGGCGATGCCGGCGAGATCCCACACCACGAAGAAGACGAGGCCGAGCCCGACCACGAGCACCGCGCGCCGCGGCAGCCGCCACAGGAAGAGCCGGTACCGCGCGTCGAGCGTGGCCATGCCCGCGAGGGAGACCAGCAGCGCGGTCGGGTACAACCAACTCACGGCGCCGCCTCGGGAATCGGGGCGCCGACCGGCTCGGGAAGCGGTCCGGCGCTGCGGTCGCCGCGCACGTGCTTGAGGACGAGTTCGGCGCTGATGAGGCACATCGGCAGTCCGATGCCCGGCACGGTCGTGGCACCGGCCGACAGCAGCCCGCCGACCTTGCGCGAGGCGGTGCGGCCACGGAGGAACGCGCTCTGCCGCAGCGTGTGCGCGGGGCCGAGTGCCCCGCCGCGCAGCGACGAGAAGTCGCGTTCGAAGTCTCGCGGCCCGACCGTCCGGCGCACGACGATGCGGTCGGCGAGGTCGGGGATGCAGGCCCAGTCGGCGATCTGCGCTATGGCGAGGTCGGCGACCTGTTCGACGCGCGGGTCGCCCGATCCGTCGATGCCGCCGGCGCCGAGGCGGGGATCGGCAGGCACCGGCACGAGCACGAAGAGGTTCTCGTGGCCGGCGGGGGCGACGCCGTCGTCGGTCGCGCTGGGCTTGCACACGTACAGCGACGGCACGTCGGGCACGCGGGCATCCCGTCCGAAGATCTGCGTGAAACCGCGCTTCCACTCGCGCGCGAACAGCAGCGTGTGATGGTCGAGCTGCGGCAGGCTGCCGGTGACCCCGAGCATGGCGAGCACGGCGCTCGGGCCGGGGTCGAGGCGCCGCCAATGGCGCGGCGAGCGATCGCGGTCGACGGGGCCGAGCAGCCGGGTCTCGGTGTGGTGCAGGTCGGCAGCCGAGACGACGAGGTCGGCCGGCAGGTGGGTGGCTGGTGCTGACGAGGTGCGAGTGGATGCCGGTGGTGCGGCCGCCGGCATCCACTCGACACCCGTGACCCGGCCCTGTTTCGTCGTGATGCGCGTGGCCTCGGCGCCGGTGACGATGCGGACCCCGTGGGCGTGCGCGAGCTTCTCGATCGCGGCGATGACGGCGCGGAATCCGCCGCGGGGGTAGAAGACGCCGTCGGCGAGGTCCATGTGGCTCATCAGGTGGTACATCGCCGGTGCGGTGTAGGGCGAGGCGCCGAGGAACACCGCGGGGTAGTCCAGGATCCGCTGCAGCCGCGTATCGGCCGCGACCTTCGCGCCGTAGCGGTGCAGCGAGGTCGTCAGCAGCCTCGCCAGGCGCGGCAGCCGGTGCAGCACGTCGCGCCGCGCCAGGGCCCGGGGGTCGGCGAACGGGTTGTAGAGGAAGGCACCGACCGCGGTCGTGTAGGTGTCGGCGGCCGAGTCCAGGTACCGCGCGATGCGGGCGCCGGCACCGGGTTCGACGTCGTCGAACGTGGCGATCGTGGCGGCGCGGTCGGCCCGCATGACCAGCTGCGCGGCAGAGGCGGCGCCCCGTTCGGGCTCGTACAGCACGCGATACGCCGGGTCGAGGCGGACGAGCTCGTAGTGATCGGACGCGGTCGTGCCCAGCAGTCGGAAGAAGTGCTCGAACACCTCGGGCATGAGGTACCACGACGGTCCGGTGTCGAACGTGAACCCGTCGCGCTGCCACCGGCCCGCGCGGCCGCCGACCTCGTGGTGGCGTTCGAGCAGGGTGACGTCGTGCCCGTCGCGGGCCAGCAGCGCGGCACTGGCCAGCCCCGCGATGCCGCCGCCGATCACGACGACGCGTCGGCGATCACGCGCCCGGGGCCTCATCGGCGCCGCCCCCGGTGGAGGAGGGCGCGGGTCAGAATGGCGAGTTTGACGGCGTCGGGCACCCTCACGCGCTGTTCGAGCAGAGCGGTGGCCGGGATCTTCTCGACCCGGTCGGTCAATGCGGCGAACAGCATGTGGGCGGCGGCGACGGCGGGGCGGGCGCCGCGGGGCAGCTCGTCGAGCGTGCGGCCGGCGGCGTCGAGATCAGCGCGAATGGATGCCGTGATGTCGGCCTTAACCTGCTCATCGAACACGCCGTCGACGACACCGGGGAAGTAGGAACGACCGAGCGTGCGGATGTCGTCGCCCAGGTCGCGCAGGAAGTTGATCTTCTGGAACGCCGCACCCAGCCGGCGCGCTCCCGCTTCCAGGCGCGCTGTCCGCGCTGCGGCGTCCGGACCGGAGTACGGTTCGACGCCGGTGAACACACGCAGGCACATGAGGCCGATGACCTCCGCCGATCCGTACACGTACCGGTCGAACTCCTCGGGCGTGCAGCTCGTGAGCGAGAGGTCGGCACGCATCGATGCGAAAAAGGGCACGGTCAGGTCGTCGCCGATGCCGAAGCGGTCGGCCGTACGCCCGAATGCGTGCACGATGAGGTTGGCGCTGTAGCCGCCGCCGCGCACGGCTCGGACATCCTCTTCGAGCCGGTCGAGCAGCTCGCGCCGGCGCTCGGCGTCGAGTCCCGCCGCCGCCGCCGGCCCGTCGACGATCTCGTCGGCGACGCGCACGAGGCCGTACACGGCGGCGATGTGCGGGCGCATCGGCCGGGCCAGGAGGCGGGTAGCCAGGCCGAACGAGGTGGAGTAGCGCCGCAGCACCAGGGCGGCGGCGGCGACCGCGGCCGCATCGTATCGGCGCAGCCCGACCTCATCGACCGGAGGGGCGGACACCGCGCTCATCGGTCCCGCTCCGCGCAGCGCTCGAGCAGGTCGAGCAGGAATCCGGTCATCTCCGCAGGAAAGCGGCCGCGGCTGATGCGGCGGCGCACGACCGCGCACTCGGCCTCGATTGCCCGTTCCACGCGCTCGCGCGCGCCGCTGTCGTCCAGCGCCGCGCGCAACGCCTCGGCGTCGGCCTCGTCGAGGTCGGCGGCCCCGAACCGGTGCGCGACGGCCTGCCATTGCGGGGTGTCGCGGGCCAGGGCGACCAGGAGGGTCTGGGTCCCCTCACGGAGATCGCCGCTGACGGTCTTTCCCGTGGCATCCGTCGACCCGAAGACCCCGAGCACGTCGTCGCGCAACTGGTAGACGATGCCGAGGCCGCAGCCGATGCCCCGCAGACGTCGCACGGTGTCGGCGTCGCAGCCCGCCAGGATCGCCGCCGCCTCCAGCGGCGCTTGGAACGAGTAGCACGCCGTCTTCAGCTCGATCGTGCGCAGCAGCCGCGTCGCGTCAGCCTCTTCGAGCCCGAGGCTGAACCAGACGTCGGCGTGCTCACCGGCGGCCGACGCGAAGATCGTCTGCTCGAACAGGGTGATCAGCGCCCGGCGCGTCGGCGCATCGAATTCCGTCGTCGCCACGAGCGAGAGCGCAGAGCTGAGCAGCAGATCGCCGGCGATGATCCCCGCCGCGCGGCCGAAGCCTTCGGCGCTCGCCGCCGAGGCGCCGAGGGCGATCGCGGCATCCCGGGCCTGGCCGGATACGTTCGGCTCCCCGCGGCGGACGCTGTCACTGTCGATCACATCGTCATGGATGACCAGCGCGACGTGCAGCAGTTCGAGTGCGCAGGCGATGTCGACCGCGTCGCGGCCGGTTGCGGCGGCATCGTCTCCGGTGAGGCCGCGCAGTGCGGCGCTGAACACGGCGGGGCGCAGTTTCTTGCCGCCGAGGGTGAGCCGCGCGATGACGGCGCTCATCTCCTCGAAGCGCGGATGGTGGATGCTCGCGCGCTCGCGGAGGTCGGCGAGCAGGCCGCGCAGCCGGGTGTCGAGCGTCGAGTGGTCGACGCCGGAGCTGCGCTCGCGGTGGGCGATGGCGATGGTCACTGCATCCCTCCTGTCGTCAGGCCCCGCGTGCGGAGCTGTTCATCCTGCCAGACCAGCCACGGGCTGAACGCCCACGGCGCGTGTGCGAGTGCGGCGGCCAGGTCGTCGGCGTCGGCCCACCGGTACTCGGCGACTTCGTCGGGGTGCGGCCGCGGTTCATCGTCGGTGACCGCCGTGTAGACGGGGCAGACCTCGTTCTCGCGGATGCCGGAAGCGTCGACCGCCTCGTAGCGGAAGTCGGGCAGGAGCGGTGCGATGTCGCGCACCTTGATACCCAGTTCGGTGTGCGCGCGGCGGGCGATCGCCGCCTCGGGGTCCTCCCCCGGGCCGGGATGCCCGCAGAACGCGTTGGTCCACACGCCCGGCCACGTCGGCTTGCTCAGCGCACGGCGGGTGACCAGCACCTGCCCGCGCCGATTGCGGACGTGGCACGAGAAGGCGAGGTGCAGCGGCGTGGTGGCGGTGTGCACGGTGGCCTTGTCGGCAGTGCCGATCGGCCGGCCGGCGTCGTCGAGAAGCACGACGCGTTCGGTCATGGGGAGGTCCCTTCGGT
>JAEXHA010000141.1 GCA_023450335.1 Actinomycetes bacterium | reverse complement strand
GCATCGGCACGGGCGGCCGCCGCCTGCGCGTACACCCCCGCCGCATCCTTCGGCCGCGGTGGGGCCGAGTCGGCCGCCGTGACGCTGCCGACGACCACCTGGGTGCGGGCGGTCAGACCCGGCAGCGACCCGAGGAAGCCGCGCGCCGCCTCCGGCGCGTCCTGCGCCGTGAGCACGACCACCAATGACGGGCGTGTCGTGAGCCGGCGCACCTGGGCGGTGACCTCACCCCAATCGGTGTCGAGCAACTGCGGCTCCACCGGCGCCATGGCGTCGACCATGGCCGGCAGCAGCGCCGTGCCGGCCACCCGCGTCACGCGTGCGCGCAGGACACGGTCGAACATCACCAGATGCACGTGGTCGCCCGCGCGCGCCGCCAGCGCGGCCAGCAGCAGCGCCGCCTCCATCGCCGCATCCAGTCGCACGCCGTCGCCGACGCGCGTGGCCGAGGTGCGGCCCGTGTCGATCACGATCACGACGTGGCGGTCGCGTTCAGGACGCCAGGTGCGCAGCATCGTCGTGGTCGAGCGGGCCGTGGCGCGCCAGTCGATGGATCGCACGTCGTCGCCGCGCACGTACTCGCGCAGGCTGTCGAACTCGGTGCCCTGACCGCGCACCAGCACGCTCGTGTTGCCGTCGAGCTCACGAAGCCGCGCCAGCCGCGACGGCAGATGCCGGCGTGCCGTGAACGGCGGCAATACCCGCACCGCTCCGGCGGCGTCGATGCGCGCCTGGCGCCCGGCGAGCCCCAGTGGCCCGGACGAGCGGACGACGACGAACGGACTGCGCAGTTCGCCGCGCCGCCGGGGGTGCAGCGACACCGGCACGGCACGTCGTTCGCCCGCGGGCAGGTCGATGCGGATCCGGTCGGCGCCGGCTCCGGCGGTGGGCTGCCAGGCATCGCGCACGTGTCCGCGCAGGCGGTGGATGCCGGTGTTGCGCAGCAGGAGGGTCGTCTCGAGGGGCTGGTCGCGCAACGCGCGCGCCGGAATCCGGCGCTGCACGTCCACCCGGCGTGGGTCGGCCGCCAGGGCGGTGTCGACGGTGGCGGCGACCGCGCAGGCCAGGGCCCACATTCCGACCACGCCCCAGGCCGGAAGGCCGGTCGCCGACAGGACGATGACCGGGACGATCCCGAGGCCCACCACAAGCGCGAGGCGTCCGGAGACGAACATCAGACCGGCACGCGCGTCTGCTGCCGTACCGACGCCAGGATCGCGTCGACGGACACGGCCTCCAGCTCGGCCTCGGGGCGCAGCCGCAGACGGTGCCGCCACGTGGGCACGAGCATCGTCTGGACGTGGTCGGGCGTGATCGCCGGGTAGCCGCCCAGCCAGGCCCAGGCGCCCGCCGTCGCCAGCAGCGCGGTCGCTGCGCGCGGGCTGGCGCCCAACTGCACCGACGGCGACTGGCGGGTCGCGCGAGCGAGGTCGACCACGTAGCCGAGAACGTCGTCCGAGACGGTCACCGCTGCCGCCGCGCGCTGGGCCGCGTGGATCTGCGCGGCGTCGACCACGGCATCCACCCCCGCCGCAGCGAGATCGCGCGGGCTGAAGCCGCTCGCGTGGCGACGGAGCACCGCCACCTCGGCGTCACGGTCGGGCACGTCGACGACAAGCTTGAGCAGGAAGCGGTCCAGCTGCGCCTCGGGCAGCGTGTACGTGCCCTCGTGCTCGACAGGGTTCTGCGTCGCGGCCACCAGGAACGGGTCAGGCAGCGGCCGCGATACGCCATCGGCAGAGACCTGGCGCTCCTCCATGGCCTCCAGCAGCGCCGCCTGGGTCTTGGGCGGCGTGCGGTTGATCTCGTCGGCCAGCAGCACGTGGGTGAACACCGGCCCGTCGCGGAACTCGAACTCACCGGCCCGCGCGTCGTACACGAGTGATCCGGTCACATCGCCCGGCATCAGGTCGGGCGTGAACTGGACGCGGGTGGTGTCCAGGCCGATGGCGCGGCTGAACGCGCGCACGAGCAGGGTCTTGGCCACGCCCGGCACGCCTTCCAGCAGCACGTGGCCGCGGGCCAGCAGCGCGATCAGCAGACCGGTGACGGCGCCGTCCTGGCCGACCACGGCCTTGCCGACTTCCATCCGCACACGGTTCATGGCCTCACGCAGCTGATCGTCGTCGACAGGAGGGACAGGGGGCTCCGAGGTCACGGGCGGATCCTTTCGGTGGGGGTGGCGGCGCGTTCGATGTCGTAGAGGCGGTCGGACAGATCGACCAGCTCACGGTCGGTCTGGGGCACGCGGTCGATGAGGATCTCGGCGGCGGTGCGCGGGTCGACGCCGGCGCGGGCCGCGACCGCGTCGGAGATCTCGCGGGCGGATGCCGCCGGGCCCAGCCCCAGGCGGTGGGCCAGCCGCTGCAACGCGGCGATGCGGAGTGCGTCGAGGGCATGCCCCGGATCACCGGCGCGGGCGTAGAGGCGCGCGCGGCCGGCCGTCGTCTCGGCGCCGCGGACGGTCACCGGCAGCGTCTCGGCCACGAGCGGGCCGAACCGGCGTCCCCGCCACACCGCCGCCACCACGGCTGCCAGCACCGCGAGCGCGATCGCGGGGGTCACCCAGTCGGGGGTGAGGGTGCCGATCGTGGCGGGAGGCCCGTCCCCGTCGGCGAGGGGGTCGGGCAGGTACCAGACGAGGTCAGCGTGACGGCCCATGAGCCCCAGCGCCAGGGCGGCGTTGCCGGCCGTGGCCAGGTGCTCGTTGACGAAAAGGGCGGTGCCGTCGACGGCGGCGATGCGTCCGGCTTCGGTCTCGCGCACGAGCAGGCCGTACCCGCTGCCCGACCGATAGCAGGCCGTCACTCCGGCCGGCGCGGTGAAGACCGGCCCGGGAGCGATCGGACCCGCGCGCCGGGCTTCGGCCAGCGTGCACGCAGGTTCGGCGGCTCCGTCACCGATGCCGTCGGGTGCGGCGCCGTCGAGGAGGATCCGCAGATCGCGCGCGCGGGGGTCGACGAGCACGACATCGCCGGCGGTGCCGGCCAGCGCTGTGAGGTCGGCGTCCTCGAGCACCGTCGCGTCGGTGATCACGAGCGTCGTGTCGGCACCGGCTGCGGTGACCGCCGCATCGAGGTTGCGGGCGACGGTGACGTCGACGCCCTGCGCGCGGAGGATCTGAACGAGTGCACGGCCGCCGTCCGGTCCGGCCGCTTCGGGGTCGAGCAGACCCTGCGAGGGCAGTCGTGCGATGCCCGCGATGGCTCCCGCGACCGCGCCGACCACCAGCAGCCCCACCCCGATCGCCACCCAGGCGC
>JAEXHA010000127.1 GCA_023450335.1 Actinomycetes bacterium | reverse complement strand
GTGTAGATGTCGGTGCCGCCACTCGACACGCAGGCGGACGAGCACGTCCATCGAGTCAGCGAGTCGCCCCCACGAGCACCAGGTCTGGCGAGGGAACTCGATCACGCACAGCGCCAGGCTGCCCGGGTACCCCGACGGCGTCCGCAGGTCGTCGGTGAGGAGCTTCTCGCACGCTCGGCGAGCTTCTCGAGGTCCGCGCCGTCGCCCATGTGTTCCCCCTCGACCTCCAACGTACCGACCCGCCGACGCACCAGGCGGCTGGCCGCGCCAAGTTCAGCGGGTCTGCCCTGCGCTGGTCAGAGCGGGTCCATCATCGGCGGCCCGGTGGCCGGCAGCCCGCTGCGCCGGGCGACCGTCTCGGCGGTAAGCGTGGTGGTGCCGTCGACCAGCACAGCGGAGAACTCGACGTTGTCGTGCAGCCACGTCTTCACCAACACCGCGACGTCCCTCGCGCCGAGGCGACCGTCGCTCAAGGCCTCCAACTGCTCGGTGCTGAGGTGTGGGACGACGAACCGGAACGCGACCGCGAGCGTGAAGTCGTTGCCCAGCCGCGCGAGCCGTTAGGCGTTGAGGCGGCCCGGCACACCGCGCGCCTGGGGGTTCGTGGTGGCCGCCCGGATCCTGCCTCGACACGCCGACGTAGAGCAGGCCTCGCCCGTACCACAGGGCGTAGATGCCGGTTCGTGGTTCGAGCCCGCAGGTCGGCAGGTCGGCCAAACGGTGCCGTGAGGAGCGCTCGAGTTCGGCCAGGAGGTCATCGACCATCACCGGATCCTCGCAGAGCCGTTGAAACCTACCTGTGGCGCCGCGGAGAAGGGCGTCGCCGCTATCACACAGCTGATCGACCGGTCAGGCAGGCGGCGACCACCGCCTCGCGTCGTCTGCCATCCGCTTCCTCGCGGCTTGCACCTGTGCTCGCCACTGGGTCCGCACCTTGTCGATGTTCAGCGGTGGCTCGAGGACGGCCAGGACCGACGTCGCCAGGTCACCAAGGTGGAAGCCCGTCGGCGCCGGCCATGTGGCCAACCGGCGGTTGCTGCACATCCATGTACCACTTGGCCGCCCGGAGTGGGTCGTTGGGCGCTTTCCCGGCCGCGTCGAGCGTCGTAGCCCAGCTCTTCGGCTCGAGGCGTTCCACTTCTACGACGCCTGGGTCGACGTTGTGCTGGTGGAGGAAGTGGTGGGCTACATGGGCTACACGCCTCGTGCTGACCTCCGGCCGGCAGTGCACAAGCTCGGCATAGCCGAACTGGACCAGGCCACGCTCTGTCCCGCTGAGACCGTCGGATGCGCAGTCGACGAACGACAGGATCTGAGAGGGCCTCGCGGCCGACACCCATCGCTCAAGTTCCTCCTGGTTCATCTGCACGAGGTGGGGATGGAGGCTTCGTGCCTTCAGTGTCTGTGTCAGCAGCCGGTCATCGTCGAGGTCGGTCCAAGGCTCGACATCTGGGAAGGCGTCGCTCACATGATCTCCGATCGTTCCGAGACTGAGGCATGGACGAGAACCGTGTGGTCGCTGCGTTCGCGGAGCGGCAGCTCTCCGAGGTGCGCCGGATCTGCTTGATGTCGTCGCCGAGCATCGAGCTGCTGGATCACGCCGCCAAGGTCGTCGATCTGGTGCACAACATCCCGATGTGGTTGGCCGGGGTGGGCTTGAACGGAGACTCGCCGTTCGACCTGCTCGAGCGCTACGCGAAACTCACCGGCTGCGAGGAGCTCGTCGCCCAGGAGTTCGACTCGGCCGCCGCGGCACGCTCGGTGGTGGATGGTCAGCGCTGCTGCAGGCCCGGACTCCCACCCGGCGCGGGCGCAGCCGGCCGTACCATCGCCCGAGTGAACGCGTCACCCCCTCCCAACTCGCCCCTGCCGATCTACACGACGCAGTTCGCCGAGCCGGGCATCGAACAAGTCGATCCGTCGTACAGCACTGTGCAGCAGGCGGTCCTTCCGGTAGTCGGGTTCGCGAACGGATGGCTGGAGCCTTTCGCTACAGCGTTCTGCATCTCAACGAGGCTCTCCCTAGCCCTCACGGCCTGGCACAACATCGAGAAGTACGTTCGCACCAACGGCTCCGCTCTCGTACAAGGCACGTGTCAGCTCGCTGTGATGCTGGAGACGGACCAGCAGCTCCCCGACGGGCGGTGCCTCGGCGGCCCGGTGCCCGTGTACCGGGTGACTCGCGTGCCGGATACTGACCTCGCTCTACTTCAGCTGTACGAGGTCGACTCACCAGGCGTGACGTTCACCCCCATGAGCCTGGCGATCTCGTTTCAGCAGCCCGTGGTTAGCGAGTGGTGCTACGGGTTCGGATACCCCGCTCCCCACCTGGCCGGCGGGAACGTGCAGCTCGGCGCTGCGGGCCTCACCGCAGGCTTCTCCCGGTCACTTCACGCCACCGCCGGCAACGTTCTCGAGGTGCTACCCGGCGGGCACGGCAGGCGAGGCCATCCGCTGGATCCGACCGCCCCGATGTTCGACTGCGACGCACCCGGGCCGCACGGCGTGAGCGGTGGTCCGTTCCGCACCGACTCCGCTGGCCTGTGCGGGTTGTTGTCGTCGGCGCTGGATCCGTCTCGCCCGGGAGAGCGGTGGCTTACCTACGTCTCGCTGTTCACCCCACTCCTCGGCTGCCCGATCCAGTACCACGACGGTCCGTCGAACCTCGTGGACACCACCATTCGCGAGCTAGCCGCGGACGGCCTACTCAACGTCGAGGGAGACCTACCACAGGCGCCTCTCGCGCTGGATGTTGAACCTCTAACGCTTCCTCCGCCGAGCAGCTGGGCCTGACCGCGCTGCGGGCGTGCGCCCGGACGGGCCCGGATAGCTGACAGCGTCTGCAGCAGGGCGGTCATCGCGGCGCCGACGCGAGCGAGCCAGGTTCGATCCGAGCTCCCTCGATGAACGCGTCGACATCGGCTGCGAGCACTTGGATCTTGCGGCCCATCCGGTATGCGGGCAGCGAGCCGTCGTTGATGAACCCGTACACCGTGCGCGCAGCGACGCCGAGCAGGCGAGCCGCCTCCGCGGTCGACAACCACAACGGGTCCCTGTCCCAGTCCACGACATGTCATCGGCGCCGCCGCCTCGTCACGTGAGATCTCGACGCAGCACCGGCCTACCCACGCGCTCCCGGTACGACAACACCGGGCGCGCACGGCCTGGCCCGGGAACGTGGGCGCACATCAGTCGCCCGTTGACTCTGCGGTCACGACCTCGCACTCGTCGAGCAGCCGGGCGAAGAAGCTGTACGCCGCCAGCCGCTCCATGGCCTCCTGTTCCGAGAGCTCCTCGCG
>JAEXHA010000086.1 GCA_023450335.1 Actinomycetes bacterium | reverse complement strand
CCGCCGCACCGGCGCCGACCACCCTGGCCACGGCGCCCGCGGCGATGCTGTCGACCAACGCCACCCCCGCCGAAGCCGCACGCGCCGCGGCACGTTGGGGTCAGACGCCGTGGGTCGAGTTCAAATGGGACGGTGTGCGGGCGCTGGGGTTGTGGGACGGAACCCGGTTGCGCCTGCGCGCCCGCAGCGGCACCGACATCACGGCGCGCTACCCCGAGCTGACCGACGGCGTCGACCTGGGACTCGGCGACGAACCGGTGATGCTCGACGGCGAGCTCGTCGCCCTCGACGAGGCGGGCCGGCCCAGCTTCCACCGCCTCCAGCGACGCATGCATCTGACCGGTGCAGGCGACATCGCCCGCGAGAGCACGCGGGTGCCGGTCGCCTACTTCGTGTTCGACCTGCTCGCCGCCGCCGGTGTCGAAGCCACCGGCCGGCCGCTGGACCAGCGACGCGCCCTGCTCGAGCAGGTCACCGCCGCCGCGGCCCCACCGCTCACGGTGCCGCCGGTGACCGATGACCTGGACGCCGCGCTGGCGGCCGCCCGGGAGTTGCGGCTGGAGGGTGTGGTGGTGAAGGACCCGCGCTCGATCTACCGTCCCGGCATCCGCAGCGAGCAGTGGCTCAAGGTCAAGCTGACGCAGACGCAGTCCGTGGTGATCGGCGGCATCCGCCCCGGCAAGGGCGGCCGGACGGGGTCGATCGGTTCTCTGCTGCTGGGCATTCCCGGCGCCGACGGGCTCGAGTACGTGGGCCGGGTGGGTTCGGGGTTCTCGCAGGCGACGCTGGGTCGGCTGCAGGCGCTGCTGCACCCGCTGCGTTCGGACCGCAACCCCTTCGTCGGCGTTCCGGCTGCCGATGCCGGCGACGCCCGGTGGGTGCGCCCCGAGCTGGTCGCCGAGGTCGAGTTCGGAGAGTTCACGCCCGGGGGCACGCTGCGTCACGCCCGTTGGCGGGGGCTCCGCAGCGACGTGTCACCCGCGGACGTGCGCCGGGAGGGCTGAGCCCCGCTCAGTCGTGCGCGTCATGGTCGCTGTGGCCGGCCGGCTCGAGCTGGAAGGTGGAGTGCTCCACGTCGAAATGCGCGGCCAGGCATCCCTGCAACTCGCCCAACAGCTCAGCGGTGCGCCCCTGCCCGAATACGGCGTCGTCGACGACCACATGCGCCGTGAACACCGGCGCCCCGCGCGTGAGCTGCCAGACGTGGATGTCGTGCGCGTCGACGACCCCCGCCGCACCGAGGATGTGTGCGCGGATCTGCCCGACATCGGTGCCGCGCGGCGCCCGCTCGGCCAGCACCGACACGACCTCACGCAGCAGCGCGATCGCCCGGGGCACGATCATCACGGCGATGGCCAGCGACGCCAGTGCGTCCGCCGGCATCCACCCTGTGACGGCGATGACGATCGCCGCGACGATCACGACCGCCGAGCCGATGAGGTCGCCGAGCACCTCGAGGTAGGCGCCGCGCACGTTGAGGCTGGTGCGCTGCGCAGCGCTGAGCAGGTAGAGCGACACGGCGTTGGCGGCCATGCCGATTGCGGCCACGACGAGCATGAGTCCGCCGTCGACCTCGATGTCGGCCGGTTCGAGGAGGCGTCCGATGCCCTCCACGGCGATGACCGTGCACAGCACGACGAGGATGACGGCGTTCAGCAGCGCACCGAACACCTCCGCACGCTGGTATCCGTAGGTGTTGCGCGCGTCGGGCGGTCGCGCCGCGACGATGCTGGCGACCAGCGCGATCACGAGCGCCGAGCTGTCGGTGAACATGTGCGCCGCGTCCGCCAGCAGCGCCAGCGAACCCGACAGCACCGCACCGACGATCTGCACGATCATGACGGTGACCGTCAGCGCCAGAGAGATCGCCAGCAGGCGGCGATTGCTCGCCGAGCGGATGCCGGTGGGCGCATGATCGTGCATGCTTCGAGGCTACGGTGCTTCCCCCGTCGCACCGGCCCCGGCGGCCCAATCGGGAATGATCGTGGTTATCAGTCCACGTGGGCCAGCAGGGGCGCCAGCGCGACGAACGCGCGGGCGCGGTGGGAGAGCGCGTTCTTCTCAGCCGGGGAGAACTCGGCCGAGGTGCGCTCGGGGCCGTCCTGCCCGTCCGGAATGAACACGGGATCGTACCCGAATCCGTTCTCCCCGACCGGAGCGAGGGCCACCCGGCCCGGCCACACGCCCTCGACCGTGTGCTCGCCACCGCCGGGCACCACCAGCGCGATCGTCGAGACGAACTGCGCACCGCGGTGCGGGTCGGCGATGTCGCTGAGCTGATCCAGCAGCAAGTCGAGGTTGGCGCGGTCGTCCTTGCGGTGCCCGGCCCAGTACGCCGAGAACACTCCCGGCGCCCCGCCGAGCACGTCCACGCGGATGCCGGAGTCGTCGGCCAGCGCGGGCAGACCGGTGTGGGCGGCGGCCGCGCGGGCTTTGATGAGCGCGTTCTGCGCGAAGGTCACGCCGTCTTCGACCGGTTCGGGGCCGTCGTAGGCGATCACCTCCAGGCCGGGGCGGACGGCGGCCACGATCTGGCCGAACTCCGTCACCTTGTGCGGGTTGTGGGTCGCCAGGACGATGCGCGAGGCCATCGGATCATGCCTCCAGCGCGGCAGCCTGCAGGTCGCGGAGGGTCGCACAGCCACCCAGCCCGAGCTCGAGCAGCGCGTCGAGCTCGCGCTTGTCGAACGGCGCGCCCTCGGCGGTGCCCTGCACCTCGACGAACAGGCCCCGACCGGTCACGACCAGGTTCATGTCCGTCTCGGCGCGCACGTCCTCGACGTAGGCGAGGTCCAGCAGCGGCGCCTGGTCGACGATGCCGACCGACACCGCGGCCACCGAATCGATGAGCACGCGGGAGTTCTTGCCGATGTGGCCGCGGCCCCGGCCCCACTCGATGGCGTCGGCGAGAGCGACGTACGCGCCGGTGATCGCGGCGGTGCGCGTGCCGCCATCGGCCTGCAGCACATCGCAGTCGATGACGATGGTGTTCTCACCCAGCGCCTTGGTGTCGACGACCGCGCGCAGCGCGCGGCCGATCAGCCGCGAGATCTCGTGCGTGCGGCCGCCCACCCGACCCTTGATCGACTCGCGGTCGTTGCGGGTGTTGGTCGCCCGCGGCAGCATCGCGTACTCGGCGGTGACCCACCCCTTGCCCTTGCCGGTCAGCCACCGCGGCACGCCGCCGGTGAACGACGCAGTGCACAGCACCTTCGTGCCGCCGAACGAGATCAGGGCCGACCCTTCCGCCTGTGCGCTCCAGTTGCGCTCGATCGTGATGGGACGCAGCTGGTCGGCAGTGCGCCCGTCGGCACGGGTGATGTCGGTCATGGGGCAGTTCCCTTCGGTAGGTCGATGGCGCCGGTCTGCACCAGTCGCACGGCGTCCACGCCGCGGCCGATGAGCCGGTCTGCCAGGGCGAGGAAGTCGGCGGCGGAATCGCCGGTCGCCTCGTACACGTGGGTGGCGGTGGCGTCGGCGCCGGCGAGCAGGTCGCGCGAGACCAGCTGGCGGTACACATCCTTCGCGGTCTCGGTGTCGCTGGCCACGAGCGAGACATCGGGTCCCATCACGTAGCTGATGGCGCCTTCGAGGAACGGGTAGTGGGTGCACCCCAGCACGAGGGTGTCCACCCCCGCGTGGCGCAGCGGGGCGAGGTACTCCTCGGCGACGGTGAGTACCTCGGGCGACCCGGTGATGCCGGCCTCCACGAATTCGACGAAGCGCGGGCACGCCTGCGCGAACACGGTGAGCTTCTCGTTGACCCCGAGCATGTCCTGATACACGCCCGAGCCGATCGTGCCGGCGGTGCCGATGACCCCGATGCGGCCGTTGCGCGTCGTCGACATCGCCGTGCGGACGGCGGGCCCGATCACCTCGACGACCGGTACGGCATATCGCTCCCGGGCGTCGCGCAGCATCGCGGCCGACGCGGTGTTGCAGGCGATCACGAGCATCTTCACACCCTGGTCGACGAGCGTGTCGAGCACCTCGAGCCCGTAGCGGCGGACGTCTGCGATCGGCTTGGGGCCGTAGGGCGAGTGCGCGGTATCGCCGATGTAGGTGATCGACTCGCGCGGCAGCAGCTGCGAGACGGCACGGGCCACGGTGAGTCCACCGACCCCGGAGTCGAAGATCCCGATCGGCGCATCATCCACGGTGTCCCACCCTACCCCGGGGTCAGTACGCTGATCGCATGAGCGACGCCTCCAGCACCGCACTGCTGACAGACCGGTACGAGTTGACGATGATCGACGCCGCGCTGCGCGATGGTACGGCTCAGCGCCGGTGCATCTTCGAGCTCTTCGCGCGACGGCTGCCCGGCGCCCGCCGGTTCGGAGTCGTCGCCGGCACCGGTCGCCTGCTGGAGCAGCTGCGGGCGTTCCGCTTCGGTGACGACGAACTGCGGTACCTGCGCGACAACCGCGTCGTCGATGCGCCGACCCTCGCCTTCCTCGAGAACTATCGGTTCACCGGCACCATCACCGCGTACCGCGAGGGCGAGCTCTACTTCCCCGGCTCCCCCATCGTCACCGTCGAGGGAACCTTCGCCGAAGCCGTGATCCTCGAGACCCTCGCCCTCAGCATCCTCAACCACGACTCCGCGGTCGCGGCCGCCGCCGCTCGCATGAGCATCGCCGCCGGCGACCGGCCGCTGGCCGAGATGGGCTCACGCCGCGCCGCCGAGCGATCGGCCGTCGCGGCCGCACGCGCCGCGTACATCGCCGGTTTCGGCGCGACCAGCAACCTTGAGGCGGGTCGCCGCTGGGGCGTGCCCACCATGGGCACCGCCGCCCACTCGTGGACCCTGCTGCACGAGACGGAGGAAGACGCGTTCCGCTCGCAGGTGGACGCCCTGGGTCTGGACACCACCTTGCTCGTCGACACGTACGACATCGAGCGCGGGGTCGCCACCGCGATCGCCGTCGCCGGCACGGGACTGGGCGGCGTGCGGCTCGACTCCGGCGATCTGCCGACGGTCGCCGCACAGGTACGCGCACAGCTCGACCAGCTCGGCGCGACGAACACGCAGATCACCGTCACCAGCGACCTCGACGAGTTCTCGATCGCCGCCTTGGCCGCATCACCCGTCGACGCGTACGGCGTGGGCACGTCGGTGGTCACCGGATCGGGTGCTCCGACGGCAGGCATGGTCTACAAGCTCGTGGCGCGCGAGGCGCCCGACGGCTCGTGGGTGGCCGTGGCCAAGAGCTCGGCGGACAAGGCGAGCCGGGGTGGCCGCAAGGCCGCGTTCCGCACGTTCGAGCACGGCACGGCCACCAGCGAGCTGATCGTCGTCGCCGATGGCTTCGAAACGTTGCCGGACGCCACCGACCATCCCGAGGCGCGGGCCCTGCAGGTCGCGATCGTCGACCGTGGCGTCATCGATGACGGCGCCACCGGCGTCGACGGTGTCGGCGCCGCACGCGCCCATCACCTGCGGGTGCGTGAGGAGCTGCCCGTGCGCGCCCTCGCGCTCAGCCGCTCCGATCCGGCACTGCCGACGGTCTTCGTCGACGCGGCCGTATCGGGTTAGCCCATCATCGAGTCGTAGATCTCCTTGCACGTGGGGCACACCGGAAACTTCTCCGGGTCGCGCCCGGGGGTCCATTTCTTGCCGCACAGGGCGCGCACCGGCTTGCCGGTGAGCGCCGACTCGAGGATCTTGTCCTTCTTGACGTAGTGCGAGAAGCGCTCGTGGTCACCCGGCTCGATGCCCTCTTCGCGCAGAAGCTCTTCGAGCTCGCGGTCGAGGGTGGTGGTGCCGCCCTGATCGGGGCTGTCCAGTGGCGTGCTCATGCCGCTGAGTGTAGTCGCGTCGTCGGTCGCCGGGGCGGCGGCCCGCGTCATGTCGACTCTGCGAACTCCATGAGGCGGCTGCCCCGGCGGCGGAAGATGCCGGCGCCGATCATCACGCCCAGCAGCAGCACTGCCAGGCCGATGCCGACACCGCCCCACAGGGCGGTCCACGCCCACGACGTGCTCTGCGAGATGCTGCGCCATGCCCACCACAGGGCGGGGCCACTCAGCACGATCGCGCCGGCCAGGACCGCGCCCTGCGCCAGGCCCCCACCGGTGCGCTGCGGCTGCTGGAAGGGCCCGTCGCCCGGCCGCGACACGGCGTAGGGTGCGGCGGCCGACGAGATCGACGAGAGGCCGAGGCCACTCAGGAACAGACTGGCGCACACTCCGGCCAAGGCCGGCAGCAGCGACCACCGCCCATGCACGGCGATGGCCACCGGCACGGCGACGGCCAGCACGGGGACAGCGATCAGCAGCACCGGCACGAGACGCCCGACCCGATCGGCGGTGCCGCGCACGCCGCTGGCCAGGTGCATCCACAGTGCGGTCGAATCGTAAGCGAGGTCGTTGTGGGCGATCCAGCCGAAGAACAGGGCCATCAGCGGCGCCGGCACCAGGGCGACGATCGACAGCGGCACCCCCACCACCAGCAGCGGGACCGTCACCAGCAACCCCGCGACCGGCACCGCCACCAGGTTCGCGATGTATCGGGAATCGCGCAGCCAGTAGGTGAGGCTGCGCGCAGCGATGGCGCCGCCGGCCGTGCTTGGCGTCACGGTGAACCAGCCCAGCCCGCCGCGCGAGCGTGCGGACAGCGGCCGGTCGGTCGTGCTGATCAGGCGCGCGGCCAGCAGCGCCCACAGCCCGGTCAGCCCGACGATCGTGGCCGCCGCCACGATGATGGATGCCACGGGCGAGGCGCCGATCGCGACGCGCGCGGGGATCGCGGCCGCGGCGCTCAGCGGGGTGACCGCGAGGATGTCACCGACTTCTCGCAACTGCGAGGGCACACGGTCGTGCCACTGCAGAGACGCGCTGAACACGCCGGCGGGAATCACGACGATCAGGATGCCGACGATGAACAGGCCGGTCAGTTCGCGGGACTGCCGGGGCCGCAGCACGAGCGCCGCCAGGGCCATCGCGGTCTTCGACAGCAGGAGGCAGGTGAGGGCGAACAGGCCTCCGCCGGCGATACCGGCGGCGATCGGCACCCCGTGGCGCGCCCACATGACGGCGATGCACACCGCCACGGCGGTCAGCGCGAGGGCGGAGGCGCTGATGAGGCCGGCCGGCAGCAGCGAGAGCAGCAGCCGGCGGGAATCCTGTCCGAACACCACGAAACGGCGGGGATCGAGCGGGTCGTCCCCGCCGGCGACCAGCGGCGCCACGAGGAAACCCGCCGCCACTCCCGCGGCGGCGAAGATCGTGACGGCTGCGGCGACATCGACGGTTGCCTCGGCGAGGGCGAGAACCCCGATGCAGACGGCCCCGGCCAGCAGCACGAGAGCACAGAACGCCGCGACGCGGCGCGCCACCTCCCAGCCACGGCCACGCAGGGCACCGACGAACAGGTCGAATCTCAGTCGGAGAACGTGTGCAGCCACTCCAGGCCCTCCACGTCGCTGAGACCGCCCGCGAGCTCGACGAAGCGCTGCTCGAGGGTGAGTTCGCCGCGCACGTGGTCGACGGACCCCTCGGCGAGCACCTGACCTGCCACGATGACGGCCACGCCCGAGCACACCCGCTCGACCAGCTCCATGCCGTGGCTGGACAGCACCACCGTGCCGCCGTGATTCACGTACGCGCGGAGGATGTCGATGATGACGGCGCTGGAGACGGGGTCGACAGATTCGAACGGCTCGTCCAGCACGAGCAGACGCGGCGAATGGATCATGGCGCCGGCGAGCATCACCTTCTTGGTCATGCCGGCGGAGTAGTCCGAGACGGGGCGCGCGAGCGCGTCGGTGAGGTCGAACGCGCGCGCCAGATCGGCGGTGCGGCTGTCGACGACGGCGCCGCGCAGCCCGCGCAGCGCGCCGTAGTAGTAGAGCAGTTGGCGACCGGTGAGCCGATCGAAGGTACGCAGGCGGTCGGGGAGGATTCCCATCATCCGCTTGGCCCGGCGCGGGTCTCGCGCAAGGTCGACGCCGTTGATCTCGATGGTGCCGCCGTCCGGCCGGAGGAGACCGGCGGCCATCGAGAGGGTCGTCGTCTTGCCCGCACCGTTCGGGCCGACGATGCCGTAGAAGGTCCCCGAAGGGATGTCCAGGTCGATCGCATCGACCGCCCGGGTCTGCCCGAACGATTTCGTCAGCCCGCGTAGCCGCAGCGCGGGTACCTCGCTCGCCGGTGCGATGACCGGGAGGCCGGCCAGCGGGTCGGGCTCGGTCACGGCGATGGCCGGCGCCTCGGCGGCCGATTCCGGCACGCTCTCCCACGTGGCATCCGGCTCCGCCTCGACCGGTGCCGCACCCTCCGGCTCCGGCGCCGGACCGACCTCGGGTTGGGGTGCCGGTGGGAACTCTCGCGCGGCGCCGGGCGTGGCGGTGCGCGACTCCGGAGCGAACGGAGAGATCTGCGGGGCTGGCAGCTCGTCGCCCTGCCGGCCGCCGTCGGCCGCGTCCTCGGGCGGGCGCGGCAAGGGCGGCAGGGGCGGGACGGCGAAGACGGTCGGCGGCCGCGGCCGGGTCTGGTCCACGTCGTCGCCGACGATATCCGCATTCCGCCCCTCCCCGGCGGGGGCGTGCTGCGTGAACTTGGCGGCCGCCTCGGCGGCGGGGACGGCGGGCAGCGGCGGCGGCGCGACGCCGTCGTCGGGCGGCCCGGAATCCGGGTCCTCCTGCGGCAGCGGCAACGACGGGGTCACGCCCTCCAACCTAGCAAGCGGGGCGGTTCCGGCCACGGCGTGAGGCTGGTTCTGACGAAACGTTGCGATTGTCACGAATCGACAACAGGACCCCGGCTTTCTGCCCCCTTTCAGGTGCTTTCGCTACGCTTGGGGCGGCACGAAGGAGTGTCTTCCCGTCGAACGGACGGTGAACACCTTCCCCCAGGAGTACTTGTGACCCTTCAGACCGTCATCCTTGCCGCCGGCATGGGCTCGCGCCTGGGACGCAGCCTGCCCAAGCCTCTCACCGAGCTCAGCGACGGCCGCTCGATCATGCAGCAGCAGCACCAGAACATCCGTGCCGCGTTCGGCAGCGACGCGCGCATCACCACGGTCGTCGGCTACCGCGCCGAGACCATCGTCGAAGCGTTCCCCGACGCGCATTACGTCTACAACGATCGCTACGACCAGACCAACACGTCCAAGAGCCTGCTGCGCGCCCTGAAGGCGACCGGCAAGGGCGGCGTGCTGTGGATGAACGGTGATGTCGTCTTCGACCCGCGCGTGCTGGGACGGGCAGTGGCCCTGATCGAGCGCGACCAGTCGTTCGTCACCGTCAACACGGCCAAGGTCAGCGACGAAGAGGTCAAGTACACGGTGGATGCCGAGGGCTTCATCAAGGAGCTGTCCAAGACCGTGGTCGGCGGCATCGGCGAAGCCGTCGGCATCAACTACATCTCGCGCGCCGACAAGCAGGCCTTCATCGCACAGTTGGCTCGTGTCGACGACCAGGACTACTTCGAACGTGGCCTCGAGCTGGCCATCGTCGACAACGGCGTACGGCTGGAGCCGATGGACATCTCCGACCTGTACGCGGTCGAGGTCGACTTCGCGGAAGACCTCGAACGCGCGAACCTGTTCGTCTGACCTTTCCCCCAGCGTCGCCGACTATCGTCGCTGACATGGCCGAGGTGCATCGCATCCACTCCTTGTCCGACGACGCTCCGTGGTCGGGCGGGTTGCCGCCTGTCGGCTCGGCCGAGCATCCGCGCGCCATTCGCGCGCTCGACCGCGTGCTCGCGATACAGCGCCCCGCGGTCATCGCGCACTTGCGCAGCATCCGATTGCGGCATCCGGATGCCGGCAACGCTCAGATCGTCCGGATGCTCGAGCGACGCTACCTGACTGCCGTGACCACGGGCGGCGCCGCGGTAGGTGCCACGGCGGTGGTGCCGGGCATCGGCACGGGCGTCACCCTCGCGCTCTCCGGCGTCGAGACGGTCGGCTTCCTCGAAGCGACGACGCTGTTCGCCCAGTCCCTCGCGGAACTGCACGGAATCCCGGTCGATGAACCCGACCGCGCGCGGGCGCTCGTACTCACGCTCATGCTCGGCAAGGAGGGGGTCGACCTGGTCGGTCAGCTCGCCCGGCAGGCGGCCGGCACCGGCGTACGGCGCGACAAGTACTGGGGCGACCTGGTGACCAAGTCGCTCCCCCGCGCCGCCGTCGGCCCGTTGGTCGACCGGCTGAAGTCGATGTTCATCAAGCAGTTCGCCGCCAAGGGCGGTGCGTCCGTCATCGGCAAGGCGCTCCCCTTCGGCATCGGTGCAGCCGTCGGCGGCGCAGGCAACCACCTCCTCGGACGTCGCGTGCTCGTCGGCGCACGCCGCGCTTTCGGCGTGCCACCCGAGCAGTTCCCCGTCGAGCTCGAGCCGCGTCCGGGCAGCGCCCCCTTCGAGCATTCTGCCGCGCGCCTCCTGCGCCGCGCCGGAGGACTCGCCGCCGAGGCGGGCAAGAACGTGGCCGACGCGGGGCGCGGCGCGCGCGGCGCGC
>JAEXHA010000080.1 GCA_023450335.1 Actinomycetes bacterium | reverse complement strand
CCTCGGGCGCCGGTTCGAGCCGGGGCGAGAGCAGCACGATGGCCGCCCCGATGCCGATCTCGACGGTGATGGCCAGCGCGAACGGACCGACCGCCGGGCCCACCGTCGCCATCCGGCCGGGCCCGATGCCACCCGAAGCGAGTACGGCCAGCAGCGCCGCCGCGGCCGCACTTCCTGCCACGAGCAGACCGAGCACCACCAGGCGCGGGGCCATCGGCTCATCATGCGGTGATCCGGCCGTCAGGCGCCCGCGCGCGATGCCGCCGGCGAGAGCGCCGACCCCGACCACGCCGAGGGCCAGCAGCAGCAGCCAACTCGAGGCGGCCTCGGGGACGGCGCCCAGGACGGGAATGCCCGGCACCACGCCCAAACTCGTGCCCGCCGGAGAGACAGTGGTGCCGGCGCCGATGGCGAAGCCGGGCCCCGCGATATAGGCCGCCGCCCACACCACGAGCGTCGGGAGGAAGGCCAGCTGCGCGAGCGAGAAGACGACGACGCCCAGCAGGTCGAGGTGCGCCGACTGGTAGAGGCCCACGATCGCTCCCCCGCGTGTGAGCAGGGCGGCTGCCAGGCACACCGCCGCGACGCCGATGACGCCGACGACGGCACCTGCCGCGCCCCGCGCTGCCGCGGCGGGAACGTGCACCCAGTGGGCGTGACGGGCGACGGCCGCGCGCGCGGCATCCACCCACCCGTCGTCACCATGCCGCCATGCCCCCACCAGGGCGCCGCCCAGCGCCGGAGCGACGTAGACGAGGGCGGGCAACACGATGGCCGCGGCCGTGTCGACGGCGGCGACGTCGATGCGCGAGGTGAGCGCGAGCGCAGAGGCGGCGACGACCACCACGATGGCGCCGCCGGTCAGCCCGAAGGGCCACGCACCCGCCTTGGCGGCACGAGCACCCGATCGGGCGGCGAAGATCGCGGTGAACGCGGCCAGCGCCGTCGGCGCCAGCGAAAGCACGAAGGACGCCGCGTCGGCGGGGATCCCCGTCGCCGTCAGGTACTGCTCACTGAGGGTGATCTCGACCGGGACGAAATGCCCGAACTGCCACAGCCGCACCACGGCCGGCCACAGCGCGCTCCAGTCGGCGGTGCCGCCGAAGCCGAACACCCACAGCAGTGTGGCGGGCGCGGCGACCACGACGAGACCGACGGCGACGGCGATCGCTGCGTCGAGGGCGGCCAGCAGGGTGACGAGGAGGCGGTTCATGCGGATTCGACCCTACCTATCGCAGCCCCACCAGTCCGGCGGGCGCGCCCGGCGCCGGTCCGCTACGTTTCTTCCTGGAGGAATACATGAGCACATCCACGTCGGCCGGCCCGAAGCCCGACTCGACCACCCCCACCAGCAGGTTCGACAGCTTCTTCGAGATCACCCGCCGCGGCTCCACGCTCGGCGCGGAGGTCCGCGGTGGTGTCGTCACCTTCGTCACGATGGCCTACATCGTGGTGCTGAACCCGATCATCCTGACCGGTGCAGCCGATGTCGAGGGCAGCACGCTGTCGTTCGGCGCCGTCGGCGCGGCCACCGCGCTGACCGCGGGCGTCATGACGATCCTGTTCGGCCTCGTCACGCGTCTGCCGTTCGCGTTCGCCGCCGGTCTGGGCATCAACGCGTTCGTGGCGTTCAGCGTCGTCGGCGAGGTCACCTGGGCCGAGGCGATGGCACTGGTGATGATCAACGGCGCGATCATCGTGCTGCTGGCGGCCACCGGGCTGCGCAAGATGATCTTCGACGCGGTACCGGTGCAGCTGAAGATCGCCATCACCGTCGCGATCGGCTTCTTCATCGCCTTCATCGGTTTCGTCAACTCGGGCTTCGTCACCGCGACCGGCGCGAGCTCACCCCCGGTCGGGCTCGGCCAGGGCGGCTCGGTCGCGACCGTGCCCACCCTCATGTTCCTCATCACGCTGCTGCTGACGGGCGTGCTCATCGCGCTGCGCGTGAAGGGCGCCATGCTCATCGGCCTCGTCGTCGGCACCGTGCTGTCGGTGATCGTCGAGGCGATCTGGTCGCTGGGCCGCGCCGTGGACAACCCCGGCGGATGGGGCCTGACGGTTCCCACGCTCAACGGCTCGCCGGTCAGCGTGCCCGATCTCAGCCTGCTCGGCGCCGTCGACTTCGGCTTCGACCTGGGCCGGGTCAGCATCGTCACGCTCGTCATGCTCGTGTTCACGCTCGTGTTCTCGAACTTCTTCGACGCGATGGGCACCATGACCGGTCTGGCCAAGGAGGCGGGGCTGGCCGACCAGAAGGGTGACTTCCCGCGCATCAAGTCGGCGCTGGTCGTCGAGGGCGTCGGCGCGATCGCCGGTGGCGCGACCTCGTCGTCGTCGGCGACGGTGTTCGTCGAGTCCGGTTCGGGCATCGGCGAGGGCGCTCGCACGGGCCTGGCCAACGTCGTCACCGGTGTGCTGTTCCTGCTGGCGATGTTCTTCACACCGCTCACCTCGATCGTGCCTACCGAAGTCGCCGGGGCCGCCCTGGTGATCGTCGGCGCGATGATGATGGCACAGGTCAAGAGCATCGACCTCACCGACTTCCGCGTGCTGCTGCCGGTGTTCCTCACCGTCAGCGTCATGCCGCTGACCTACTCGATCGCCAACGGTATCGGGGCCGGCTTCATCAGCTGGGTCGTCGTCCACGCCCTGTCGGGCAAGGCCAAGACGGTCAGCCCGCTGCTGTGGATCGTGGCCGTCGGCTTCGTGATCTACTTCGCGCGCGGACCGATCGAGCTGCTCGTCGGCAGCTGACACGGGCTGAGCCGCTGCCGTCGCGCGGCACAGCTGACATCACACGGAACACGGGGGTGGATGCCACGGCATCCACCCCCTTCGTCATCTCCCACCCGCGGGAGACACCTGCCGCGGCACGCCCCGCCCGGCTAGCATGACGGCCATGCAGGCCGAGCAGACGGGCCCCGACGCCGCGGCGACGCCGCCGCCCGCCGCGGTGCTCGAGCTGCGGGTGCACGGGGTGAACAACACGACCGCGCCGGCACTGCTGGATCTGCGGCCGCAGGACGTCGAGCTCGTGGCCGGCGACAAGCTGGGCAGCTTCTGGCGCCCGACCGCCGCGGCGCTGTCGGCATTGGAGCAGGGGCAGCGCGGATATGTGCCGCCGGGCATCGTGCGCGAGGCGTACTCGTGGGGCGGGATGGTGCGCACGACCCCCGACCTGGGCAGTGCGGGGCCGGCGGGCGTGGCTGCCGCCGCGGTGGCGCGCGTGTTCTACGCGATGATCCTGCCGTTCAGCATCGCCAACGCCGCGCAATGGTCGTGGCGGCTGCCTGCGGCTCGCGCCGACGAGCGCGGGGTGCGCCGCTTCGCCGCCGCGACCCGGCTGTTCGGGTTGCTGCTGACGCTGCTGTTCACGTGCACCGCGGCCGCCGTCGCCATCGACATCGGTGCGCTGCAGTGCGCGGCCTCCCCCGGAGTGTGCGCACCGGTCGCCGACCTCGTGGCACCACTGGCACAGTGGAGTCCGGGGCAGCGGCTCGCCCTGTTCGCCCTCGCGCCGGCGGCCGCGGTGGGCGCCCTGTGGCTCCTGTCGGCGATCGCACGGCTGCGGTACGAGGTCCTGCCGGGCATGGCCGGGCACACCGCCCCCGGCACGGCCGAGGCCGGCCGCGCCGAATCCGCCCCCACAGCGCTGCTGGCCCACCCTGGATTCTGGGCGAATCGCCGCAGCTCCGTGCTGGCGCGACTGCACTTCGCGGCCGGCGTGCTGCTGACCACACTGCTGGCCTCCGCGCACGCGGCGATGGCATGGCACACCACCTGCACCGGTCTGGGCGTCGACAGCGCGTGCGTGGGCGCGGCGGCAGCGTCGGCATCGTTCTGGGTGTTCGCCGTGCTCGCGCTGCTGGCGGCGGCCGGGCTGGTGGTCGCGGCCGCGGTGACGATCGC
>JAEXHA010000079.1 GCA_023450335.1 Actinomycetes bacterium | reverse complement strand
GTATCGGCGCTCGGACTGCTGGCCAGCGCGCCCGCGACCCGCCCGGCGCTGGGGCGCATCTCACTGCTGACGTTCGGCGTGCAGCTGCGCGCCTACTTCGGGCGCATGCTGCCCGAGCTGCTCGGCCCCGAGGCGCTGGGCACGCAGCCCGCCCTGGCCCCGCGCGTGCGCGACACCGATCCGTGGCGCGCGGACTACCTGGCCCAGGGCGGCACGACGGCGCCCATCTCGGCGCCGCACCCGGTCGGGCGGCTGTCCGGAAGCCTCCTGCCGGTCGGCGTCGGCTGGCTGAGCCTGTGGCGCCCAACCGACTACCTGGGGTTTCCGGCGGTGAGCACCGCGCGCGCCGATCCGTCGCGCGGATTCGGCAACGACGTCGATCGCGTCGCCGAAGAGCTCGACCTGTCCGGCTACATGGTCGAGGTGGGCACGCACAGCGAGTACTACCGCACGCCCGCGTACGCGCAGGCGGTCGATGACCTACTCGGCAGGTAGCACCGCACGCGGTGTCCCCTGCCGCGTGCCGGAAGAGCGTGGCTCAGGCGTCGAACGGCTCGAGCACGAACACGGCGATGAGGCGGTCGGTCTTGGCCTGGTAGGCGTCGTAGTCGGGCCACACCGCGGTCGCGCGCTGCCACCATTCGGCGCGCTCGGCACCACTGAGCTCGCGCGCGGTGTAGTCGCGCTTGAGCGCGCCGTCCTGCAGCTCGACGTGGGGGTGGCGGCGCATGTTCTCGCCCCATTTGGGCTCATCCGGCGCGCCGCCCTTCGATGCGACCACGGCGTAGCGGCCCTCGTGCTCGACCCGCATGAGCGCGGTCTTGCGCAGCGCGCCCGACACGGCGCCGACGGTCGTGAGCACGATGATCGGCACGCCGCGCAGCAGATTCGCCTCCGTACCGCCCGAGGCCTCGTACTGCTCGGCCTGGGTGCGGGCCCATTCGGACGTGGACGGGATGTACGTTCCGGTCAGCGGCATGCCTCCAGCGTATGGCCCGGCGTGCGGGCCGGGGTCGGATACCGGCATCCATCCGACCGGGTGGCACCCCATCGTGCCGAGACGACGAAGGGGGCGGATGCCATGGCATCCACCCCCTTGCTACGGGAGCGTCGTCAGAGTCCCGCGATGATCTCGCGCATGAGGTCGGCGGTCTCGGAGGGCGTCTTGCCGACCTTGACGCCGGCGGCCTCGAGGGCCTCCTTCTTGGCCTGGGCGGTGCCCGCCGAGCCCGACACGATGGCGCCGGCGTGGCCCATGGTCTTGCCCTCGGGGGCCGTGAACCCGGCCACATAGCCGACGACCGGCTTGGTCACGTTCGCCTTGATGAAGTCGGCCGCGCGCTCTTCGGCGTCGCCGCCGATCTCACCGATCATGACGATCGCCTTCGTCTCGGGGTCGGCCTCGAACGCGGCGAGCGCGTCGATGTGCGTCGTGCCGATGACCGGGTCGCCGCCGATGCCGATCGCCGTCGAGAAGCCGATCTCGCGCAGTTCGTACATCATCTGGTAGGTCAGGGTGCCTGACTTCGACACCAGGCCGATCGGGCCCTTGCCGGTGATGTTGGCCGGGGTGATGCCCACGAGCGACTCGTCGGGGGTGATGATGCCGGGGCAGTTCGGGCCGATGATGCGCGTCTTGTTGCCCTTGGCCTTCGCGTGCGACCACGCCTCGGCGGTGTCGCCGACGGGCACGCCCTCGGTGATGACCACCAGCAGCCCGATCTCGGCGTCGATGGCCTCGACCATGGCGTCCTTCGTGAAGGCGGGCGGAACGAACGCGATCGACACGTCGGCGCCGGTGGCGGCCATGGCCTCTGCGACCGAGGCGAACACGGGCAGCTCGACGGCGTTGCCGTCCTTGTCGGTGTGCAGCACCGTGGTGCCGGCCTTGCGGGCGTTCACGCCGCCGACGACCTGGGTGCCGGCCTTCAGCATGAGCGCGGTGTGCTTGGTGCCTTCGCCGCCGGTGATGCCCTGGACGATGACCTTGGAGTCCTTATTGAGGAAGATCGACATTTCAGTGGGTCCTTAGTTCTCAGGCGTTGGCGAGCGCGGCGGCCTTGTCGGCGCCTTCGTCCATGGTCTCGGCGAGGGTGACCAGCGGGTGGTTCGCGTCGCGGAGGATCGCCCGGCCCTCTTCGACCTTGTTGCCGTCCAGGCGCACCACGAGGGGCTTGGAGGCGTTGGAGCCCAGCTCGGCGAGCGCGCCGACGATGCCCTTGGCGACCGCGTCGCACGCGGTGATGCCGCCGAACACGTTGACGAACACGCTCTTGACCTGCGGGTCGCCCAGGATGACGTCCAGCCCGGCGGCCATGACCTCGGCCGAGGCACCGCCGCCGATGTCGAGGAAGTTCGCGGGCTTGACTCCGCCGTGGTTCTCGCCGGCGTAGGCGACCACGTCGAGGGTCGACATGACCAGACCCGCGCCGTTGCCGATGACGCCGACCTCACCGTCGAGCTTGACGTAGTTGAGGTCGTTCGCCTTGGCCTTGGCCTCGAGCGGATCGGCGGCGTCCTTGTCTTCGAGCAGCGCGTGGTTCGCGTGACGGAACTCGGCGTTCTCATCGAGCGAGACCTTGCCGTCGAGGGCGATGATCTCGCCCTCCTCCGACAGGATCAGCGGGTTGACCTCGACCAGGGTCGCGTCCTCGCCCTTGTAGACGTCGTAGAGCTTGACGAACACGTCGGCGACCTTGTCGACCAGATCGGCGTCGAAGTTCGCCGCTTGGGCGATCTCGACGGCCTTGGCCTTGTCGATGCCGGTGCCGGGGTCGACCTCGATGCGGGCGAGCGCCTCGGGCTTCTCGACGGCGAGCTGCTCGATCTCCATGCCGCCCTCGACGCTGGCCAGCGACAGGTACGAGCGGTTGGCGCGGTCCAGCAGCACCGAGAAGTAGAACTCCCGGGCGATGCGCGCACCGGCAGCGACCATGACGCGCTTGACGACGTGGCCCTTGATGTCCAGGCCCAGGATGGCCTCCGCGGCGGCGAACGCCTCGTCGGGAGTCTTGGCGACCTTCACGCCGCCGGCCTTGCCGCGACCGCCGGTCTTGACCTGCGCCTTGACGACGACGACACCACCGCCGAGCTTCTCGGCAGCTGCCTTCGCCTCCTCGGGGGTGTCGGCGATGATGCCGGCGAGCACCGGCACCTCGTACTTCTCGAACAGGTCTCGTGCCTGGTACTCGTAGAGATCCACGTGCAATCCTTCGCTGGGCGACTGTGGGGTGATCGGTGCCGAAAATGTCTCGATGTCGAGAGATCGACCGGTCTCCCAGCTTAGTACGCCCGCCTGAACGCTCCGTCCTGGCCGGTCTCACCGCGCGGGCTTGACTAGGATTTCAGGCACCATGAGTGACCCGGCCCGTCCCACCGCCCGCAACGCCGTCGTGGCCGCTGCGCTCGACTTGTTCGCCGCGCAGGGCTTCGAGGCGACCAGTGTCGAGCAGATCGCACAGGCGGCCGGCGTCTCGCGCTCCACGTTCTTCCGGCAGTTCGGCGGCAAGGACGATGTCGTCTTCTCCGACCACGATCTGCTCATCGCCGAACTGCGTGACTTCCTCGGACGCGACCACGAGAACCCGTGGGCGGCCGTGTGCGCGGCATCCATACGCGTGTACAAGCATTTCGCCGCCGACCCCGAACTGGCCCGCCGTCGCTACACCGTCGTGCGGCAGGTGCCGGCGTTGCGCGAACGCGAGATCGTCGAGGTGTTCCGCTACGAACGGCTGTTCGACGAGTACCTGCGCGGGGCTGTGCCCGGGCTCGACCCGATCGACGCCGTCGCGTTCGCGGCGAATGTGACCGCCGTGCACAACCACGTGCTGCGGCGCCTGCTGCGCGGCACCAAGCGGGTGCCGCCGTCGGTGCTCAAAGACGCGTACGACACGCTGCTGCACCGCTTCGGCGTGCACCCGGCGGGCGAGGCGCCCGCCGAAGACGACGTCGTGGTGGCGACCTTCCCCCGCCGCATGCCCGCCGCCGAGCGCGCCCGGCGCCTGGCCGCCGAACTCGACTGACGGTAACGGCCGTCGCATTCGCGGCGACTCACTGCCACGATGGGTCCATGCTCGCGCGCACATCCCGAATGATCGGTCGCGACACCGAACTGGCTGCGCTGGGTGACGCGCTCGACGCCGGACGGCGCGGTCACCCTCGGGTCGTCGTCGTGCGCGGCGAGGCCGGCATCGGGAAGACCCGTCTGCTGCAGGAGTTCCGCGCCGCCGAAAGCGCCCGGGGCGGCACGCCGCCGATCATCTTCGCGGTGGGCCAGTGCGTCGATCTGGGCGAGATCGGCAGCCCGTTCACCCCGATCCGCCGGCTCCTGCGCGAACTGTACGCAGCGGTCGGCGACGACGCCTTCCGCGCGGCGGCGCAGACTCCGACAGTCGTGGCGACGCTGTCGACGCTGCTGCCCGAGCTGACCGCCGACACCATGCCGGCCGACCCGGGCGCCGATTACATCACCGAATCGATCGAACGCGTCATCGAGAGCCTCAGCCAGGAGCACCACCTCGTGCTCATCATCGAAGACCTGCACTGGGCGGATGCCGCGACCCTGGCACTGCTGAAGACCCTGGCCGTCACCCTGCGCGGCGCGCATGTCACGATCGTGATGACCTACCGTTCCGACGACGTCGGGCGCGGGCACCCCCTGCGTCCGGTACTGGCCGAGCTCGACCGCAACCGCGCCGTGATCGGCGTCGAGGTCAGGCGCCTCGAGCCGGCCCAGACGGTCGAGCTCGCTCAGGCGGTCGCCGGCGTCACCGACACCGCGGCGATCGAGACCATCGTGACGCGCAGCGACGGCATCCCGTTCTTCGTCGAGGAGCTTGCCGAACTCGACCCCGGCGACGTGCTGCCCGGCACTCTGCGCGACCTGGTGCTCGCCCGGTTCGAACGCCTCAGCGACCTCGCCCGCGAGGCGACGGGCCTGGTCGCCGCCGGCGGCGTGCGCGTGGAAGGCAGCCTGCTCGAGGCGGTGCATGAGGGCGACCGCGAGTCGCTGCGCACGGGGCTGCGCGAGGCTTTGGCCGCCCACGTGCTGGAGACCAGCGGCGAGGGCTACGCGTTCCGGCACGCGCTCATCCAGGAGGCCGTGCACGACGAACTGCTGCCCAGCGAGCGGGTCGAGCTGCACGCACGGTATGCGGCGGCCCTGCAGCAGCACGTGGATGCCGGCGGTGCCGACGCCGCGGCGGAGGCAGCCGAGCACTGGCTGGCCGCGCGGGATCTGCCGCGGGCCTTCGATGCGATGGTGATCGCACGACGCCGCGCGGCGTCGACCTGGGCGCCGATCACGGCCGCCCGGCTGGGTGAGCGACTGCTGGAGCTGTGGGATCGGGTATCGGATGCCGAGGTGCGCACCGGCATGTCCCGCACACAGCTGTACACCGACACCGCCGCCGCGTGGCGACTGCAGGATTCCGCCCGCGCGCTGCGACTGGCGCGGGCGGGGCTGGCCCTGGTGGCGGACGACGACCTGCTGGGCCGCGCGCAACTGCATCTCGAGTCTGCGTGCGCACATGGGAACGCGGGTCGCATCACCGAGATGCTGACGGCTGTCGATCAGGCCCTCGAGCCGCTCGACGAGCGTGAGCCCGCGCACGCGCTGGCCCGCGCACGGGCGCTGGGACTCAAAGTGACCAGTGCAGCTCCGTCGGTCGGCGGGGAGGTGGAGCGGCAGCGCATCGCCGCCGCGGCCCTGCAGGCGGCCGAGCTCAGCGGTGACGACTCTGCCCTCGCCACCTGCCTCACGCACCTGATGTGGCCGCTGCTGGACACCGGCTGCCTCGACGAGGCGCGCGCCTACTCCGACCGCATCGCCTCCCTCGACCTGCCGGTCGACCAGCGACTGCATGTGACCATCGGCGAGCTCGACATGCTGGTACGCGCGGGACGCTTCGATGATGCCGACCGACGCGCCGAACAGGCGATCGCCCTCGCCGTGGACGTCGGGCTGGACCGCAGCATGGGGGCTCTCCTGGCGTCCAATCGCGCAGAAGCGCTGCTGGCCCGCGGCGATGCCGCCGAAGGCGAAGCCATCGCTCGTCGCTGTGTCGACATGCTGGCCGAGGTGCCGACTTTCCGTTCATTCAGTCTGCGAATGATCGCCCTGTCCGCCGCGTGGGATGACCGGGGCGAGGAAGCCGCACTCATCCGCCGCCGCGAGAGCGCGGACATCACCGCCGTGCAGCGCGAGGATCCGGAGGAGAAGATCGGCTGGGCCGAGTTCGACGCGGAGGCCGCACTCAACCGTTCCGAGGGCATCGCGGACGCGGCCGTGCGTGCCGAACTGATCGACGCCGCGGTGTCGGCCGCGCTCGCGCTCGACGACGAGGACTTCCTGCACGCGCCGGGCACCTCACGCCGGTTGCTGCCCGGCGCAGCCCGCGCCCTGGCGCAAGCCGATCTCTACGGCGCGGCCGATGAACGACGCGAGCGGCTGCGCGCCACGGTGGCCACCGCGCTGACGCGACAGCCCGACGACGGGCCCGGGCGTGCCCTCCTGGCGCTGTGCGCTGC
>JAEXHA010000074.1 GCA_023450335.1 Actinomycetes bacterium | reverse complement strand
CGACCAGGCCGTCGAGCGCGAGCAGTCCGCGCACCTGCCGGGGCGATGCGCCGCGGGCCGCCAGCAGCGCCGACCCCGCGCGGCGGCGCTCCCACAGCAGCCGGCAGCCGAGCAGCAGCACCGCCACAGCGACGCCGATGGGGCCGGAGATCAACATGCCCGTGACCGCGACCAGCGACGCGTTGCCGGCCATGGCGGTCTCGAGCGCGTCGACGGTGCCCGACTGGAACGAGAGCGACCCAAAGTTCAGCCCCTGCTCGCCCTCGACGGAATGGCTGCGTGAGGTGAACCCGCGAAGGTCGGCGAGCAGCCCCGAGGCCTTCTCCGCCGTGATGGGGTCGGTGTCGGCGGGATACCAGACCTCGGTCAGTGTCCGCGGGTTGAGCCAGACCAGCAGCGAGAGCATGTCGGGGGCGGCGAAGCCGGTCGTGCGGATGAACGGGACGCCATCGGGGTCGGCGCCCCGCGACGGCGTCAGTATGCCGGTCGCGCGGGACCAGTAGGGGTCGGCCGGGTCGGTGGCGTCGAACGTGCCCACAAGCGTCAGCGGGATCTCGTACATCCAGGTCGATTCGCCGCCCACCGAGCGGGTCTCGCCGATGGACCAGTCGACCTCTCGGGCAGATGCGACCGACAGCACGATCTCGGTGCCGGGGAGGTCGGGCGTGAACCCGTGGACGGGCTCACCGGACTCGTCATAGGCGCCCTCGAAGGCACGGTCCCAGTCCTGCCGCGTGACCGAGACCTGCGGAAGGCGCCCCTCGACGATACGGATGCGTTGGGCGTAGCGCGGATCCAGGCTCACGTACGTGATCGGCGCGAACTGGGCGGGCTCCCCCATGCGCGCGTAGTACTCCGCCTCGCCGAACACGTCGCGCGCCGTCGGGGTCAGCTCACCGCGGATCGTGCGGACCGCGCTGTCGAACCCGCCCCACGTGTCGAGGTGTTCATCGGGCAGCGAGGCGGTCGGCTCGGGTCCGGGCCCGGGTCGGGGCGCCGTCGCCATCGTTGCTCCCAGATCGCGGACCGCAGGGCTCAGCACCGCGACACGGTGACGGGTGGAGGCGTCGAGCATCCCGGTCACCGCGATCGGCGCGAAGACGGCACCGGCCGCGAGGGTGAGGACGATGGCTGCGACCGTCAGGATCGAACCGAGACCGGCGCGCAGGTGCGGCAGCAGCAGACGGGCGGTGCTCACGATGCCGCCTCCCCGACGCGGGTCGATGCCCCTTGCGCACGCACGATCGCACTCACCCCGATCGCGGCGAGCGCGCATGCGACCATGAGCACGGCCACGGCGAGCGCGATCGGACCCACGTCCACCGCAAGAGCCGGTGCGACCTGCGGGTCGGTCATCGTCCGCGCGGCCAGCCGTGGAATCAGCACGGCGGCCAGCCCCAGCCCGCCGATCGTACCCAGCACGATCGACAGCAGCACCACCATGCCCGACTCGACCGTGCGCAGCCGCGTCTGCGTCTGCGGGGCGACGCCGAGCGCCCGCAACGCCAGCACCTCTTCGCCGCGACGACGCGTGAGCGACCAGAGCAGCGCCACGAGGGCGACACCGGTCAGCACGGCTCCGCCGAATGCAGCCGCGCGCCACAGCTGCGCCAGTTCGCCGGCGACCGCCTGCGCCGGACCCCCCGGCACCGCGACGGGCACGCCGAGCGCGTCAGCCAGGGCCGCCCGGTCACCCGCCGCCCACACCTCACCGACGAGCGGCGGCGACGGTGCGGCATCGGCCGGCCCGAGCGGGGTGCTCGCTTCGACGAGACCCGGCAGTGAGACGAACACGCCGGGCCCCGAGCCGATACCGGGCAGGGCGGGCACGACATCGGTCACCGTCGCGGCGAAGGTGCGGCCGCCGCCGTCGACCCGCAGATCGAGCTCATCGCCGTCCGCCACGCCGAGCCGGCTCGCCAAAGCGCCGGTGACCACCGCCGGCACCCGCGACGGCTGCACACCGGCCGCGCTCCAGACCAGCACGGAGCGCACCGCGCCCCCTGCCGCCCCGGGCGGGTGCACGGATGCCGTCGGCACTGCGGAGAGCCCCAGGTCGGACTCGGCGTCGCCGTCGACGGCGACCAGGCGCAGGTCGGTGAAGATCAGGGGTTCCCACGGGTAGGCGTTGCCCCGCGCGACCTCGGCGGCCGTGAGCGTCCACGGGCCCTCGCCTTCGGGCAGGTCGCCGGTGGCGGTGAAGGCACGGTCGTCGACCGAGAGGGTGAGAAGGAGGGATGCCGGTGTCCCCGCGGCATCCATCACCCACGCCCGTGCGGTGGCGGCTGCGGCCGCCTCAGCGGGCCCGGTGACGGTGCCGGTGAGCCGCACGCCCGTCGCCTCGTCGGGGAGCACCGCCCCGAGCGGTTCGCGGACCAGTTCCGCGGCGAGCGTGGTGGCGAGGTCGGGCAGCTCGATCAGCACCTCAGGCAACCGGTCGGCGGGCACCGCGACCAGTGCGGCACCGACGTCGCCGGCAACCACGGCCGTCGTGTAGGCGGGCACAGCCGGACCGACCGTCGACGCCTGCTGCACCACCGCCGGCGTGACCGGATCGAGTTCGGCGCGCAACGGCGCCCCGGCGGCCAGCCGCTGCGACTGCTCGGTGGCGGTCGTCCACGTCGCCCCGTAGGCGCCGGCGAGCACCGAGCCGGCCATCGAGATGACGACCAGGACGACGCAGACCGCGTACGCCGGCACGCGTCGGGCGACCTGGCGCACGGGGTAGACGGCGGTCAGCCCGCGCGCTCCGGCCG
>JAEXHA010000004.1 GCA_023450335.1 Actinomycetes bacterium | reverse complement strand
GAACAACTGGACGCCGAGAGAACGGGTGAACCCCACCCTCTCGTCCGCCAGTTGTTCTCTCGCGGACTGGACCAGGGGCGGGCGGGCGGGAGACATGGCACCGGCTCCTCCACAGGTGGGGGTGGGGCGGGCGGCGTCCACAGACTGCGGGACGGCGCCCCGCGCGCCGGTGCGCGAGGGCACAGTGTGGGGATGCCGGTGACCGCACGTGCCCTCGATCCGACAGCCCTGGCCCTCGTCCCCTGCCCCGTGGCGCTCATCCGCACCGCCGCGATCCCCCACCCGGAGCGCGCCGTCGCCACCGGCGAGGTGGTGCGGGTGCGACGTGGGGTCTACGCCCCGCGCGCGGCCTGGGCGGCACTGCGACCATGGGAGCGCTATCTCGCGCGGGTGTACGCCGTGGCGACCGTGCAACCCGACGTCGTCTTCAGCCACGAGTCGGCGGCCGCACTGCTCGGCATGCCCGTCATCGGTGATCCCGAGGTCGTGCACATCGTGGTGTCGCCATCCGCTGCGTCGCGTGAGCACGCCGGCATCCGCTCGCACCGAGCCGACCGCTTCGACGACCTCCTGCTGGTCGGCGGACTGCTGCTGACGACACCCGGCGCGACGGCGGTGACCCTCGCTCGGCAGCGTCACAACGCACTCGGGTTCGCAGCGGCCGAGGCTGCGCTGCGCATCGACACCACCCTCACACCCGCCGCGCTGCGCGCTGACAACGAGTCACGCCGCAGCAGCCGCGGGCGCAACCACGCACGTTGGGCCCTTGCCCGCGCGAAAGGACGATGCGAGAGCGTCCTGGAGTCCTTCAGCGTCGCCGAGATCGAGTGGCTGGGGTTCCCCGAGCCGGAGGTGCAGCGGGAGTTCACCTCGTCCGGCGGCGTCATCGATCGCGGTGACCTCTGGTGGGAGGAGGCGAGGCTGCTCGGCGAACCCGACGGAGAGTTCAAGTACGACGGTCGATTCGGCGACCCCGCCGAACTCCTGCGCGATCGGCACCAGCGTGACCGTCGGTTGCTGCGCGCCGGTGTGCGTGCGGTGGCGCACTGGGGATGGATCGACCTCGCCCGGGTGGACCCGCTTCGCGCGCAGTTGCGGGGTCAGGGGCTGCGTCCGGTCACACCCGAGGACCCCGCCCAACTGCGCTCCATCCAGCGCCTCCTGGCCCCGTACGACCGCGCGATCACCCGCGCCCACCGCGAGAGAACAACTGCACGCCGAGGGAACGGGTAAACCCCGTACCCTCGTCCGCCAGTTGTTCTCTCGGGACAGGGGTGCGGACGGGGCGCAGGCGGGGGAGGACGGGGCGGGCGGGGGTGCGGTCAGGCGAAGGCCTCGATCGGCGGGCAGGCGCATACGAGGTTGCGATCGCCGTAGGCGTTGTCGATGCGGCGCACCGGCGGCCAGTACTTGGCGCGCACCAGCGCCGGCACCGGATACACGGCGACCTCCCGCGGGTACGGGTGCGTCCAATCGCTCGCGACCGCTGCCTGCGCGGTGTGCGGGGCGTTCACGAGCGGGTTGTCGTCGGCCGGCCACTCCCCCGCGGCGACGGCATCGGCCTCGGCGCGGATGGCGATCATCGCCTCGATGAAGCGCTCGAGCTCGTCGAGATCTTCCGACTCGGTCGGCTCGACCATGAGCGTTCCCACCACCGGGAACGACATCGTCGGCGCATGGAACCCGTAGTCGATGAGCCGCTTGGCGACGTCGTCGACCGTGATGCCGGTCCGCTCTTTGAGTGGCCGCAGGTCGAGGATGCACTCGTGCGCGACGAGGCCACCCTCGCCCGCGTACAGCACGGGATAGTGCTCGCGCAGCCGCGCCGCGATGTAGTTGGCGGCCAGCACGGCGGCGCCGGTCGCCTGCCGCAGCCCCTCTGCGCCCATCATGCGCACGTACGCCCACGAGATCGGCAAGATGGATGCCGAGCCGTACGGCGCCGCCGACACCGGCCCGCCGTCGAACACGAACCCGCCGGCGTGTTCGGCACGCTGCGCGAGCGGGTGCGCGGGCAGGAACGGCGCGAGGTGCGCTTTGGCCGCCACCGGACCCACGCCGGGCCCGCCACCGCCGTGCGGGATCGCGAACGTCTTGTGCAGGTTGAGGTGCGACACGTCGCCGCCGAGGTCGCCGAACCGCGCGTATCCCAGCAGGGCGTTGAGGTTCGCGCCGTCGACGTACACCTGTCCCCCGGCCGCGTGCACCGCGGCCGTGATGTCGACGACGTCGTGCTCGTACACCCCGTGGGTCGACGGGTAGGTGATCATGAGGGCGGCCAGCTTCTCGGCGTGCGCATCGACCTTGGCGCGCAGATCGGCCAGGTCGACGTTGCCGGCGTCGTCGCACGCGACGACCACCACCCGCATGCCCGCCAGTACGGCCGAGGCCGCATTGGTGCCGTGCGCCGACGACGGGATGAGGCAGACGTCGCGCTGCGCGTCCCCGCGCGAGCGGTGGTAGCCGCGGATCGCGAGCAGCCCGGCCAGCTCGCCCTGCGAGCCCGCATTGGGCTGCAGCGAGACGGCGTCGTACCCGGTGACCTCGGCCAGCCACGATTCGAGCTGCTCGATCATGACGAGGTAACCGGCCACGTCGTCGGCGGGTGCGAACGGGTGGACGCGCGCGAACTCGGGCCACGACACCGCCGCCATCTCCGCCGCGGCGTTCAGCTTCATCGTGCACGAGCCCAGTGGGATCATGCCCCGGTCGAGCGCGTAGTCCCGATCGGCGAGCCGTTTGAGGTAGCGCATCATCGCGGTCTCGGACCGATGCGCCGAGAACACGGGGTGGGTGAGGTACTCGTCTGCGCGGCGCAGCGACGCGGGGAACCGGTCGACGGGATCGTGACCGACGAAGGCGAAAGCGCGCTTCTCCGGCCCACCGAACACCTGCGCCAACGCGTGCAGGTCGGCGCGCGTGGTCGTCTCGTCGACCGAGATGCCCACCGAGTCGGAGTCGCGGAACCACAGCTGGAATCCGCGCTGCCGGGCGAGACCGACGATGCGCTCGGCGTCGCCGGGCACCGCCACCACGAGCGTGTCGAAGAAGGTGTCGTGCACCAGCGTTGCCCCGGCCTGGGTCAACCACTCCGCCAGCAGTCCGGCCTTGGCGGCGACATCGGCGGCGATCGCGCGCAGCCCGTCAGCGCCGTGATACACCGCGTACATCGCGGCCATGACCGCCAGCAGCACCTGCGCGGTGCAGATGTTGCTCGTGGCCTTCTCCCGCCGGATGTGCTGTTCGCGCGTCTGCAGCGAGAGCCGATACGCGGGCTGCCCCGCGGCATCCACCGACACCCCGACCAGCCGGCCCGGCAGCTGACGCTCGAGCCCCGCCCGCACCGCCATGTAGCCGGCGTGCGGGCCGCCGAAACCCATCGGCACGCCGAAGCGCTGCGTCGTCCCGACGGCGACGTCGGCGCCGAGCGATCCGGGCGAGCGCAGCAGGGTCAGCGCGAGCAGGTCGGCGGCCATCACCACGAGGCCACTCTGCGCCTGCACGGCGGCGATCACCGCCGACGGATCCCACACGCGGCCCGACGCCCCCGGGTACTGGACGAAGGCCCCGAACGCGGCCGGCAGGTCCGCACCCGCCCCGGCGAAGTCCGCCTCGACCAGCTCGATGCCCACCGCCGCCGCCCGGTGCGCGAGCACGGCTTTGGTCTGCGGCAGCGCGTCGGCGTCGACGAGGAACACGTCCGAGGCCGCCTTCGACGCGCGGCGGGCCAGCAGCATCCCCTCCACGACGGCGGTGGCCTCGTCGAGCATCGAGGCGCCCGCCGTGTCGAGTCCGGTCAGATCGCTCACCATCGTCTGGAAGTTGATCAGCGCCTCCAGCCGACCCTGCGAGATCTCGGGCTGGTAGGGGGTGTAGGCGGTGTACCACGACGGGTTCTCGAGCACGTTGCGCGCGATGACCGGCGGGGTGAACGTGTCGTAGTACCCCAGGCCGATCATGGCGCGGGCCGGCGGGTTCTGCGAGGCGAGCTCGCGCAGTTCGGCGAGAGCCTCGGCCTCGGTCGCGGCGGGCGGAATGGCGCTGTCGGCGACGGGCCCCACGTGAATGGATGCCGGGACGGCGCGCTGCACGAGGTCGGCGACCGTCGCGTGCCCCAGCACCTGGAGCATCCGCTCCTGCGCCGAACCGTCGGTCCCGATGTGCCGAGCACGGAAGCCGGCGGTCACGCCTCGCCGCCCGTGAGTGCGGCGTAGCCGGCGCGGTCGAGCAGTCCCTGCGGCTCGGCGGTGACGGAGATCTTCATGAGCCACGCGCCGAACGCGTCAGCGTTGATCTGCGACGGGTCGTCGACGACGGCGTCGTTGACGGCAGTGACGGTGCCGGTTACCGGGGCGTACAGCTCGCCGACCGACTTGGTCGACTCGATCTCGCCGCACACCTCACCGGCGGTGATGCTCTGCCCGACGGCGGGCAGGTCGACATAGACGACGTCGCCGAGCTGCTCGGCGGCGTAGTCGGTGACGCCGACGGTGGCTTCGTCGCCGTCGCGGGCGATCCACTCGTGCTCGGCGGTGTAGGACAGGGCGTTGCGGTCGGTCATTTCTTCCTCCGGTAGAACGGGAGCGCGGTGACGGTCGCGGGGATCTTCGTCCCGCGGACGTCGATGGTCAGGGCGGTGCCGTCGGCGGCGACCGCAGGATTGACGAGCGCGAGGGCGATCGGGTGTCCCAGCGTCGGGCTCAGGGCGCCGCTGGTCACCGTGCCCACCTGGTGGTCGCCGTCGTGGACGGCGTAACCGGCGCGCCCGGCCCGGCGTCCTTCGCTGGTGAGCCCGACGAGCACGGGCGCCTGGACCGACACGATCGACGCCAGCGCACCCTTGCCCACGAACGATTCCTTGTCGGCGGCCACGGTGCGTGACAGTCCCGCCTGGGCGGGCACGATGTCGCGCGACAGCTCATGCCCGTACAGCGGCATGCCGGCCTCCAGGCGCAGCGTGTCGCGGGCGGCAAGTCCGGCCGGCACGAGTCCGTGGGGTGCGCCGGCGGTCATCAGCGCGTCCCACAGCGCCGCACCCGCGGCAGCGGGGACGAGCAGTTCGAAGCCGTCCTCGCCGGTGTAACCGGTGCGCGCCACCAGCAGCCGTTCGCCCGCGAAGCTGCCACGGGTGATCGCGTAGTACGGCAGGTCGGCCAGGATCCGCTCGAGGTCGGTGACCCCGATGGTCTGTTCGACGATCAGCCGTGCCTGCGGCCCCTGGATCGCCAGCAGCGCGAACTGCTCGGTCGCGTCGTCGACGACCACATCGTGCGAGACGCGTGCGGCGAGGGCGGCGGCCACCGTCGCGCGGTTGGCCGCGTTGGCGATGACGAGAAACCGGGTCTGGTCGAGCCGGTAGACGATGACGTCGTCGAGGATGCCGCCGGACTCGCTCAGCAGCAGCGAGTACTTCGCCTTGCCGATTGCGAGCGTCGAGAGCCTGCCGGCCAGCGCGTAGTCGAGGTAGGCGCCCGCATCGGGTCCGTCGACGAAGAACTGCGCCATGTGCGACACGTCGAACAGTCCCGCCGCCTGGCGCACGGCGTGATGCTCGGCCAGATCCGACGTGTAGCGCACCGGCATGAGCCAGCCACCGAAGTCGATCAGCGTCGCCCCGAGCCGTTCGTGAACATCAGACAGGGGGCTGTGGCGCGGTGGTGGCGCCGAGCCCGGTGTGGCGTGCTCTGCCTCGCTCATGTCGAGGAACTCCTTTCCGGGCATCGATGCCCGTTGTGGTGAGTTCCTCCCGCTCTGTCATATCGGCCTGAGAGTTTCCACGCGACCGCAGTCGCGCTTGCCCCGTCGGCGGGCGCCGCAGCGCCGCTTTCCAGAGTGACCTGCCGTCACGGTACGGGTGCCTGAGAGATTCCGGGAGGGGTTGCTCCTACGGCAGCCGCGGTCGGCGGCGTTCTCCCGTGACGGGTGGACGGTCGTTTTCGGTTGTCACCGGGAGTCTAGCCCGACCGGGCCCGCCGTTCACGCGATGCAGCGGCCAGGTGTCACGGCGCCGTCCAGAGCGGGGGCGCGCTGCACGATCGTCGCCACCTCGGCGGTGGTCATCGCGTAGCCGACCTCGGGATCGTTGTCGGCGCGGGCGAACACGAGGCCGGCGACCTCGCCGTCGTCGGTGACGAGCGGACCGCCCGAGTTGCCCGGCCGCACCCGTGCCTGCAGCGAGGCGATGTCGCGGATGTTCCACGTCTCGTCGTAGATGTCGGGCACCGGCACGGTTCCGGTCGACAGCACGGCGGCCGGCGCGACGGTGAAGGGGCCGCCGTGGGGGTATCCGAGCACGACGCCCGTGGTGCCGACGATGTCGGCATCCGCCAGCGGCAGCGCCGCCACGCCCAGGTCGGGCACGGCGATGACCGCGATGTCGTCGATGGGGTCGAAGTAGACGACCCGGCCCTCGCGGGCGCCGACGCCGGGCAGCTCGATGACGGGCCGGTCGACGCCGGCCACGACGTGCGCGTTGGTCACGATCCGGTCGTCGGCGATCACGAACCCGCTGCCGGTCATACTGCGGCCGCAGGCGTACGCGGTGCCCGATACGCGGGCGACGGAGGCCGCGGCGGCGGCCACCTCGGGGTCATCCAGTGGCACGGGCGCGGCCGGCTGCACCGCACCGGGGGTCAGCAGTGCGCCCAGCTGCGGCAGCCCGTCGTCGAGGACGGCGGCGCGCACCTCCGACAGCGCGGTGTCGATCGGAGCGGGCACGACGGCGTCGATCGCCTGCAGCACGCGTGACGAGGCGACGGCGGCCGAGACCACCGGCATCCCCCCGGCGGTGATCGCCGGCGCCACCAGCACCAGGGTCAGTGCCGCGACGACGACACCGGCCACCCCCCCCAGCAGGCGCTCGATCGCGCGCAGCCGCAGCTTGTCGGCACCGGCACGGATGAGCCCGCCCACGAGCGACCCCAGCAGTGCACCACACACCAGCAGGGCGGCCGTCGCGCCGATGACCGAGACCGGGCGCCACTGCGGGGCCGGCACCCAGCCGTTGACCAACGGTGTGAGCCAGAAGGCCGCGATCCCGCCGATGATGAGGCCGAGCAGGGTGCCGAGGCTGGCGAACAGCCCGCGACGGATGCCGGTGATCAGCGCTGCCAGCAACACCAGCACCGCCAGCACATCGACCACGATCATTCCCGCGCTCCCCTCGGACACTGGTTCGAGCCTATGCGCCCGGGCGACGGGACGTGACACCCGCGTTGCACTTCAGGTCAGGACGACACTATGATCGTCACCGGAGTTAATGTCACCATGACCAGAACCGAAGTGCTCTCGGGCGACGCCGCGACGCGGGTCGCCGTCTCGACGGTGATCTTCGGACTGCGGCACCTCCCGGACGCCGACGAAGCGGGGGTCGTGCTGCCCCTCGTGCGCCGCACCCGCGACCCCCACGCGGGCAAATGGGCGCTGCCGGGCGGGTGGCTCGGCGATCGGGAGAACCTCGAGACCGCAGCATCGCGCACACTCGCCGAAACCACCGCGCTGGCGCCGAGCTATCTCGAGCAGCTGTACGCATTCGGCGACGTCGACCGCTCCCCCACGCGCGTCGTGTCGATCGTGTACTGGGCGCTCGTGCGTGAGGACGAGATGAGCTCGAGCCAAGAGGGAGCCCAGGAGAACGTCGCCTGGTTCACCGCCACCGACCTGCCCGAGCTCGCGTTCGACCACAACCAGATCGTGGACTACGCCCTCTGGCGGCTGCGCAACAAGGTCGGCTACAGCCGAATCGCCCACGGGCTGCTCGCCGACGAGTTCACCCTCGCCGAACTGCGCGAGGTGTACGAGGCCATCCTCGGCCGACGCCTGGACCCCGCGAACTTCCGCCGTCAGGTCGAGAATGCGGGCACGCTCATCCCGACCGACAGCTTCCGCACGGGCAGTCACCGCCCGGCACGCCTGTACCGCTACAACCAAGACGTCGAGCTGGCCGAGCGCGGCCCGCTCTCGGTCCGCTGATCCCGCCCAGCAAGGGAGCCCACCCATGTCCACCAGCAATCTCGCCGCCCCGACCGTGCGTGACGCGTCCGTCGACCACGCGATCCAAGCCATCGTGGCCGGCGCCTCGACGGCCTCGACATGCACCACCGACCTCGCGGCCGGCCCGTGGGACTTCGATACCCGGCCCGGCTACGGCCCGGGCTCGTCGATGGGCGACGTCATCCCCACCGGCGCGCCGCGCCAGGGCGAGCTGCCCGCCGCGTACCGCGAGGCGTCCGAGGCAGAGCTGACCGACCGGATCGTGGCGGCCAAGACCGCCCTCGGCGACCGGGTCGTCGTACTGGGCCACTTCTACCAGCGCGAAGAGGTCGTCGCCCACGCCGACTATGTGGGCGACTCGTTCCAGCTGGCAAACGCCGCGTTGGAGCACCCCGACGCTGAGGCGATCGTGTTCTGCGGCGTGCATTTCATGGCCGAGACCGCCGACCTGCTGTCGCGACCCGAGCAGGCCGTGATCCTGCCCAACCTCGCCGCGGGATGCTCGATGGCCGACATGGCCTCGATCGACGAGGTGGAGGAGTGCTGGGAACAGCTGGCCGACGTCTTCGGCGACCTCGACACCCCCGACAGCGAGGGCCTGGTCCCGGTGATCCCCGTCACGTACATGAACTCGTCGGCGGCGATCAAGGGCTTCGTGGGACGACACGGCGGCATCGTGTGCACCTCGTCGAACGCGCGCACCGTGCTGGAGTGGGCCTTCGCCCGGGGGCGCCGCGTGCTGTTCTTTCCCGACCAGCACCTGGGCCGCAACACCGCCAAGGCGATGGGCGTCCCCCTGGAGCGGATGCCGATGTGGAACCCCCGGCGGCCGCTGGGCGGATCGGATGAAGACACGCTCACCGACAGCCGCGTGATCCTGTGGCACGGCTTCTGCTCGGTGCACCGCCGGTTCACCGTGGACCAGATCGACCAGGCTCGCGCCACCCACCCCGGTGTGCGCGTCATCGTGCACCCGGAGTGCCCCATGGCCGTTGTCGACGCGGCCGACGAAGCGGGTTCGACCGACTACATCCGTCGCGCGATCGCGGCGGCCACCGAGCCGACGGTGTTCGCGATCGGCACCGAGATCAACCTCGTGCAGCGGCTGGCGGCGCAGTTCCCGCAGCACGAGATCTTCTGCCTCGACCCCGTCGTCTGCCCCTGCTCGACGATGTACCGCATCCACCCGGGCTACCTGGCGTGGGTGCTCGAGGGGCTGGTCGCCGGCACCGTGCACAACCGCATCCAGGTGCCCGCCGACGTCGCCGACCCGGCCCGGCTCGCCCTCGAGCGCATGCTGGCGGCCCGCCCGTGACCCACCCGCACGTCGCCGTCGTCGGCTCGGGCATCGCCGGGCTGACGGCCGCACTGCATGCGGTCGCGCGCGGCTGCCGCGTGACGCTGGTCACCAAGGCGGAGCTCGCACACACCAACACGCGCTTCGCTCAGGGCGGCATCGCGGGGGTGATGTTCGACGACGATCACGTCGAGGATCACATCCACGACACGCTGGTCGCCGGTGCCGGACTGTGTGATCCGGAAGCCGTGCGCGTGCTGGCCGAAGAGGGACCCGCCCGCATCCGCGAGCTCGTCGCGCTCGGCGTCGCCTTCGACCGAGAGCCCGACGGCACCTGGGTACGCGGCCTCGAAGCCGCGCACTCCTATCCGCGGATCCTGCACGCCGGCGGCGATGCGACCGGGACGGCCATCGAGAAGGCCCTCGTCGCCCGGCTGCGTGCCGGCGAGGTCGAGGTCCTCGAACATGCCTTCCTCGTCGACCTGGTCATCGAAGCCGGTCGAGCGACCGGGCTCGATCTACTGATCGCCGGCAGGCGGCGCACGCTGGAGGCCGATGCGGTGGTGCTGGCCACCGGCGGCGCGGGGCAGCTGTACGCCCACACCACCAACCCGTCCGTGGCCACCGGCGACGGCATCGCCGCCGCCCTGCGCGCGGGTGCCGTCGTCGCCGACCTCGAGTTCTTCCAGTTCCACCCCACGGTGCTGGCCGCCGGCGCCGCGTTCCTCGTGTCCGAGGCCGTCCGCGGCGAGGGCGCGCTGCTCCGCGACGAGCACGGGCACCGCTTCATGCCCGCCCGGCACGCCGACGCCGAGCTGGCGCCCCGCGACGTCGTCGCGCACGCGATCGCCGATGTCATGTCGGAGCAGAGCGGCAGACCCGTCTTCCTCGACGCCACCGCACTGCGCGCCACACCCGCTGCCACCGCGGTCTTCCTCGCCGCCCGCTTCCCCACGATCGACTCCGCCGTGCGCGAACGTGGCCTCGACTGGTCGCGCGAACCGATTCCCGTCACCCCCGCCGCGCATTACCTGATGGGCGGTGTCGTGACCGATCTGCGCGGCCGCACGAGCGTCGCGGGTCTCTACGCGGTGGGCGAGGTCGCCCGCACCGGCGTGCACGGCGCCAACCGTCTGGCATCCAACTCATTGCTCGAAGGCGCGGTCTTCGGCGCTCGGGCCGGTGACGCCGTCGCCGAGGATGCCGCGTCGGGACACTGGCCCACCGTCACGGTATCGCCGGTGCCACCACACCTCGCGTCATCGCAACAGGCGGTGCCGGCTCCCGCGCGACCGGTGCGGACCGACCGCGCGGACCCACCGGCTGCACCGGTGCGGGAGCGCTTCAACCGTCGCGCGCTGCAGACCCTGCTGTGGCACGACGCCGGCCTGGTGCGCGATGCGCCCGGGCTCGAGCGGGCCGCGGCCACGCTCACCGCCTGGCAGACCGTGCCGCGCGCACCGCGCACCCAGGCCCAGTTCGAGGACGAGAACCTGCTCGCTGTCGGCGCGGCGCTCGTGGCGGCCGCACGGGCGCGCTCCGCATCGGTCGGGGCCCACGTCCGCCGCGACCACCCCCTGCTCCACGGCGCCGTAGACCGGGCCGCCCACGCCACCCCCGCCGACCGGAAGGTTTCCGCCTGATGCTCACCCGCACCCAGATCGACCGAGCAGTGGCTGCCGCCCTCGAAGAGGACGCCCCCTGGGGCGATGTGACCAGCGACTACCTGATCCCCGCCGAGGCCGTCGGCACCGCCGACCTCGTCGCCCGCCAGACCGGTGTCTTCAGCGGCGGGGCCGTGTTCGCCGCCGCGTTCGCACTCACCGACGCCGCCGCCCGGGTGCAGCAGCACGTCGAAGACGGCGAGCTGTTCACCCCGGGCACCCGGCTGGCCACCGTCACGGGGCCGGCCCGCGCGATCCTGACGGCCGAGCGCGTCGCCCTCAACTTCGCCCAACGCATGAGCGGCATCGCCACCCTGACCAACATGTACGTGGCCGAGGTGGCCCACACCGCCGCCCGCATCGTCGACACGCGCAAGACCACGCCCGGACTGCGGGCGTTCGAGCGACACGCGGTGCGCAGCGGCGGCGGCCGCAACCATCGCCACTCGCTCTCGGACGCGGTCATGGCCAAGGACAACCATCTCGCCGTGCTCACCCGCGGCGGCGGCTCGGTCACGCTGGCTCTCGAGGCGGCGATCTCGCGGCTGCCGCACACGACCCACGTCGAGGTCGAGGTCGACCGGCTCGACCAGATCCCGGCGGTGCTGGCCGCCGGCGTGGGAACCATCATGCTCGACAACTTCACCCTCGACGACCTGCGCGCCGGCGTCGCCCTGATCGAAGGTCGTGCCACCGTCGAGGCCTCGGGGGGCGTGACCCTCGACACCGTCCGCGCGATCGCCGAGACCGGCGTCGACGTCATCTCGGTGGGCGCACTGACTCATTCCGCCGGTGCGATCGACCTGGGGCTCGACCTGCGCATCGAGGCGTGATGCTCTACCTCGACAACGCCGCGACGAGCCCCGTGCGCCCCGAGGTGCTGCAGGCGATGGCTCCGCACCTGGCCCGGTTCGGCAATCCGTCGAGCACGCACACCGTCGGCGAGCAGGCCGCCGCGGTGCTCGCCGACGCCCGCGCCCGGGTGGCCGCCGTGCTCGGAATGCGTGCCGGTGACATCGTGTTCACCTCGGGCGGCACCGAAGCGAACAACCTCGCCGTCAAAGGGATCACCATCGCCGCGGCCCTCGCGCGCGGCCGCCCGGTGCAGCTGGTCACGACGGCCATCGAGCACGAGTCGGTGCTGGCGTCCTGCGACTATCTGCGTCGCGTGCACGGATTCGCCGTGACCGAGGTGGGGGTGGATGCCGGTGGCCGCATCGATCCGGAGGCCCTTGCGGCCGCCATCACCGACGACACGGCGTTGATCAGCGTCGGGTACGCGAACAACGAGGTGGGCACCGTGCAGGATGTCGCCGCCCTGGCATCCCTCGCCCAGACGACCCGGGTGCCGCTGCACCTGGACGCCGTGCAGGCTGCGGGCTGGCTGCCGCTGGCGGGAACCGGCGCCGACGCCCTGTCGATCGCGGGGCACAAGGTCGGCGCCCCCCAGGGCACGGGCGTGCTCGCGGTGCGCGGACGCATTGCGCTCGAACCTCTGCTGCACGGCGGCGGACAGGAGCGCGATCGCCGCAGCGGCACCGAGAACGTGGCGGGTGCGGTGGCGATCGCGACCGCCCTCGAACTCGCCGAACGCGAGCGGGCCGACGACGCCGCCCGGGTCGGTGCGCGGTGCAGGGTGTTCATCGCGCAGGTGCTGGCCACGGTGCCCTCGGCACGACTGACTGGTGACCCCGTGCACCGGCTGCCCGGCACCGCGAGCTTCACTTTCGCCGGCGTCAGTGGCGAAGCGGTGCTGCTCGAACTCGAACGCCGCGGCCTGGTCACCTCGAGCGGCTCCGCCTGTGCGGCCGGCAGCGCCGACCCCTCCCCCGTGCTGCTCGCACTCGGTGTGGCACCCGAGGTGGCGCAGACGGCCGTGCGCGTCACGTTCCCCCACGGGTTCGGCGCCGACGTCGAGCCCCTGGCCCGGGCGGTGGGCGACGCCGTCGCGGCGGTACGATCGGACGGGTGAGCACTCCCCTCGTCACCGTCATCGTGCCCGGCCGTGACGTGCAGGATTATGCGGCCGATGCCATCTCGTCGCTGCTGGAGCAGAGCCTCACCGGGTGGCGCGCGATCCTCGTCGACGACGGCTCGACCGATGCCACGGGCATGCTGTTCGACCATGCCGCAGCGTCCGATTCCCGCTTCCGTGTACTGCATCACGCGCGTCCCCGGGGGCTCGGGGCCGCGCGCAACGCGGGCCTCGATGTGGTCGAGACACCGCTGGTCGCCTTCCTCGACGCCGACGACATCATGACCCCGCGCGCCCTCGAGGTGCTCAGCGCCGCCGTCACCGACAGTGGCAGCGACTTCGCGGTCGGCGCCTACGTCCGCCTGCGCCCCGATGCGCTCGGCCGTTACGCTCCCGGACCGGTGCAGCCGTGGGTCGCCGCGGCGACCGACCCCGCGCGCCGGCGGACGACCCTCGCCGATCACCCCGAAGCGTCGGGCAACATCGTCGCGTGGTCGAAGGTGAGCCGCATCGAGTTCTGGCGCCGCAACGAACTGCGCTTCCCCGAAGGACATCTGTACGAGGACCAGATCGTCGCGCAGCGCATGTACACGCGTGCGCGCGCCTTCGATGTCGTCCCCGACGTGGTCGTGCACTGGCGTGAACGCGCCGACGGCTCGTCGATCACCCAGCACACCGCCCAGCGCCCCGTCCTGGCCGAGTACCTCACCGCCATGCAGTCGGGGCTGGCCGTACTCGACGCGGCGGGTCACCGCGAGGCGGCGCGGGCGCGGGTGCGCCTCATCCTCGACATGGACGTACCGCCTCTGATCCGGCTCGCCCAGGTCCACCCCGATGCCGAGTACCGGCGCACGCTCGGTGCGTTCGTGCGCGAGCTGGTGGCACGGGCGGAGGCCGACACGGTGCCTCTCACCCCCGAGAGCGCTCCGCTGCGCGAGGCCGCACTCCTGTGGTGAGACGCGCCACGCCTCACCCGGCGACGGTGTCGTCGGGTGCCCGGTCGGCGCGGCGCTGTGGCAGCGCGGGCGCCGGATCGGTCATCCCCTCGATGCGCGCCGAGGCCAGCTGTTGGGCGGCCAGCTCGGTGTAGAGACCGTCGCGCGCCAGCAGTTCACTGTGCGTGCCCGATTCGACGATCCGCCCGTTCTCGACGACGTGGATGGCGTCGGCGCCGACGACAGTCGAGAGCCGGTGCGCGATCGACAGCGTGGTGCGACCGCGAGCGGCCGCCTCGAGCGCCTCCTGCACGACCCGCTCCGAGACCGTGTCCAATGCGCTGGTCGCTTCATCCAGCAGGAGCACCGGCGGGTCTTTCAGCAGCACGCGCGCGATGGCGATGCGCTGCTTCTCGCCGCCCGAGAGACGGTAGCCGCGCTCGCCCACGACCGTGTCGTAACCGTGCTCGAACCCGGCGATCACGTGGTGGATGTTCGCGGCGACGCACGCGGCCTCGACATCGGCGTCGGTCGCCTCGGGTTTGGCGTAGCGCAGGTTCTCGCGAATGGTGGCGTGGAAAAGGTAGGTCTCCTGCGACACGATGCCGACGTGGTCGATGATCGACTCCATCGTCAGGTTCCGCACGTCCTCCCCGGCGAACAGCACGTTGCCGCTGCTGGCCTCGTACAGGCGCGGCGCCAGGTAGAGCACAGTGGTCTTGCCGGCGCCGGAGGGCCCCACGAACGCGACATGCTGCCCCGGCTCGGCGACGAACGAGACTCCGTCGAGAGTCGGACGGGCCGCCGGCGCCGCATCGGGGTAGCGGAAGGTCACATCGCGGAACTCGATGCGGCCGACCGGTCCGGCTGCGGCATCCACGGTTTTCGCGTCGGCCGCGTCGGCGATGGCCGGCACCAGATCGAGGTATTCGAAGATGCGGGCGAAGATCGCCGCAGAGGTCTGCAGGTCGAGCGCCACGCGCATGAGTCCCATGAGCGGCTGCAGCAACCGGGCCTGCACGGTGGTGAAGGCGACGATCGTGCCCGCGGTGATGGCCGCGTCGCCACCGGCGACGAGATAACCGGCCACCAGGTAGATGATCGCCGGGACCGACGACATCAGCACCTGGACGATGGCGAAGAACCCCTGCCCGCTCATGGCGCGACGCACCTGCAGACGGATCTGGTTGACGTTCTCGCCGCCGTACCGGGCCGACTCGGCACGCTGGCGGTTGAACGCCTTCGACAGCAGGATGCCGGACACCGACAGCGTCTCCTGGGTGATGGCCGACAGCTCTGACAGCGACTCCTGGGTCTGGCCGGCGATGCGCGCCCGCACCTGCCCCACCCGTCGCTGCACGAAGACGAGGAAGGGCATGAGGACCACCGCGATGATCGTGAGCCGCCAATCGATGAGGATCATGGCCACCAGTGCAGAGATGACCGTGACGACGTTGCCGAGGATGCTCGTGACGGTATTGGTCAGCACGCCGGCGACCGCACCCACGTCATTCTGCAGCCGGGATTGGATGACGCCCGTCTTGGTGCGGGTGAAAAAGCCGAGGTCCATGCGCTGCAGGTGGTCGAACAGCGTCACGCGCAGGTCCCCGGTCACCCGGTTGCCGACCGTGGCGGTCAGCCAGGTCTGCAGCACGCCCAGACCTGCCGACAGCAGGAACAGGCCGATCATCATGACCACGAGGCGCACCAGCAGCGGCAGGTCGGGCGCGGACCCGTCGACGGGGAACAGCGCGTCGTCGAAGACACGCTGGACGATCAGCGGCGGCACGACGGCCACGGCCGCCCCGACGATCACCAGCAGCCCGGTGACCGCGATGCGCCCCAGGTACGGGCGGAACAGCGCGACCACACGCCGCCCGAGGTTGGCCACATGCGGCGCCTCGGCGTTCAGGCGTCGCTGCGCCTGGGCATCGACCGGCCCCAGTCCGGATCCACCGCGGTGACCGCCGCCGCCTCGCATGCTCATCTGGGTCAGCATATGTCCACCGTGCACACGCGGGCACTGCGGGAGCGGATCGTCGAATCCGTCCAGCGGTGTGGGAATGCGATGTCGGCCGCGCCCGTTACCCTTGTTCTCTTGCCTTATGCGCTCCTGCGCCCCGTCGTCCCGCCCATTGATGGCGCCCGGCTTCGCTCACCGCGATCACCACCCTCCTGAAGGAATGTCACGACCCATGCTGGACACCTCCCCCACCGCTGTCACCCTGCCGGGGCATCAGCCCCCGAAGACGGGTCGCGTCATCGCGCTCCTGGTCGTCGCCGCGTTCGTGGTCATCCTCAACGAGACCACCATGGGCGTGGCGCTCACCCCGATCATGATCGACCTCGGGATCACCGCCGCCACCGGTCAATGGCTGACCACCGGGTTCCTTCTGACGATGGCGATCGTGATTCCGCTGACGGGCTTCCTGCTCGAGCGGTTCACGTTGCGCACGGTGTTCTTCACCGCAATGACCCTCTTCTCCTTCGGCACCCTCATCGCGGCGCTGGCCCCCGGGTTCGAGCTCCTGCTCACCGGCCGGATCGTCCAGGCATCCGGTACGGCGATCATGATGCCGCTGCTGTTCACGACGGTTCTGAACATCGTGCCCGCCTCGCACCGCGGGCGGATGATGGGTGTCATCAGCGTGGTCATCGCCGTCGCCCCCGCGATCGGCCCGACCGTCGCGGGAGTGATCCTGTCCACCCTCACGTGGCATGCGATCTTCTGGATCATCCTCCCCATCGCGCTGCTCGCCCTGGCCCTGGGCGCGGTGTGGGTGCGCAACGTCACGACGACCCGGCCGGGCGCCCGCTTCGACGTTCTGTCCGTTGTGCTGTCGGCGCTGGGATTCGGCGGGCTCATCTACGGTCTCAGCAGCATCGGTGAGGCGGCATCCGGGCACACCATCGTCCCGGTCTGGATCCCCCTCGTCATCGGCGCCGTCGCGCTCACGGCGTTCGTCGTTCGGCAGCTCGGCCTGCAGAAGGCGGACGGTGCGCTGCTGGACCTCCGCACGTTCCAGAGCCGGTCCTTCAGCCTCGCCATCGTCCTGGTGGTCATCGTGATGGCGGCACTGTTCGGGTCGCTGATTCTCCTGCCCATCTACCTGCAGCAGGTGCTCGGCCTCGACGTGCTCGCCGTCGGGCTGATGCTTCTGCCCGGCGGAATTCTGATGGGTGTGATGGCCCCGATCATCGGCAACATCTTCGACCGCGTGGGACCGACCCCGCTCGTCCTCCCCGGCATGGTCATCGCGGCCGCCTCTCTGTGGGGTATGGCCACGTTCGACGAGACGACGACGGTCGGGTGGATCATCGCCGTGCATCTGGCTCTGAACCTCGGTCTGGGTGCCGTGTTCACTCCGCTGCTGACATCAGCGCTCGGTTCGCTCCCGCCGCGCCTCTACCCGCACGGCAGCGCCATCGTCGGCACGGTGCAGCAAGTCGCCGGTGCCGCCGGTACCGCCGCATTCGTCACGATCTTCTCGGTGACCACGGCGAACGCGGTCGCCGCCGGCGCCGACGACGTCATCGCCAAGGCGGGCGGCATCCACGCCGCCTTCCTCATCGGGGCGATCGTCGCGTCAGCAGCGCTGATCCTCGCGGCGTTCGTGCGCAAGCCGGCGGAAGGCTCCCTCCTCGAGGACGCCCCCGCTCACTGACCGGGGCAGATCAGCTGCCGCAGCAGCTGGACCCGCCGCAGCACGAGGCGCCGTCCTCGACCACGGCAAGCAGGTTCTTGTCGTCGCTCACGGCGGTCAGCGGCTGGATCTCGGGTGCAGGAACGTTCGACGTCGTCATGGCTCCATCGTAAGCACACCCTGCGCCACACGGCGCGCTTTGTAGATTGCCACAGGGACTTCGTGTGGTCTGACCACAAGGGAGTACCTTCGGGAGTGGACGCAAAGGTTCCACACACGAAGAAGGAGATGAGCATCATGATCGAGGTGCTGTCGCAATCAGATCGAGGCACCGTCCCGGAGGGAACCATGCGCGCGGCCGTCGTCGTCGCGCCCGACAAGCCCCTCCTGGTCACCGATGTCCCCATTCCCGCGCCCGGCCCGCACGAGGCACTCGTCCGCGTGATCACCAGCGGCGTGTGCCACACCGACCTGCACGCCGCGCGCGGCGACTGGCCGGTCCCGACCAAGCCGGACCTGATCCCCGGCCACGAGGGCTACGGCGAAGTCGTCGCCCTCGGTGCGGAGGTCACTGAGCTCGCGGTCGGCGACAAGGTCGGAAACGCCTGGCTGTGGAGCGCGTGCGGCGTGTGCGAGTACTGCCGCAGCGGCTGGGAGACGCTGTGCCTCGAGCAGCGGAACGGCGGCTACGGCGTCGACGGCAGCTTCGGCGAGTACATGCTCGTCGAAGAGCGCTTCGCCGCCCGCATTCCTGCCGGCTCCGACCCCGTCGAGGTCGCCCCGATCCTGTGCGCCGGAATCACCGTGTACAAGGGGCTGAAGGAGACCGAGGTCAGGCCCGGCGAGTGGGTCGTCATCTCGGGCATCGGCGGACTCGGCCACGTCGCGGTGCAGTACGCCGTCGCGATGGGCATGCGCGTGGCCGCCGTCGACATCGACGACGAGAAGCTCGACCTCGCACGCCGCCACGGCGCCGAGGTCACCGTCAACGCCACCAGCGGCGACCCGGTCGCGGCCATTCAGCATCAGACCGGCGGCGTGCACGGCGTGCTGGTGACCGCCGTGCACCCCGAGGCGTTCGGCCAGGCGACGGGCATGTGCCGGCGCGGCGGCACAGTCGTCTTCGTCGGACTGCCCCCGGGCACCTTCCCCGCCGACATCTTCTCGACGGTGCTGAACCGCATCACGATCCGCGGCTCGATCGTCGGCACGCGGCAGGACATGGTCGAGGCGCTGGAGTTCTACGCCCGCGGCCTGATCCACCCCACCGTGTCGTCCGTCGAGACCCTCGACGACATCAACGACATCTTCGAGCGCATGGAGCACGGCAAGATCGAAGGCCGTATCGTCATGCGGTACGCCGACGCCTGACCCACGCATTCCACACGGGCGGTCGCCACACAGCGGCCGCCCGTCTCGCCTGTTCCGGGACGGTGTGTGGATGCCGCGGCTCAGGCGGCGTCGGACGCCCCGGCCACGAGGGAGAAGTTGTCAATGAACACCCCGTCGGGGTCGACCTGTGCCTTGATCGTCCGCAGCCGCGCCAGGGTCGCCGGCGGGAACGCCTCGTCGATGCGCTCGACGCGCTGTGACGAGTCGAAGCTCAAGTACATTCCGCGTGCGTGTGCGGCCAGCCCCCGCCAGGCCGCATCGAGCCGTTCGGCGCTCTGGCCCATCGCGACGAGGGAGAAGCTCGCCGCGCGGTGGGCGTATGCCGTGGCGTCGGCGGCGACGTCGGCGACGGCACCGCCGACCGGCCGCACCTGGAAGAAGTAGGCAGCCCCGGCATCCAGCATCTTCTCGGCGGCGTGCGCGATCTCGGGCGTGATGCGGTCAACGAGGGCCGAGCGGGAATGCGGCTCGCCCGCACCGTTGTGCGGCCCCGGCGCCGCGTTGCCCATGACGCTCGCGTAGCTCGTGAGGTGCACCGCCTGCTGCACCAGGGGCGCCAGTTCGGCCAGCGGCTGCAGGCGCGAGATGATCGTGTCGGCATCGTCGGAGTCGATGACGCCGTACAGCTGCGCGATCTGCGGCTGACCCGGGCGCCGCGCACCCATGACGAGGAAGATGTTCGTGTCGCGCGGCAGCGCGGTCATGACACGGCCGTAGCCCTCGAGGAAGGCGGCCGGGTCATCGACCTGAAAGGCCAGCTGCGCCCAGCCGACGTCGCCGATATCGTCGACCTCGAATTCGAACGCGGTCACGATGCCGATGTTGGCGCCGGCACCGCGGATCGCCCAGAACAGCTCGGGGCGGGTCATGGCATCGGTGGTCACGATCGATCCGTCGGCCAGCACGATCTCAGCCGCCCTCAGATGGTCGATCGTGAGCCCGTGCTCGCGGGCGAGGAACCCGATGCCGCCGGCCGTGGCGAGGCCCCCGACACCCACGCCGCCGTAGTCACCTGAACTGAGCGCCCAACCGTGTTGCGCGAGCGCGGTGGCCACCTCCATCCACCGGGCGCCGGGCCCGATGCGCACGCGGCGCCGTTGCGCGTCGACCACCTCGATGCCGTTCATCGCCCGCAGGTCGATCACGATGCCGCCGTCGTTCGTGCTGCGCCCGCTGATGCCATGGCCGCCGCTGCGCACCGACAGCTCGACACCGGAATGCCGGCGCGCGAACGCGATCGCCTCGGCCACCTGCGCGGCCGTGGCCGGCTGGAGCACGATGCCGGGTGCGCCGCCGCGCAGGTAGGTGTTGCGCACGTCGGCGTAGGTGTAGTCGCCGGGTTCGATCGCCTGCAGCCCGGCCGGAACATCGTCGTACGCGATGCCCGCTCGCCGTGCCGACAGTGCGGTTGACGAACGCGTCGGTGCGGCCGTCGTGCCGCGAGCCGAGCGCTCGGCGGTGACCAGTGCGCGAGCGGCCGGGGCGACCTCGGCACCGAACTGCTGCAGCAGCCGCGGGTCGTCGGCGGCAATGATGAAGGTGCTGACGCCCTCTCCGAGCGCGAGCTGCGCCAGACGCTCGGCGAACTCCTGAGGGTCGGCAGCGAGCTGACCGATGTTCAACAGCCGGTGGATCTCACGCGGATCGCGGCCTGCGCCGGAGGCGGCGTCGTCGATGGCGCGGTTGCCGGCGGCCAGGTCGCCCGGCTGCATGTACCCGAGCGACGGCAGCCAGCCGTCACCGACGCGCCCGGTCAGCGCGAGCATGCGCGGCTTGTAGGCACCGATCCAGATCGGAATGTCGTGCGCGGGGCGCGGGCCCCGCTTGGCGCCATGGACGCGGTGGTACTCACCGTCGGTGAACGCCCCGCGCCGCGCGGTCGTGTCCCACAGCTCGCGGATGACGCCGACGGCCTCCTCGAGTGCGGTCACAGACTGGCGCGGGGTCAGGCGCGGCGCGCCCATCGCTTCGATGGCGTCCCAGAAGCCGCCGGCGCCCAGCGCGAGATCGAACCGTCCCCCGCTGAGCAGGTCGAGACTTGCGGCACTGCGCGCGGTCACCGCCGGCGGCCGCAACGGCACGTTCAGCACGTTCGGCGCGATGTGGATGCGGGAGGTCCGCGCCGCGACGAAGCTCATCAGCGTCCAGGTGTCCAGAAACGCGGGCTGGTACGGGTGGTCCTGGAAGGTGACGAGGTCCAGCCCAGACGTCTCTGCGACCTGGGCGAGGGCGACGGGCGTCTCCGGATCGGCCGCCGCGGGCGTGATGAAGGCTCCGAACCGGAGCGGGTGACCATAGTCCATGACCCCGTGCAACGCGCACGACGTGCGGCGGATTCCTTCCGCCGAGCGGGCCCCGGCCCCGGGTCGTCACCGGTCGGCTTCGTCGGGCAGTTCGGGCACGACGACCACCAGCACGTCCTGCATCGTCCAGTCCATCTGCGTGATGGCGTCCTGCGCCGCGTCCAGCTGCGCGACGGATACCGAACGACGCCGCGGGACGACGAAGGCTTCGACGTGGAACACCTGTCCCATGTCGCGCATGCGCACGGCCGACTCCCGCACCCAGGGCTGTGCGTTCAGCGCCCGGACGATCTCTCCGATCAGCGGCTGCGCCTTCTCATCATCGGTCGTACGCGCCCGTTGATCCAACAGGTCGAGGACCGCGGTGCGGGTGTTCTTGATCCCGTCCCACACGATCCCCGCCGAGATGAACAGCGCCGCTGCGCCATCCAGCCACCACACGCCCATGCCGACGCCCAGGACGCCGACGATCGAGGCGGCAGAGGTCGTCCAGTCGGCTTTGGCCATGTCGGCGTCCGCGTGCAGGACCTTGTTGTGGAGCACTGGTGCGAGCTTGCTCTTCGCATGACCGTAGATGAAGGGTCCGATCACGATCACGCTCATCACCGCGACCATCAGCCAGCCCATCCATACCGTCTGCCCGAAGATGCGGACGGTGCCGATGGCGGGGTGCTCGGCCTTGATCAGTCCGCTGGCCGACTCGTAGGCGAGGATGCCGCCGACGGCGAGCAGCGCGACACCCGCGACGAGATGCCCGATGCCCATGGTCCGGTGCAACCCGTACGGGAAGCCGCGCGTGGGCCGATGGCGGATGAACAGCAACGCGATCAAGAACGACACCTGCGGGATCAGCGAGAGGATGTCCTCCACCCACGCGGTCTTCATCGCCTGCGACCCGCCGAGGACGAATGCGACGAGGACGATCGTGCACACCGTGTAGCCGATGGTGATCCATTCCCACCGCACGGCTGCGCGCAGCGCCCGCGCCTGTTTCTCGGGCAGGTCGGTGCGTCCCAGCGAGATCACGGCGCGACCGTCTCATCGAGGAACCGTTCCAGTGCCGCCTGGGTGCCGTTCTCACCCATCTGCAGAAGGATCACCACGGGGTCTCCCTGAGAGCCGGGGATCGTCGGAAAGCCTCGTGTCACCGACACCCGGTCGGCCCACGGAGTCGCATCGGTCATCCCTCCGATCGCCAGATCGAGCCGGCCTTCCTCCAGACCGGCGACCAGCTCCTCCTCGCTGCCGACGACCCATTCCACGCGCGCTCCGCGTTCCTGCGCGAACGCTTCGACCAGGTGCGCGAGCTCGCCCGACACGCGCGTGCCCTCAATGGTGACCAGCGCGCCGCTGGGTGAGGCCCCCACACGCACGAGGCCGGAGTCGATGCGGTCCAGAGTGCCGGACGGGTCCACGGGGATTCCGCACCCCGCCAGCGTCAGCATCCCGGCCGCGACCACGGCCGCGAACGCACGGCGCGGCACGTCTACAGCCCCTTGCCACCGGTGACAGGCAGCACCGCCCCTGACACATAGGAGGCCGCCTCGGACGCCAGATAGACGTACGCGCCGGCCAGCTCGGCGGGCTGACCCGGCCGCCCCAGCGGCGTGTCGGTGCCGAACGTCGCGATGCGTTCGGCATCCCACCCCGTGCCGGGGATCAGGGGCGTCCAGATCGGCCCGGGCGCCACCGCGTTCACGCGCACGCCCTGGGGTCCGAGCTCCTCGGCGAGCGCCCGCACGAACGCTACCTGCGCGGCCTTCGTCATGGCGTAGTCGATGAGTCCCGGCGACGGGTTGAACGCTTGGATGGACGAGGTCACGATGATCGACGCACCCGCCTCCAGGTGCGGGACGGCAGCCCGGGCGGTGAACATCAGGCTGTACAGGTTGGTGCGCAGCACCCGGTCGAGCTCATTCGTCTCGAGCGTCGCGAGGCCGTCGCGATCGCGCTGGTAGGCGGCGTTGAGCACGACGATGTCGAGACCGCCGAACGCCTCGACGGTGTCACCCACGACACGATCTGCGAACTCCTCGTCGCGCAGGTCACCTGACAGATCGAGAGCGCGGTGTCCTTCGGCCTCGATGAGGGCTATCGTGTCGGCGGCGTCCTCGGCTTCTTCGGGGAGGTGCGCGATGGCGACATCGGCACCCTCACGGGCGTAGGCGATGGCGACGGCCCGACCGATGCCGGAGTCGCCGCCTGTGATCAGCGCTCGTCGGCCGGTGAGCCTGCCGGACCCGCGATAGGACCGCTCGCCGTGATCGGGTTCGGGGCGGGTCTGACTGGTCAGCCCGGGCTGGGTCTGCTCCTGCTCAGGGAATCCGCCTTCGGGGTGCTTCGTACGGGGATCATCGGGGCACATCGGAATCCTCCTCGGTGAGATCTGCGTTCACCGTACGGGCGTGGCCGGACCGGCCGTAGGGGCTTGACGAGACGCAGGACGTTATGCGACCCCGGCCCTGCCCGCCGCACCCCGGCATCCATTCGCCCTCTTACCTCATTCCGCGCCGAGAGGGAACGCCCTCGCTGAACCGGCGCCCCGGGACTACACACGGAACACATGGCCACCGACATCACCGCGCTCACCATCTCCTGCTCGCTCAAGCCCAGTCCGGCCGCGTCCAGCGCCGAACTGCTCGGGACCCAGATCGGCGCCGAGCTCGCGAAACTCGGTGTCACCGGTGAGAGCGTGCGCGCCGTCGACCACGCCATCGCGCCCGGTGTCCAGACGGATATGGGCCCCGGCGACGAGTGGCCGGCCCTGCGGCAGAAAGTGCTCGACGCCGACATCCTCGTCTTCGTGACGCCGACCTGGCTGGGCCAGCAGTCCAGCGTCGCCCAGCGCGTTCTCGAACGCCTCGATGCCGAGCTCAGCGAGACCGACGATCAGGGGCGCCCGATCCTCTTCGACAAGGTGGCGCTGGCCGGCGTCGTCGGCAACGAGGACGGCGCCCACCACATCGTCGGCATCCTGTACCAGTCGCTCAGCGACGTCGGCTTCACCATTCCCGCGCAGGGGTGCGTGTACTGGAACGGCGAAGCGATGCAGTCGACCGACTGCAACGAACTGGATGCCACGCCGGATTCCGTCGCTGCGGCGATGACGACCGCGGCCACCGGCGCCGTCCACCTCGCGCGCTGTTTGCGACGTGAGGGGTATCCGGCCTAACCCCCCGGGTAGGTGGGGGCTCACGCGATGGGTGGTCGCGTGAGCCCATCCGCTGCGCGCGATCCGGGCGGGATTCGGCAGCCGCGAACGGTCCGGTCGGCTGCGTCGGCATATCGTGGGCACATGCGCATGACCGAGGCTGTCCGCTCCCCCAAGCGTTCGCCCCTGCTCCAGATCGTGAAGTCGGCGGCGGCGACCATCGCGGCGTGGCTGCTGGCCGGCTGGCTCATCCCGGGAACGCCCCCGGTGTTCGCGGCGATCGCAGCGCTGCTGGTCGTGCAGCCCAGCGTCACGCAGTCATTCGGCAAGGGTGTCGAACGGACCGTCGGCGTCATCACCGGCGTGGTCGTCGCCTCGGTGATCGGCCTCGTGCTGGGCGAGGGATCGTGGGCCATCGCACTGGCCGTGATCGCCGCGCTCCTGCTCGCGTGGGCTCTCCAGATGACCCCCGGCACAGCAAACCAGGTCGCCATCAGTGCGCTTCTCGTTCTCGCGCTGGGCGTCTCCACACCGGGCTACGCGACGGCACGGGTGATCGAGACGCTCATCGGCGCGGTCATCGGATTCGTCGTCAACGTCCTGGTCGTGCCGCCGGTATCGGTCGCGCCGGCGCGACGCGCCGTGGATCATCTGGGCGCCGAGCTGGCCGACGCCCTCGACCGACTGGGCCATGCGTTCGACGCTCCGCAGTCGGCCGCCGAGCGGATTGACGTTCTCCGGCGAGCGCGCGAGGTGCGGCCCGTGCGAGATGCCGCCGAGACAGCCATCGTCGCCGCGCGAGACTCACTCGCGCTCAACCCTCGGGGGCGAATCCATCGGGCGGAGCTGAAGCGCATCGACGAGCTCCTCGAGCGGTTCTCGCCCATCGTCACGCAGATGATCGGCATGACCCGCACCTACGTGGACCGCTATGACGCGACACTTCCGGCCGAGCCTACGGTGCGGGCGATCGCCGAGCAGCTGCACCGAGCAGCCCACGACGTACGCCTAGCGGTGCGCGATGCGGGTGAGTCCGTGCCGGATGCCGCAGATCTCCAGCCCGCGCTGACCCGGCCCCTGAGCATCTCGACGCCATCGTCGGACCACTGGATCCTCATCGGTTCGCTGCTGATCGACCTGTTGCGCATCCACACGGCGCTGGTGGAGGCCGAGCCCGCGGAGTAGTGCGGAGCACCGACCTTGACACGCAAGTGATTACTTGCCTGTCGTGGCGGCGTGGGCGACATCTACAAGGCCCTCGCCGATGAGACGAGACGCGCGCTGCTCGACGAACTCCTCGATCGCGACGAGCAGACGCTCTTCGAACTGTGCGCGCAGCTCGCGATGAACCACGGCCTGACGCCGTCGCGGCAGGCCGTGTCGCAGCATCTCAGCGTTCTCGAGCAGGCCGACCTCGTCCACGCCGAACGTCGCGGTCGCTACCGGCTGCACACGATAAACACCGCCCCGCTGTCGCGCATCTCCGAGCGATGGCCCCCGAGAAAGGCACATCCATGAAGCTGCAGACCGTGAGCATCTTCGTCGACGACCAGCAGCGCGCCCATCGCCGCGGCGGCGGCGCGCCTCCATGACGCGCCCGGTCAGGCCGACCGCGCTCACGCGCGCGCCGCCGCCCTGCCGGCGGTTTCACCGAGCTGCGCTTGGATCTCGCGGATCGTCGTGCCCAGCGCTCCCCGCGACAGGAGCCCGGTACCCAGAGGTCCGGCCTGATCAGCCTCCAGCGGCGGGAGCAGCAGCAACGCCGCGCGCTCACGCTCCGTGAGCTCGGCCACCTGCCATCGAATCTCGTCACCGATCCGTTCCGGCGAACGCCCGTCCTCGTCCGCCAACGAGACGGCCTTCACGGCATAGGCGGCCGCACCCAGGGCATGTGCACCCATGTGCGCAACGGCCGCGGCCTGTCCGACCGCCCGGGCCGCAGCGGCACCGGCCGGCGTGGTGGCCGCCTGCGCCGCCTTCACCCCGACAAGCCGCTTGCGGATCTCCTCGGCCGCCGTGCTCTGGCCGGCGCTGTACGCACGCGTGCGAGCAATGGCATCCTGGATCTCCTCCTGCGCGTCGGCGTCGATGCCGGCATCGAACAGCGGCACCACGCGCTCAGCACACGCCAGTGCCCAGCGAGCGAGGGCACGGCGATCGGAATCACTCAGCGTCTGAATCGATGCCATTGCTTCAGCGTGTCACGCAGAGCGTGAATGCATCAGACACCGACCGGCGACGACGGCACGTTCACGCGGAGGTAGTCATCCAAAGACGCGCTGACCTCTCCGAGCCGCTGAGCCTTGGCCTGCACGTCGTCGCGGAGATCGGCGATCCTGCGGAGCAGATCGGGGCAGGCGGCCTCGGCGCGCTCGCCCACCGTGCAGGGCAGCACGTCCTTGACCAGCGCCGTCGGCAGACCGATGCTCAGCAGCGCACGGATTGTCTCGACCGTCGCCACCGCGTTCTCGGGGTACTCCCGGTAGCCGTTGTCGAGCCGCTCGGCAGCCAGCAACCCCTGCTGTTCGTAGTACCGCAATGAGCGCACGCTGGCGCCGGTGCGTTCACTCAACTGACCGATCTGCATGACATCCACACCTCCGCTGTGAGCCGTCTCGGCGCCGGGGACCGCCCGGGCGAGACCCTGACGTCAATGTCAGACTCTACTCTCGTAGCGACCCATGCCACCGGGTCTCTTGTTCGCGGCCGCATCCGGCGAACAGACTGGCGGCATGAGCCAGTACATCATCTACTTCAACCAGCAGTGGGTGGGCGACCACAGCCCGGAATGGTTCGCCGAGCGAGGTCCACTCGCCAATGCGGTCGTGGAAGACATGCGAGATGCCGGCGTGCTCGTATTCGCCGCCGGCGTCGACGAAGACGTCAACGAGGCCATCACCGCCGACGGTGCCGGCGGTGCGATCGAGTTCCGGCGCGGGATCTATGCCGCACGCGAGCAGTACATCGGCGGACTCACCATCGTCGACGTCGCCGACGAAGACGCCGCCCGGATGTGGGGCGGCCGGATCGCCGAGGCCTGCGGCTGGCCGCAGCAGATCCGCCGCGTGTACTGAGACGAGTTCGGCGTGCGCAGAACTCCTCGCTCCCCTCGGACGCGCGCGAAGATAGCCGATCATGGAAGCAACCCAGGTTGGCTTCGGATACCCGGACGCCACGCGAAGTAGTCCTGTCCAGACTGAGTTCGCCCTGACGAGCACGATCGGTGGCACCCAGGTCCAGATCATCAGGTCGTGGTCGCGACGCCGAGGATGGCGAGGACTCGTTGCATTTCCCCTGCGCTCTGTCCAGAAATTCCTCGTGTGGATCAGCCTGTTCCAGTTGGGGAGTGCGATAAGCCGAACCTTTCGCTAAACCTCAGCGCCGCACGAACGCATGCACTGGCACGACAAGCTCGCGGTGGTTGCCTTGCGTAAAGCCTCCTTTACATGTGAAACTAACTTCACATGTCAAACGAGCTTCACCAAGGAGGCGCAATGAGCACCGAGCCACGAACCAGCACCCGAACACACTGGGGCCGCATCAAGTTCGCCGGCGGGCGCGTGCCGGCCATGGCGGTCGCGATCCCGACCGGATTGATCCTGGCCGCGGGAGTGGGTGCGCTCACGCTTTTGACAGAAGTCGCCCGTGGAGACGAAGCCTTGGTCATCGCCGGGGTGTTCGCCCTCGTCGTGTCCTGGGGGTTCATCGGCCTCATCTGGGCGCTGGTCGTGGACCGCTCAAGTCTGCGGGGAGCAGTCGAGAAGCCCGATGAATCCATCGAGTCGAAATGGCTGGAAGCCGCCACGGCTGGTGCGCTCCGCGACACGATCATGCTGACTGGATTCGTGCTCGCGACGCTGGCCATCACTGGCTTCGAACTCGATGCCACCTGGGCACTCATCGGCGTCATCTTGATCGCCTTCTTCAGCACAATCGTGCGGTACCTCATGGCGAGGAAGCGGGGCTGACCGTGAAGAACTCGCTTCAAGAACGCCGTCAGGAACGCGGATGGTCGCAGTTGCGCCTTGCCGAAGAGCTCGGGGTCTCTCGCCAAACAGTGATCTCCATCGAGCGCGGGCGGTTTGATCCATCCTTGCCGTTGGCGTTCCGTCTTGCCGAGGTTTTCGAATGCAGGATCGAGGATCTCTTCGATCCCGAACGCTGAGGCGCTCGGACGAGCTGGGGCCAGATGCTTTGCGACTGGAATCAGCCCGGCGCACCCCAAGGATCGATCGTCGCGATTCCCGTTCCGACGAAGTCCTTCGTATTGCGGGTGGCGCACGCCGCATCGTGTGTCCGGCAGATCGCTGCGATCTGCGCGTCGGCTGTCGCGATGGGAAGCCCGGCCTGTTCGCGACCGTGCAGAATCTCGGCGTAAGCCTCGGCGCACGCTTCGTCGAATGGGAGGACCGAGTGTCCGTCGCGGTAGGGTTCGACAGCCGTGAAGACCGCATCCTCCAGCGCAACCTTCCGCTGCCCTTCGGGGAGTCTGCGCACACCGGCGAAGAGCTCGGCCAAGGTCACGGCCGTGATCGAGACGTCGTCGTCGATCGATCCGAGCCATGCCACGACCCGCGCATCAGGCTCCTGACGGAGCAATTCAGAAATGACGTTGGTGTCGAGAACGATCACTCGAACTCCACAGACCGAGCGGTGTCACCGCGTTCAGGAATGGGGAGATCGTCGACTCCCCCGACCGTCTGCGCCGCCCGCATCAGAGCCACCCCGATGTTCGGGCGCTTGGCCGCCTTGGTCAGGATGTCGCGAACCTCGGCCTCCATCGACCTGCCGTGTCGCTTCGCCTGCGCGACGAGCTGCATCTTGACCCAGTCGTCGAGACCACGTACGACGATGGAAGACATCTGCACCACCTCTCGAGTGATAGCACTCATGCTAGCATCCGCCTCGAGACTGCAGCAGACCGAGCCATCATCGACCGCCACTCACAGCGACGGTCGCAGCGAACCGCTCAATGGAACCGATCACACGTTGAAGCGGAACGCGACTAGACGTTAGACCGGAACTCCACGAGTTCCGTCGCTTGCGGAACATCACGAGTCCGAGCTGACTGAGGAGCCCGCCGCCTCGATCCGCTGGATGAAATCGTTCACCCAAGCAACGGCGTGCTCGATCGATTGCAACACATCGATGCCTTCGGCTGCTTCCGCATAGAGGGACTCCCACGCTCCAGGCGCATCAACCGTCGGGGGCCACGTCTGCTGTCGGCGGTAGTGGAAGAGTCGGACACAGGTCCCAGCGACCTGATCAAGCTTCAGCGCTTCGCGACTGTCGATCAGCTGGAGATCGACAAGGTCTCGAGCACGTTCACTCCCCGTGACAGAGACAGCGTGAAGCTTCTGAGCGATCTGGTGGTCTGCGCGCATGACCGGCACCGGCATCGGCGCCTCAAGCCCCACATCAAGGAAAAGTGCTGCCAGGTCATCGGCGAGCAGCATCTCGGGCTCTTCGGCGTCGTTAATCTCATTGTGTCCGAGTTCGAACGGCAAGGTGCACCAAGACCGACCTCGATAGTCGAGCTTCACCTCGAAGGGTTGCATGACATATGCCCTCGGGACTGCTGCTGGTCGGGGAGCAGCCTTCTCCACGAGCCGACCCGTGAATCCCGCCCAGCCGGCAGCCAACGACTTTTCGAACGCCGCCCGGAACGCCGCAAGGGGCTCAAGTCGCGCGGCGTCGAGATCCCGGGTGAACCGTGTCCCGCGTCCATACCGAAGTGCCATCGCACTGCCGCCTTTGATCGCCCCTGCTGGCAGCATCTGGCCGACCACGGCCAGTGCCATGCTCACCCTGCGTCGCTGGGCCAATCCGTCGTCACCCTCGAGATTCCGGATGCGCTGCTCGAGAGAGCGCACGCTATTGGGCGCACCCACGTAACTCATGCGATGAGCTCCTTGCGCACACGCTTCCATTCCGCGGCCGTCAACAGACCTTCCGTTCTTGCCTGCTTGGCAGCAGTGACAAGATCCTCAGTCTCGATACGGCCCCGGCATTCAAGAAGGGCATCTGCGACAGGTTGAGCGGCGAGCCCCTCGTACAAGGTCGTGGACGCGTCGCGATGCACCTGGGTCAACTCGACGAATGCGGGCAACTTGGGGCGTCTGCGCTTACGGGTCGCAACCTTCACCCGGCGGAGATTGACGTCAGCGAGTCCGAACAGTGCGAGCACCGATTCACCATGGAGATACGCCCCATCTCCGACGCGAAGCAACGCCTCGGCATATTCGTCGTACCGCGTGGGCGGAATATCGGGCACGCGATACAAGCCGTAAGCCACATTCTCGAGACCGCCTCGCGCCGCCAATTTAGGCAACTCGCCGGCAGGAACACCAGCCTGCGCTGCATCCCGAGTGGTGACGTATCCGTAGTTATCCAGCGCTATCTCGCGGACTATGTCCCGGTATTTGACCTCGGCAGCCATGTCACAACCATACCGAAAACGGTAGTGTTGTGACACCCAATCGCGCCCACCTTCGCCATCGATTCGGCAACGCGCGTCATGAGGCGCTCTCCCAATCGCTTGCTCCGCACCCGGCCAGACAACAGCACACCACCGACACCGGCAATGACGGCCTCGCGGCTCCCCACCCCGGTGACGCGTCGTGCCCAGCCGACGTGGCCGACAACTTTATCCCCTTGCCAAGGAATGGCATGCCAATCATGAGACGCATTGCCGCATCAAGCAGCGAACGCAACTGGTGCATAAGCGGGCCGCTCGAGTCGGCATGAGCAACGACACTAACCGTGACGGGCGTCACGCGACCTCCAGCGGCGTGATCGCAGCGATCTCCTCGCCAGCGAGATCTTCCGCGCATTCCAACTCGAAGCGGCTCTGCAGGTTCATCCAGAGCTCCGCGGAAGTTCCGAAGTACTTCGAAAGACGCAATGCGGTGTCTGCCGTGATTCCCCGCTTGCCGTGCACAATCTCGTTGATCCGACGCGGCGGTACACCGATCGACACGGCGAGCCTGTTCTGGGTGATCCCGAAGCCCGTGATGAAGTCCTCCATCAGGACCTCACCGGGATGGATCGGCGGGATGCGATCTTCATTTTTCGCCCCGACATCTCATAACGCGGAGCGTTAATAACGCTAGACGTTAAACCGGAACTCCACCACGTCGCCGTCCTGCATGACGTAGTCCTTGCCCTCGAGCCGCGCCTTGCCCTTGGCCCGTGCTTCGGCGACCGACCCCAGCGCGACGAGATCCTCGAACGAGATGACCTCGGCCTTGATGAAGCCCTTCTCGAAGTCGGTGTGGATGACCCCAGCGGCCTGTGGGGCCTTCCATCCCTTGCCGATCGTCCACGCCCGCGCCTCCTTCGGGCCGGCGGTCAGGTACGTCTGCAGCCCGAGCGTGTCGAAGCCGATGCGGGCGAGTTGATCGAGTCCCGATTCGTCCTGACCGGTGGATGCCAGCAGCTCGGCCGCGTCTTCGGCGTCGAGGTCGATGAGTTCCGACTCGATCTTCGCGTCCAGGAACACCGCCTTGGCGGGCGCGACGAGTGCCTCGAGTTCGGCCTTGCGTCCGGCGTCGGTCAGCACGGCCTCGTCGACGTTGAACACGAAGATGAAGGGCTTGGCCGTCAGCAGGCCGAGTTCCTTGATCGGGGCGAGGTCGATGTTCGATGCCGAGAGCAGCTCACCGCGCTGCAGCGCATCGCGGGCGGCGAGGGCAGCGTCGAGTACGGCAGGGTCGAGCTTGCGGCCACGAACCTCCTTCTCGTACCGGGCGATCGCCTTCTCGAGCGTCTCGAGGTCGGCCAGCTGCAGTTCGGCGTTGATGGTCTCCATGTCGGATGCCGGATTCACCGCACCGTCGACGTGCACGACATCATCGTCGGCGAAGCCGCGCACGACCTGCGCGATGGCATCGGCCTCACGGATGTTCGCGAGGAACTTGTTGCCCAGTCCCTCACCTTCGCTCGCCCCGCGCACGATCCCGGCGATGTCGACGAACGACACGGCGGCCGGCAGGATGCGCTCGGACCCGAAGATCTCGGCGAGCGTGTCCAACCGCGGGTCGGGCAGGTTCACGACCCCGATGTTGGGCTCGATCGTCGCGAACGGATAGTTCGCCGCGAGCACCTGGTTCTTGGTCAGGGCGTTGAACAGGGTGGACTTGCCGACGTTGGGCAGGCCGACGATGCCGATAGTGAGAGCCACGGGATCTCAGTCTACGTGGCGGGGTCGCCAGCGACGACGCGGAACGCCTTGGTCACGTAGGGCAGGCCGACGACGGCATCGCCGACCGCGCCGATCTCGTCGAACAGGACGCTGATCTCAGAGTCGACACGAGTGCGCTCGGCGTGGTCCGCGGTGATGAGATGGCTGCGCGAGTGGACCATCGCTGTCAGTACGTTGCGGGTGACCGGCCGCTCCCACTGCCACCTGCGCGACTCCCACCTCTCGAACGGTGCCGCCAGCGGCGGGTCGCCGCCCTGCAGCAGGCGCTCGGCGTTGCTGCCGTGCATGATCTCGGTCAGACGCGCGATCCACGGCACCGACTCGTCGCGGATGTTCCAGATCGTGCCCAGCACACCGCCCGGCCGGAGCACGCGCCCGATCTCGGCTGACGCCGCCACGGGCTCGACCCAGTGCCACGCCTGTCCCAGCACGACGGCATCGAGCGCCGCGTCGGGCAGGGGCAGCCGCTCGGCGGTGCCCACGAATGTGGGTACCCCGGCCACGCTCTCGCGCAGCGTCGCGAGCATCGCGGCGTCGGGGTCAACCGCGACGGTCTCGGCACCCGCATCCACCAGCACGCGGGTGAGCTTGCCGGTACCCGCCCCGACGTCGGCGACGCGCACGGAACGGCCGGGGCGGCGAGCCGGATCGAGCAGCCAGGCGACGGCATCGGACGGATAGTCGGGCCTGCCCTGCTCGTACAGGCCCGCGGCGCGGCCGAAGGACGTGGACATCTCACTGTCAGTCGCCATGTCTCCGACCCTATGCACCGAGGGCCGCATCTTCGCCCGGCGGCGCGCCCTCCGGGCTGCGGGCCCGGCTGCGGCGATGCTGGAGGCGTGCCCCTGGATTTCACCGCGATCGACTTCGAGACCGCGAATTCCTCGAGCGCCTCGGCGTGTGCGGTCGGCCTCGTGCGCGTGCGCGACGGTCAGGTCGTCGCCCAGACCGGGTGGCTCATCCGCCCGCCGGCAGGACACGACCGGTTCTTCGAGGTGAACATCGGAATCCACGGCATCGCGCCGGCCGACGTGGCCGATGCCCCCACATGGGCCGAGCAGCTTCCCGCAATGAGCGATTTCATCGGTGACGACACCCTCGTCGCCCACAACGCGGGATTCGACATGCGCGTGCTGCAAAGCGCCTGCACCGCCACCGCGCAGCCCTGCCCGCCGTACAGCTACACGTGCAGTCTGCAGATCGCACGGCGCAGTTACGAGCTGCCCTCCTACCGGCTTCCGCTGGTGGCCGCGGCCGCAGGCTTTCTCGACTTCGCGCACCACGATGCGGCCGCCGATGCCCTCGCCTGCGCGCACATCGTCGTCGATGCCGCCCGGCGCGCCGGCGCCGCCGACCTGGTCGAGCTGGCCATGCTGCTCGGCGTCCGCGTGCCGCAGATCACCGCCCCCGCGGCCGTCGGCGTCTGAGTGTCGGCCCGGCGATGTCGGGGGTCGGCGGCATCCTGTCGGTATGGATGCCACTCTCGCCACCGTGCTGGCTGTCGCGTGTCTGTTGGCCGGCGTACTCGCGGGCTGGTTCGCCGGATCGGCGCGTGCCGCCGGCCGTGCCGCTGCCGACCGCGCGGCGCTGACGGCCCGGTTGGCGGCCGCCGACGC
>JAEXHA010000114.1 GCA_023450335.1 Actinomycetes bacterium | reverse complement strand
GCCGTGCCCGTGCAGGTCGACGAACCCCGGCGTCAGCCAGGCGCCGGCGAGGTCGACCGGGGCGGCGCCGGGCAGGGCCTGCCAGTCGTCGCCGGTGCCGGTGGCCGTGACCACGGCGCCGTCGAACGCGACCCACGCGTCATCGGTGGCGGTGCTCCGGTCGAGCAGCCGCGCGCTATGGAGGACTGTCGTCATCCGGTGCTCCATTCGATGCCGGCGAGCTTCGTGTACCCGATGCCCATGCTGGCCCAGAGCGGACCGAGTGCGCCAGTGCGCACCCGGAACGACTCCCAGGTGCGCTCATCGCTCGAGCCGAGCGGCGCCGACCAGGCGGCTTCGGCAGCCGCGCCGATGCGGGGGAAGGCGAGCGCGTCGATGTCGGCGAGGGTGCGCGTCGTCTCGCCCCACATCGGGGCCTCGACCCCGAGGATGTCGTCCTCGCCGATGCCGGCGATGACCGCGGCGGGCTCCCACTCGTAGGCCCGCTGCGCCGACGTGACGCCGCGCGCCCAGGTGAGGCCCAGCGGCGAGTCGGCGTCGAACTTCATGTCGAGGTAGATCGCGTCGGCGGGGGAGAGGATCAGCTGCGCGCCCTGCCGCACGAACGAGCGGGCCTTGACGTCCATGCCGTCGGTGGGTGTCACGTACCCCCAGTACTGCCCGATGGTGGTGGGTGCGAGGCCGGGCGCCGCGCCGGCCTCGTGCCAGGTGATCGGCGTCTTGCCGAGGTCTTCGACCATGGTCGTCACCCGCTCGATGAACAGCGCGAAGTCCTCGGGCGGTGTGCCCAGCGCCTCGTCGCCGCCGACGTGCAGGTACGGACCGGGCGTCAGCGCGGTGAGCTCGCCGAGCACGTCGGCCACGAATTCGTAGGTCGCCTCGTCGTGGATCTTCAGCGACGAGAACCCCACGGCCATGCCGTCGTAGGCCGTGCCGTTGACGGGAAGTTCGCCGCCGTAGTCGCGTGCGATCTCACGGATGTGGTCGCTGATCACCGGCTGCTCCGACAGCTCGGGGTAGGCGAGCGAGACGGCATGGGTGTGGCTGGGCATGTCGATCTCGGGCACGACAGTCATGTGCCGGTCGGCGGCGTAGGCGACGATGGCGCGGTAGTCGTCCTGCGTGAAGAAGCCGCCCGGGTCGCCGCCCACCGACGTCGCCGAGGCGCGTTCGGTCAGCAGCGGTCGCGAGGTCAGCTGCAGCCGCCAGCCCTGGTCGTCGGTCAGGTGCAGGTGCAGGTGGTTGAACTTGAGGCTCGCCGCGCGGTCGATGTACGCCGTGACGGTCTCGACGGTGTGGAAGTGCCGCGCGACGTCGAGCATGACGCCGCGGTACGCGAAGCGCGGGGCGTCGTCGATCTCGACCGCGGGCACGATCCAGCGGTCGCCGTCGCGGGTGATGAGCTGACCGAGCGTCTGCACGCCGTAGAACAGGCCCGCAGCGTCGGCGCCGACGACGGTGATCGCGTTCTCGTCGACGGTGAGCCGGTACGAATCGGCCGCCGCGCCCGGTTCGACCGAAAGGACGATGGCGCCGCCTGGGGCGGATGCCGGGGTGAGCCGCGTGCGCGCGCTGATCAGTTCGCGCAGTGCGGCGCCGGCATCCGGGTCTCCTGCCAGGGCGGTGTCGGCGGTGAGGTGGAACGGGGGAGCGTCGGCCGCGACCGCCGAGGCGGGCAGGGGGACGAGGGCGGGTGCGGGCATGGCGGCTCCATTCTGGTCGGCCGGGGCGCACCCGGCCAGCGCGGCCACGATCAGCGCCACCGCCATCGCGCTCGCGCGCGTCAGGAGCGGTTGTGGTCGACGCCGACCGGACATGTAAGGATTCCTAACAAATAGGGTGCGGCCAGCCTATCAGCCCGGCATCCGTTATGCTCGGAGAGTCGCGACTGGCGTTGAGGTGGGCCACCACCGGGGAGCGACCGCATGGCATTCGGCCGTACGCCTGGGCCGGGGCTCGACACGCCGTCGCCTGCCGACGGTGCCTCTCGAAACCCGCATCACACCAGCCACCCGGAGTTCGCATGACCGATTCCCTTTTCAACGCCCCGCTCGCCGAGGTCGACCCCGAGATCGCCCAGGTGCTCGAGCGTGAGCTCGACCGCCAGCGCGGGTATCTCGAGATGATCGCCTCCGAGAACTTCGTGCCCGTCTCGGTCCTGCAGTCGCAGGGCTCGGTGCTGACCAACAAGTACGCCGAGGGCTACCCCGGCCGCCGCTACTACGGCGGCTGCGAAGAGGTCGACGTCGCCGAAGAGCTCGCGATCGAGCGCGCCAAGGCGCTGTTCGGGGCCGAGTTCGCCAACGTGCAGCCGCACTCGGGCGCCTCGGCCAACGCCGCCGTGCTGCATGCGATCGCCCGCCCCGGCGACACGCTGCTGGGCCTGTCGCTCGACCAGGGCGGCCACCTCACCCACGGCATGAAGATCAACTTCTCGGGCCGGCTCTACAACATCGTCGCCTACGGCGTCGACCCGGAGACGAGCATCATCGACATGGCCGAGGTGCGCCGCCTCGCCGTCGAGCACAAGCCGAAGGTCATCATCGCCGGCTGGTCGGCCTACCCCCGCCAGCTCGACTTCGCCGCATTCCGCGAGATCGCCGACGAGGTCGGTGCGCTGCTGTGGGTCGACATGGCCCACTTCGCGGGCCTCGTCGCCGCGGGCCTGCACCCCAACCCGGTGCCGCACGCGCACGTCGTCTCGTCGACGGTGCACAAGACCATCGGCGGTCCGCGTTCGGGGTTCATCCTCACCGACGACGCCGAGATCGCGAAGAAGATCAACACCGCGGTGTTCCCGGGGCAGCAGGGCGGCCCGCTCATGCACGTGATCGCCGCGAAGGCCACGGCGTTCAAGCTCGCCGCCACCGACGCGTTCAAAGAACGGCAGGAGCGCACGGTGCGCGGCGCCGCACTGCTGGCGGAGCGGCTGTCGCAGCAGGATGTGGCCGATGCCGGCATCTCGATCCGCTCGGGCGGCACCGACGTGCACCTGGTCCTGGTCGACCTGCGAGATGCGGCGATCGACGGCAAGCAGGCCGAAGACCTGCTGCACGAGATCCACATCACAGTGAACCGCAACGCGGTGCCCAACGACCCGCGGCCCCCGATGGTCACCTCGGGGCTGCGTATCGGCACGCCGGCGCTCGCGACCCGCGGCTTCGGCGACGCCGAGTTCACCGAGGTCGCCGACATCATCGCGCTCGCGCTGCTGCCGGGCGCCGACGTCGAGGCGCTGCGCGCCCGGGTCGCCGCGCTGACGGCCGCGTTCCCGCTCTACCCGGACCTGCAGCAGTAGGCCCGCGCCCAGCCGCTCGTGCCGCGAGAGAACACTGCGGCACCGAGAGAACGGGTGAACCCCGTTCTCTCGGCGCCCGGTTGTTCTCTCACCGACGGGCGGGACCGAACGATCAGCCCCAGTTCTCACCTGCGAAAGGAATCTCAATGACAGCGATCACCCTCGACGGCAAGGCGACCTCGGCCGCGATCAAGGACGAGCTGCGCGAGCGCATCGCGGCGCTGAAGGAGCGCGGCATCGTCCCCGGCATCGCCACGGTGCTGGTGGGCGCCGACCCGGCTTCGCAGCTCTATGTGGGTATGAAGCACCGGCAGTCCGAGGCACTCGGCATGAACTCGATCCAGCGCGAACTGCCCGCCGACGCCACGCAGGAAGAGGTCGAGGCGCTGATCGACGAGCTCAACGCCGATCCGACCTGCCACGGCTACATCGTGCAGCTGCCGCTGCCGAAGCACCTCGACACCGACGCGATCCTCGAACGAATCGATCCGGCGAAGGATGCCGATGGCCTGCACCCGACCAACCTCGGCCGCCTCGTGCTGAACGTCAACGGGCCGATCGACACGCCGCTGCCGTGCACGCCGCGTGGCGTCATCGAGCTGCTGCTGCGCAACGACTACGACCTCAAGGGCAAGCATGTCGTCGTGGTCGGCCGCGGGGTGACCATCGGCCGGTCGATCGGCCTGCTGCTGACCCGCCGCGAGCTCAACGCCACCGTCACGCTCACCCACACCGGCACCGTCGACCTGCCGCGCCACCTGCGCGAGGCCGATGTGATCGTGGGCGCCGCGGGCGTCAAACACCTGGTGCGCGCCGAGGACGTCAAGCCCGGCGCGGCCGTGCTCGACGTGGGTGTGACCCGCGAGACCGACCCCGAGTCCGGCAAGTCGCAGGTGTATGGCGACATCCACCCCGACGTGGCCGAGGTGGCCGGGTATCTGTCGCCCAACCCCGGCGGTGTGGGTCCGATGACCGTCGCCCTGCTGCTGACGAACGTGGTCGAGGCCGCCGAGCGCGCCGCGCGGTGAAGGTGATGCCGCAGGTGACCCCGTAGGCGTCCGCTCGCCGAAACCGAGCCGCGGCGTGCGCTCGCGGTGTCGGCCGGCGACCCGTCGATCCTGGTTGTCGAGTCCGTTCACGATCACGTTGTAAAGCGTGCTCGTCATCATCACCGTCGTCTCGGTGATCCAGCACGCCCGCGACCGCCGCTGTGTCGCGCAGGCCGCAGACACCCAGGAGAGCGTCACCGTGTGATCCGGCGGTGGGTGCGCGCTCCGAACGGGATAATCGGACAGCGGTGGGTCAATTCGGCGAGCACCCCGCCAGCACCCGGGGGAACCCGTCCGCGCCGCGCGAGTCGTATAGGGTGGGCGGACGGGCGGGTGGCATCGGCGCCGTCGGCGCTTCTCCCTCGTTCAATGGAGAACGGATGGGAAGACATGATGCGAATGAGGCCGATTCTGGTTGCGGCAGTGGCAGCAACGCTCCTCCTGAGCGGGGGATCGACTGCCGCTGTTGCTTCGACGAGCGATGATGTTGTCACCTCGACGCTCGCGGCCTTGGATGCGCACGGTCTGCTGACTGATTCGACGGTTGACGCCCGCTCAGCGGGGTCTCCAGGAATCGGAAACCCCAGCTCCGGGTCGGTGAGCCCAGACGGACTCTTTGTCGAGAGCGGCAACGGTAAGTCGGTCGGTATCCACCCTCTGGCACGCACCGCCGGCACCGTCGCTGCTAATGGGCGAGTGTCGATCTTCGATGCGCATCCGAGCTTCAGTTATGCAGTCACGGGCGGCGGCACGGCCGCAAATGCTGGCTACGCGGTGATACGCGATGCTTCCGCGCCGTCGACTTACAAGTACACCGTGACGGTGAATGGCGATCCAGCGACGCTCGTGCTCAGTGAGCGAGGCGTCCTGGTTCAGGACGTTGATGGCGAGACTGTGAATATCATCGGCTCGGCATGGGCGAAGGATGCTGACGGCGTGTCAGTGCCCACGTCCTACACCGTCGAAGGGAACGTGCTCACACAGCACGTCAATCACAGCGGAGCGGCATATCCCGTCGTCGCCGATCCTTCGCTTCAGTGCGACTGGGTGTTTTGCACGGTGATGTACAACAAGTCTGAAACGCAAATCATTGCCGCTTGGGGCGGGACTGCCGCCACCTTGATCACTGCCGGCTGCACGGCTCTCGGAGGTCCCATCGCTGGGCTCGTGTGCGGCTTCGCGGCCTCGTATGCAAGCAGCATGGCGCAGCAAGCCCTGAACGAGGGGAGGTGCGTCGGAATACGAGCACTCATCTACGCACCACAACCGACGACACACATGGTGATCGAACCCTGTTGAGGGAAGGGCGAGCAAACGGAGGGACCGTGATGGATGAGAGGATCAGGGAGGCGGCCGGCACGCGCGCCATTGTTCCGGAGATGGGTTGGCCGCTGATCCTAGCGCTTACCGTTCTTACGGCCGCCACAACGGTAGCGGCGATTCCGATGATGCGAGGGCAGGTTGTTCCCGCGTGGATATCGGGGTTGCTTTTGGTGGTAGTGCTCGTTGGTGCATTCTCGCTCCCGGCGATGAATCGCCGTGCCCGGGCAGTACGGCACGCGCCCGCTTGGGGTCGCAAGGTCTCGGCCGTCCTGATTGCGGTAGCCGTAACAGTTCCCCTGTTGGTGCTGTTTCCCGCGGCGATGGACCCGCAGCGGTGGGGTTGGGCGATGGGTGTCACCGCCGCGCTCCAGGGGGTTCTGCTGCTCGTCGCAGCAGGATTGACCGTGCGGCTCAAATCCGTCACCCGGTAGGCGGGTCGGCTCAGGCGGTGAAGCGCGCCAGGAATTCGCGGGTGCGGGGTTCGCGCGGGGCGGTGAACACCTCGGCGGGTGTGCCCTGCTCGATGATCGTGCCCTCGTCGAGGAACACGACCCGGTGGGCGACGTCGCGGGCGAAAGCCATCTCGTGGGTCGCCATCAGGATCGTCGCCCCATCCGACGCGAGCTGACGGACCAGTTCGAGCACCTCGCCGACCAGTTCCGGGTCGAGCGCCGAGGTGATCTCATCCAGCAGCAGCACCTCGGGGTCGGTGACGATCGCGCGGATGATCGCTGCGCGCTGCTGCTGGCCGCCCGAGAGCCGGTCGGGGTGCTCCTTCGCATAGCCGGCCAGGCCGACGCGCTCCAGCAGCGTCATCGCGCGCTCTTCGGCCTGGCGTCGGGGCATGCGCCGCACGACCCGCGACGCGAGTGTCACGTTGTCGAGCACCGACAGGTGCGGGAACAGGTTGTAGCTCTGGAACACCGCGCCGAACCGGGCGCGCACGCGGTTGGCATCCACGCGCGGATCGGAGATGTCCTCGTCGCCGAGGAAGATCTGCCCGTCGTCGATCGGCTCGAGCAGCCCGAGGCAGCGCAGCAGGGTCGATTTGCCGGATCCGCTCGCCCCGATCAGCGCCACCACCTCGTGCCGCGTCAGGTCGACATCCACGCCGCGCAGCACGGCGCGCTCGCCGAAGGACTTGTGGATGCCAGTGGCACGCAGCAGCGCGCTCGGCGAACCCGCATCGGTCACAGGATCGCTCCCGCCTGCTCGCGCGCCCGCACCCGGGCGGTGTACCAATCCGTCAGTCGGATCGTCGGGATCGCCAGCAGCACGAACAGCACACCGGCCACGACATAGGGGGTGAAGTTGTAGATGAGGTTGGTCTCGATCTGCGCGGCGCGCACCGCGTCGACCGCGCCGAGGATCGAGATCAGCCCGACGTCCTTCTGCATCGCGACGAAGTCGTTCATCAGCGGCGGCGTGACCTTGCGCACCGCCTGCGGCAGCACGACCCGGCGCAGGCTCTGCCCGTAGCTGAGGCCCAGTGCGCGCGCCGCGAGCCGCTGCGAGGGGTGGACGGCGTCGATGCCGGCCCGGATCACCTCGGCGACGTACGCCGAATAGGTGAGGGTGACGCACAGCACTCCCAGCACCCAGAGGGGGATGCGCGTGTTGGTCAGCGCCGGAATGCCGAAGCCGAACACGTACAGCACGATGATGAAGGGCAGGCCGCGGAACAGGTCGGTGTAACCGGCCGCCAGAACCCGCAGGGGGAAGAAGACCGGACCCGGCAGGGTGCGCAGTGTCGCCAGCAGCAATGCGAAGACCGCGACGGTGACCACCGACACGACCAGCACCTGCAGATTGAGCAGGAAGCCGTCCCACACGCGCGGCAGCGCCTGAAGCGCGACCTCCGGGTCGAAGAACGTCTGCTGCACCGCGGCCCAGCCCGGGGTATTGACGATCGTGACCCACACGATCACCGCGAACGCGAGCGTCGACCCGATCGCGACGAGCACCGACTGCCGCCCGCGGCGCTGCCGATAGGCACGCCGATCGATTTCGAGCGCGCTGGGCTGATGAGTGGTCACGGAATGACGTTAGCCGAGTGGATGCCGGTCACCGCACCCCCGGTCACTGGAGCAGCGTGACGCCCTGGCCGGAGCCCAGCCACTCGTCGGTGATCTCCGCGAGCGTGCCGTCTTCGCGCAGCGCGTCGAGGGCCGCGGTCACCCGCTCGGTCAACGGCGAGTCCTTGCCCAGCAGCAGCCCCCACTCGTCGGGAACGCCCGCCACGGGCAGCTCGCCGACGATGAACGAGTTCTCGATATACACGCCCGTCGCGTAGTACGCGGTGGGCAGGTCGAGCACGAGGCCGTCGATCTGGTTCGCCTCGAGTGCCGCCCTCGCATCTTCATTCGAGTTGTACAGGCGCGGTTCGACGTTCGGCTGCACGGCCTCTTCGATCGTCGTGGCACTGGTGGAACCGGCCATCGCCCCGAGGGTGAGGTCTTTGAGTCCCTCGATCGAGTCGACGCCGTCGGCCGCGCCTCCCTTGATCGACACGACCGCCTGGCTGGCGGCGTAGTACGGCGACGAGAAGTCGACCGCCTGCTTGCGCTCATCGGTGATCGTGTACTGCTGGATGTTGATGTCGAAGTCCTTGGGCCCCGGTGCGATCGCCGCCTCGAAGGTGGTGCGGGTCCATACGACATCTTCGGGGGCGAAGCCCAGCTCTTCGGCGACCGCGTACGCGATGGCCGCCTCGAACCCCTCGCCCGATTCGGGCTCGTTGTCGATCACGTACGGGTAGTAGGCCGGCTCGCCCGTGGCGAAGGTCAGCGTGCCGGGGGTGAGGTATCCGGCGTCGGCGTCGTCATCGCCGGCGGGATCGGACCCGCCGGCTGCGCAGCCCGACACCAGCAGAGCGACGGCGGCCGCCGAAGCGGCCAGAACGGTGCGCACAGAACGCGACATGGGATCCTCCGGGTAAGGGGGCGGCCGGCTCCGAGGGGTGAGGGATGCCGGGGCACCCGACGTGGGGATGCCGTGGTAACCATCATCCCGCGCCGCCGCGCGGACCGGGCGCGACGGCGACGCATTGTTACGCCCCTGTCACCCGTGGCGCCGGCGTGCCCAGGGCGCGGCAGCCACCGGCATCCACCCGGCAGCAGGTCAGCCGAGGTCGTCGAGCATCTTGCGCTGCTCGGGCGTGAGACCGTCCTTCAGCTCGTCGCGTCCGGCGCGGGCGGCCGGGGAATCGGGTCCATCGGGCGCCGGCGCGGCCGATGCCGACCCGGTCGTGGCTCCGGCATCCACCCGTCCGCCGGTGGCGCGGTCATACAGCGCACCGGCGCGGGCCTCGACAGTGTCGTCGATCCGGTCATAGATGACCCACGCGATCAGCAGGAACAGCGGCGGCAGCACCCAGCCCCAGAAGAAGCCGCGCACATCCACGCCCGACAGCAGCACCACGACGATCCAGACGATCAGCTCGACGACGAACACGATGCCGTACTGCACGAGCTTCTCGCCGGCCCTGGTGCGGTCGCCGGCCGACTTCGCAGCCGACCCGGTGAACAGTTTCGTGATGAACGGCTTCAACCAGATCGTGGCGAGGGTGAGCACGAGCGCGGCCCACAATGCCGCCCAGCCCACCCGAACGGTCGGCAGGAGCAGGCCGATCAGCAGCAGGACGACGACGTTGAACACGTAGAGCGAGACGAAGCGAACGATCCAGGCCTTCATGCTCATAGGGTGTCACGCGCTGCTCGTGTGCGCCAGGCTCAGAACACGAGCCGTCGATGCTCGGCGCGCGCCGTCACCGCGCGGATGATTTCACCTTCGCCGTCGCACCAGAACAGCATTCACGCGGCGCAGGCGGCGTTCGCCGAGGCGGCACGCTGAGCATGGGTCAGTACGACGCGCGATCGGTGCGGTCGGATGGCGGCACCCAGCGCGCCGCCAGGGCTTCCGAACCACGGGCGAGCAGCGCGACGTCGGCACCGACCAGGATGAACGAGGCGCCGGCATCCACATAGTCCTGTGCGATGGCGGGGTCGAACGCGTTGACGCCGAACGGGGTGCCGGTCACACCGATGTCGTCGAAGGCGCGTAGTACCGCGGCGGTGACCTCGGGGTGGGTCTGCTGTCCGATGAGGCCCATCGACGCGGCGAGGTCGGAGGGGCCGACGAACACGCCGTCGATGCCGTCGACGGCGGCGATGTCGCCCGCGGCATCCACCCCGGCCTCGGTCTCGACCTGCACGAACAGCGACACGTATCGGTCGGTGTCGCTCAGGTAGTCGTCGACGCGGTTCCAGCGGGCCGAGCGCGCCAGCGCCGACCCGACGCCGCGGCGGCCACGCGGGGGATAGCGGACGGCCTCGACGACCTCGCGCGCCTCATCGGCCGACGAGATCATCGGCACCAGGATGTTCTGCGCGCCGAGGTCGAGCACCTGCTTGATGGCCACGACGTCGCCGATCGGCACGCGCACGACCGGTGTCACGTCGTACGCGGCGACGGCCTGCAGCTGCGCGAGCACCGACTCGAGGCCGTTGGGCGAGTGCTCCATGTCGATGAGCATCCAGTCCATGCCCGCACCGGCGAGGATCTCGGCCACCAGCGGCGAACCCGAGCACGCCCAGACGCCGGCGAGCGGGCGGGATGCCGCGGCGAGGTCGTCGCGGAAGGTCAGACGAAGCGGCATGTGATCTTTCCCATCGGTCCGTAGTCGCACAGTACCTCGTCGCCGCGATGCACCCACATCGGCCGGGTGAACGACCCCGCCAGGATGATCTCGCCGGCCTCGAGCCGCGCACCGTGCTGGTGGAACTTGTTCGCGAGCCACGCGACCCCCGTCGCCGGGTGGCCGAGCACCCCGGCCGACACCCCCGTCTCTTCGATCTCGCCGTTGCGGCTGAGCACGCCGGGCACCCAGCGCAGGTCGACGTCGTCGATGCCGAAGCGGGTGTCGCCGAGCACCATGGCGCCGTAGGCGGCGTTGTCGCTGATGGTGTCGACGATGGTGCGTCCCTCGAGCTCGATGTGCGAGTTGAGCACCTCGAGCGCCGGGACGACGTAGTCGGTGGCAGCCAGGGCGTGCGCGAGGGTGCAGTCCGGCCCTTCGAGAGGCGTCTTGAGGACGAACGCGAGCTCGACCTCGATGCGCACGTTCGAGAAGTGGTCGACCGGGATCTCGGCGCCCGAGCGGTACACGGTGTCGTCGAACATGACGCCGTAGTCGGGCTCGGAGATGCCGGTCGCCTGCTGCATCGCCTTGGAGGTCAGACCGATCTTGCGCCCCACGAGCCGCCGCCCCGCCGCGATCATGCGGTCGCGCCAGATGCCTTGGATCGCGTAGGAGTCCTCGATCGTGGCCTCGGGGTATCGCGCTGTGATCCGTTCGATCACGCCGTGGGTGCGGTCGGCTTCGGCGAGTTCTTCGGCGATTGCGCGTCGCGTCGCGGCATCCAGCATCTGGCTGTCTCCTTCTTGGCAGATCGTTCTTGGCTTGGCGGATCGTTCTTGGCGGATTGTCGGTGGCGGATCATCCCCGGTGGATCATCGTCGCGGATTGCATGTCACAGAAGGTGCGGGTTCGCGGGCTATGCACCCGCAACAACTGTGACACGGTCGGGTGGGCTGTCACAGAAGGTGCGGGTGTGGGCCGGTCGACCCCGCGACAACTGTGACACGGTCGTGCAGAGCGGAGCCGAGGCGATCCCGCGGGCGCCACCCCGACCGACCTACAGCTGGTGCCCGAGCTTGTACTCGCCCTGCTTCCACTCCGGCATCGAATCCTCGCCCTCGTCGCGGCGCGTGTACGAGAACCCGTCGGCGCCGATGGTGACGGCCATCTCCGACGCGTCGGTGCGGGCGGTGACCGGCTGCGGGTTGCCGTCGAGGTCGAGCACGAGCGAGGCCTCGGTGTACCAGCTCGGCACGACGGGGGTGCCCCACCAGTCACGGCGCTGATTGTCGTGCACGTCCCACGTGACCACCGGATTGTCGGGGTCGCCGGTGTAGTAGTCCTGCGTGTAGATCTCGACGCGGTGTCCGTCGGGGTCGCGCAGGTACAGGTAGAACGCGTTCGAGACGCCGTGGCGGCCGGGGCCGCGCTCGATCATGTCCGAGCGGCGCAGCGCGCCGAGCTTGTCACAGATCGCGAGGATGTTGTGCTTCTCGTGCGTCGAGAAGGCGACGTGGTGCATGCGCGGGCCGTCGCCGCCGGTGGTGGCGGTGTCGTGCACGGTGGGCTTGCGGCGCATCCATGCGGCGTAGACGGTGCCGGACTCGTCCTGGATGTCTTCGGTGACGCGGAAGCCGAGGTCCTGATAGTGGCGCACCGCACGCGGCACGTCGGGGGTGACCTGGTTGAAATGATCGAGCCGGACCAGCGCGCCGGGGGTGTACAGGTCGTAGCGCCAGGCGAGGCGCTCGACGTGCTCGGTCTCGTAGAAGAACTCGTAGGGGAAGCCGAGCGGGTCGACCACGCGCACGGAGTCGCCGATGCCCTTGGTGAACCCGTCCTTCTCGCGGCGGACGTCGCAGCCCAGCTCGGTGTAGAAAGCGACGGCCTTGTCGAGGTCTTCGGATGAGCGCACGCGGTAGCTGAAGGCGGCGACGGCGGCGACCGGTCCCTCACGCAGCACGAGGTTGTGGTGGATGAACTCTTCGATCGAGCGCAGGTAGACGGTGTTCTCGTCCTCCTCGGTCACGGTGAGTCCGAGCACGTCGACATAGAACTCGCGCGAGCGGGCGAGGTCGGTGACGACGAGCTCCATGTACGCGCAGCGCAGGATGTCGGGCGCCGGCGACGACGGGGTCGGTACGGCGTTGTCGGAGTGGATCGGCGCCTCCTGGCTCACGTAGAAGCCCGAGGAGGTGAGGGTCATGTCTTCACGGTTGGTCATGTCAGCGTCCTTGCTTTCAGAGGGGGAGTGGATGCCGGGTCAGGCCTGGATCTTCGACGCGGCGTCGCTCAGGTCCTCGGCCGGGTCCTGCTTTCCGAAGGTGGGATTGTGGACCGCGCCGAGCGTGATGTGCACGGCCTGCTGGTCGGTGTAGAAATCGATCGAGCGGTAGCCGCCCTCGTGGCCGAGGCCCGAGGCCTTCACGCCGCCGAACGGGGTGCGCAGGTCGCGCACGTTGTTCGAGTTGAGCCACACCATGCCCGCCTCGACCGACTGCGCGAAGTTGTGGGCGCGCTTCAGGTCGTCGGTCCAGATGTAGGCGGCGAGGCCGTACTTGGTGTTGTTGGCCAGCGCCAGCGCCTCGTCGTCGGTGTCGAACGGGGTGATCGCCACGACCGGGCCGAAGATCTCCTCCTGGAAGATGCGGGCGTCGGGGGCGACGTCGGCGAACACCGTGGGCGCGACGAAGTTGCCGAATGCGAACCCTTCGGGCTGACCGCCGCCGGCGACCAGGCGCCCCTCGGTCTTGCCCAGCTCGACGTAGCTCATGACCTTGTCGAAGTGCTCGGGGTGCACGAGTGCGCCGACCTCGGTGGCGGGGTCGTGCGGGTAGCCGACCTTCACGCGGGCAGCCTGCGCGGCGTAGCGCTCGACGAACTCGTCGTAGATCTCACGCTGCACGAGGATGCGGCTGCCGGCGGTGCAGCGCTCGCCGTTGAGCGAGAACACGCCGAAGATGGTGGCGTCGACGGCGGCTTCGATGTCGGCGTCGGCGAACACGACGGCCGGGCTCTTGCCGCCCAGCTCCATCGACAGGCCCTTCAGATACGGAGCGGCGTTGCCGAAGATGATCTGGCCGGTGCGGCTCTCGCCGGTGAACGAGATCAGCGGCACATCGGGGTGCTTCACGAGCGCGTCGCCGGCATCCTCGCCGAGTCCGTTCACGAGGTTGAACACGCCCTGCGGCAGGCCCGCCTCTTCGAAGATGCCCGCCCACAGCGAGGCCGACAGCGGGGTGAACTCGGCCGGCTTGAGGACGACCGTGTTGCCCGTCGCCAGCGCCGGGCCGAGCTTCCACGACTCGAGCATGAACGGTGTGTTCCACGGGGTGATGAGCCCGGCCACGCCGATCGGCTTGCGGTTGACGTAGTTGATCTGGCGGCCGGGCACCTTGAACGTGTCGTCGGCCTGCGCGACGATCAGGTCCGCGAAGAAGCGGAAGTTCTCGGCCGCGCGGCGGGCCTGGCCCAGCGCCTGGCTGATCGGCAGGCCCGAGTCGAAGCTCTCGAGTTCGGCGAGGCGCTTGTCGCGCGACTCGACGATGTCCGCGATGCGGTGCAGCACGCGTGATCGTTCTCGCGGCAGCATCTTCGGCCAGGGACCCTGGGTGAACGCCTGCCGTGCGGCGGCGACGGCGCGGTCGATGTCGGCCTTCTTGCCGGCTGCGGCCTGCACGTACACCTCGTTGGAGACGGGCTCGAGAACGTCGAACGTGTCGCCGTCGACGGAGTCGACGAACGCGCCGTCGATGTAGTGCTGGATGCGCGACGGGAGGTCGGCGGGAACGTGGCGCTGGTCGAGGGCAGCAGTGGTGTCGGTCATGTCTTCCTCCGTCAGTGGTGAGACGCGTCGGGGTGCCGCGCGGCGAGGAACGCGTCCAGCGTGCGCAGGCGGTGGGTGCGGGTGGCCAGCTCGATCTCGGTCGGGTCGGCGCGGGTGCGGATCAGATCGAGGATCTGAGCGTGCTCGTCGACCGAGTGCCGCGGGCGGTCGGGGATCTGCGCGAACGAGGTGTCGCGCAGGCCCGACAGTCGCGACCACGACCGGTCGACGAGCTCGAGGATGTGGGGGTTGGGGCAGGGGGCGTAGAGCACCTGGTGGAACTGGTGGTTGAGCTGCGTGAACGCGTGGGCGTCGAAGTGGTCGATCATCCGCTCCATGCGGTCGTTGATCTCGCCCGCGCGCTCGATGTCGTCGGCGGTGAGCACCGGGGCGGCGAGCGAGGTGGCGTAGCCTTCGACGAGGCTGAGGGTCTGCATCGTGAACACGTACTGGTCTTCGTCGACGACCGAGACCCGGGCGCCCACGTTGCGCTCGAACGTGACCAGACCCTCGGCCTCGAGCCGGCGGATCGCCTCACGCACCGGCACGACGCTCATGCCCAGCTCGTCGGCGATGGGGCCGAGGACGAGCCGGTAGCCGGGACTGTACTCGTGGCCGTTGATGCGCTCACGGATCCAGGAGTACGCGCGCTGCGACTTGCTGTTCGCGCTTTCGACGGTCGTGCTCATCGGCTCTTCTCCGCCTCGTACTTCGCGCGCCACTGCGCGTTCATCGGGAACAGGCCGTCGACCGGGTGGCCCTCGGCGACGCGGGCGGCGATCCAGCCGTCCTCATCCTCCTGCGCGAGGGCCGCGTCGACGACCTCTTCGGCCAGCGCCGGCGGAATCACGATGACCCCGTCGGCGTCGCCGACGATGATGTCGCCCGGCTGCACGGTGGTGCCGCCGCAGGCGATGGTGACATCGGCATCCCATGGCACGTGCTTGCGACCCAGAACGGCCGGGTGCGCCCCGGACGAGTACACCGGGATACCCACCGCGGCGACCGCCTCGGCGTCGCGGACGCCCCCGTCGGTGACGATGGCGGCGGCGCCGTTGGCGTTCGCCCGGATGGCGAGGATGTCGCCCAGCGTGCCCGACCCGGTCTCGCCACGCGCCTCGATGACGATGACCTCCCCGGCGCCGACGGCGTCGAAGACCCGCTTCTGCGCGTTGTAGCCGCCGCCGTGGCTGGTGAAGAGGTCTTCGCGGTTGGGAACGAACCGCAGCGTCTTGGCGGTGCCGATCACCTTGCGGCCGGGGTGGTTCGAGGTGACGCCGTCGATGGTCACGTTGTTCAGGCCGCGTTTGCGCAGTTGCGCCGACAGGCCCGCGACGGGGGCGGCGTCGAGTTTGGCGCGCAGTTCGGCAGAGAGAGTGGATGCCGGGCCGGCGGCCGAGCCGGACGCTGCCACCGAGCCGGATGCGGCATCTCCCGCCGGCAGGCCGGCGGCTTCGCGCGAGCCCCACGCCTCCTCGCGCTGCGTGTCGTCGACGGCCGGCAGCGAGCCGATCGCGGCGTCGAAGCCCGGGCCGGTGCCGTGCACGACGGTGGTGACCAGTCGGCCCGACGTGGCGCCGGTGGCGGGGGAGTCGACCTCGACCTCGACGACGTCGCCGGGCACGATGACCGACGAGCCCGCCGGGGTGCCGGTGAGGATGACATCGCCCGGCTCGAGGGTGAAGTGCTGCGAGAGGTCGGCGACGAACTGGGTGAGCGGGAAGATCAGGCCCGAGGTGTCGTCGTCCTGCGCGAGCGTGCCGTTGACCCAGGTGCGCACGCGCAGCGCGGCCGGGTCGACCGTGCGCGCGTCGATCAGCTGCGGACCGATCGGCGTGAAGCCGTCGCCGCCCTTGGAACGGACGTTGGAGCCCTTGTCGTTCGCGCGCAGGTCGTAGAGGCCCAGGTCGTTCGATGCGGTCACCCAGCCCACGTGCGCCCAGGCGTCGTCGAGCGAGACCCGCCGAGCCGCCGTCCCGATCACGAGCGCGATCTCCCCCTCGAAGGCGAGCAGCTCGGCACCCGCCGGTCGTTCGACCGTGCCGCCGCCGGCGGCGACCGAGCTCGACGCCTTGAAGAAGTACGAGGGCGCGGCGGGGGTGCGGCCGCGCTGGTCGGCGCGGGATCGATAGCTCAGGTGCACCGCGATGATCTTGCCCGGGCGGCCGGGCAGTCCCGCGAAGCGGGTGTCGCCGGCATCCATCGTGTCGTCAGTCATGAGCTCCCTCGCTCTGGCATCCACTCTTGCGTCGTATCTCAAATCGTATATGATCGACGGCGAAGAGGCAACCGCCGGTTCGCTCGACGGCCTCCGGACAACGAAGTCGCAGATCGCAGACACAGGAGTCTTCCCATGAGTTCACCCCAGCCCGCATCCGCGGGATTCACGCCCACGGGCACCATCGCCAGCGCGACCGACCGACGCCGCGTCGTGTTCGCCACGGTCGTCGGCACCACGGTCGAGTGGTACGACTTCTTCATCTACGCCACCGCGGTCGGCCTCGTTTTCGGCGACCTGTTCTTCGGTGCGCTCGGCACCGACAGCGCCCTCATCGGGTTCGCGACGGTCGGCGTGAGCTTCCTGTTCCGGCCGCTGGGCGCTTTCCTGGCCGGGCATTTCGGTGACAAGCTCGGCCGCAAGGTCGTCCTGATGTGGACGCTGATCCTGATGGGCGCCGCGACGGCCTTGATCGGCGTGCTGCCCACCTACGACAGCATCGGCATGGCCGCGCCGGTTCTGCTGGTGCTGCTGCGCGTGCTGCAGGGCATCTCGGCCGGCGGCGAGTGGGGCGGCGCGGTGCTGATGGCCGTCGAGCACGCGCCCAAGAAGCGCCGCGGCATCTTCGGCGCCTCGCCCCAGATCGGCGTGCCGCTGGGTCTGCTGCTGGCCTCGGGCGTCATGGCGATCATGACGATCATCGCGCCCGGTGAGGCGTTCCTGCAGTGGGGCTGGCGCGTCCCGTTCCTGCTGAGCGTCGTGCTGATCCTGGTCGGCTACTACGTGCGCCGCAAGGTCGAGGAGAGCCCGGTGTTCGCCGAGCTGGCCGAGCGCAAGGAGAAGGCGCGGATGCCGATCCTGCAGCTGTTCGCCAAGCACACGCCGCTGGTGATCATCGCCGCGCTCGTGTTCGCGGGCAACAACGCCGTGGGCTACATGACCACCGGCGGCTACATCCAGGGCTACTCGACCGACCCGGACGGGCCCCTCGCCCTCGAGCGCGGCCCGGTGCTGTGGGCTGTCACCGGATCGGCCGTGACATGGCTGCTGTCGACGCTCGTGGCCGGCTGGGTCTCCGACCGCCTGGGCCGCCGCACGACGTACATCATCGGGTGGATCCTGCAGCTGGGCGGCGTGTTCGCGCTGTTCCCGCTGGTCAACACCGGCAACATCTGGCTGCTGTTCGCCGGCCTGGCGATCCTCACCATCGGCCTCGGCTTCACCTACGGTCCGCAGGCGGCGCTGTACACCGAGCTGTTCCCTGCCTCGATCCGGTTCTCGGGCGTCTCGATCTCGTACGCGATCGGCGCCATCGCCGGCGGCGCATTCGCCCCGACCATCGCCACCGCGCTGGTGGCCGCGACCGGAACGACGGTGTCGGTCACCTGGTACCTCGCCGGCATGACGCTCATCGGCCTCATCGCCACGCTGCTGCTGCGCGACCGCAGCGGCATCCCGCTGGGCCCCGACCACGAGGCCGAGCAGCAGGTCAGCCCGATCCGGGGGCTGTCCAAGGCCTGACGCGACGAGTGGATGCCGGGGCGCGGCGCCCCGGCATCCACATGACACGTGTCATGCGAACAGCGTGACGTCGCCCTCCGGCGTCGGCGGCCGGGGGCGGCCAGGCTGGAGTCATGCGAACCGCACTCGACTCCGCCTCTGCGCGGGACACCCTCCCCGCCGCGGCACCAGCCACGGCCACCGCCACCGCACCTGCACCCGCCGCGCAGCCGACTTCGGTCGAGGACGTCATCGTTCTCACCGGCCTCCGCCGCCATTTCGGCGTCGGCGAGCGCGTCGTCACCGCCGTCGACGGCGTCGACCTGCGCATCGGCCGTGGCGAGGTCGTCGCCCTGCTCGGCCCCAACGGTGCCGGCAAGACCACGACCCTCGACATGCTGCTGGGGCTGGCCGCGCCCAGCTCGGGCAGCGTGACCGTGCTCGGCGAAGCCCCCGCGAAGGCCGCCGCACACGGCGCCATCGCCGCGGTGCTGCAGACCGGCGGCCTGCTCTCCGATCTCACCGTGCGCGAGACCGTCGAGGTCATCGCGTCGCTGCACGGCCGCACGGCGCTGAGCCGTGTGCCCGACGTGCTCGAGCGCACGCAGCTGACGGACCTGGCCCGCCGCCGCATCGCGAAGTGCTCCGGCGGTGAGCAGCAGCGCGTCAAGTTCGCGCTGGCGCTGGTCGCCGACCCCGAGATCCTGGTGCTCGACGAGCCCACCGCCGGCATGGACGTCACCGCCCGCCGCCATTTCTGGGACGTGATGCGCGCCGACGCCGACGCCGGCCGCACGATCGTGTTCGCCACGCACTACCTCGAAGAGGCCGAGCAGTTCGCCCGCCGCACCGTCGTCATGCACCGTGGTCGCATCGTCGCCGATGCTCCCACCGCCCGGTTGCGCGCCGGCCTCGGCGCCCGCGCGGTGGCCGCCACCCTGCCGGGCGCCGGAGCCGACGACCTCGTCCGGCAGTTGACGGCGACCGACGGCGTCACCGATCTGCGGGTGGATGCCGGGCGCCTGACACTCCGCGCCGCCGATTCCGACGCCGTGGCATCCACTCTGCTGGCCGCCGGCGCGCGCGAGCTCGAGATCGCCGCACCCACCCTCGAAACCGCCTTCACCACCCTCACGGAGGACTGACCCATGTCGAACCCGATGACGATCTCACCCACCATGCTGCGCGTCGAGGCGCTGCGCCAGATCCGCAACCCCTACACGCTCGCGTTCACCCTCGGCATGCCGGTGGCGATGTACCTGCTGTTCGGCGTGACGATGGGCTACGGCTCCATGTCTGCCGGGTACGGCAACATCTCGTTCTACATCATGGTGTCGATGGCCGCCTACGGCACCGCGGTCGCGATGAGCTCGATCACGTCGCTGGCCGCCACCGAGGCCAAGCAGGGCTGGGGGCGGCAACTGGCCATGACGCCGCTGAGCACCGCCGGCTACGCGGTCACCAAGCTCATCACCGCGGTGTCGTTCGCAGCGCTCGCCGCCGCCGCCGTGTTCGCCGCCGGCCTGGCCACCGGGGCAGAGGCGACGGACGCGTGGCGCTGGTTCGCGTCGGCGGGCATCATGCTCGGGTTGGGCCTGATCTACGGGCTGTACGGGTTGGGCGTGGGCCTGTTCTTCAACTCCGACACGGCCGCGGCCCTGGCATCCATCTCGATGACGTTCTTCGCGTTCTTCGGCAACGTCTTCATGCCGCTGGACGGGATGATGCTCGACATCGCGCGGTTCACACCGCTGTACGGCTTCGTCGCTCTGACGCGGTGGCCGCTGACCGAGGGGCAGCTCACGACCGGCCAGACCGACCCGCTGTGGGCGCTGCTGCTGAACGTGGCGGTGTGGCTGGCCGTGTTCGTCGTGCTCGTCGCGGTCGGTGTGAAGCGGTCGCGCGCCCGCCGATAAAGTCAAGGCCATGACACAGGGCGAGGTGCGCCGCCGCGGGGCGGGGTCGACGTGGTCGCGGTACGGCTGGATCATGCCGCTGATCTGGATGGTGTTCCTGGTCTATCCGATCCTGGCCCTGCTGCGTTCGGCGGCCGACCCGGCGTGGATCGTCACCGGCTGGGCGGCGCTGGCCGTCTTCGTCGTCGTGTACGTGGCGGCGTTCGTCAACGGCATGAGCTTCTCGGGCGGAGGGCTGGTCGAGCCGCCCCAGCCGATCCAGTGGGTCGCCTTCGCGGTGATGATCGTCTGTGCCGTCCTGGCGGTCCCCGCTGCGGGGGCCAACGCGCTGAGCTTCGTGCCGTTCATCATGTCGTTCGCCTCGTACGGGCTGACCCGCCTCGCGCACTGGGCCACCCTCGCCGGCGGCATCGGGGTCACCGCGGCGACGGTGTTCGCGGTGCCCGGCGGCACCCGGTACCTCTCCCTCCTGGCGATCGTCGCCCTGCTGGGGACGGTGAACACCGTCACCACCTGGCTGATCATCCGGTCGAACGAGGCCGAGCGCCTGGGGCTGGAGCTGGCCACCAGTGAAGGGCGCGAGGCGGTCGCCCGCGACGTGCACGATCTCATCGGGCATTCGCTGACGGTCGTGCGCATGAAGGCGCAGCTCGCACGCCGGCTCCTCGACACCGACCCCGAACGGGCCAAGGCCGAGCTCGCCGACATCGAGACGCTCACCGCCGAGGCGATCGCCGGCGTGCGCGAGACCGTCGCGGGGGTGCGCAACGCGAGCCTGGCCGATCAGCTCGTCGGCTGTCGGCAGGCTCTGCAGGCAGCCGGCATCGGTATGAAGGTCTCGGGTGAGGTCGAATCGCTCTCGCCCGCGCAGTCGCTGACGGCGGGCTGGATTCTGCGCGAAGCGACGACCAACGTGCTGCGTCATGCCGCCGCGCACACCGTCACGGTGGGGGTGGGGCCGGGCCGGTTCACCGTGGCAGACGACGGCGTGGGCTTCGCCGGGTCCGAGGGCAATGGTGTGCGGGGCATGCGCGAACGCGCGACGACGGCCGGCGCCACGCTCGCGGTGACCGCCGGCGCCGCCGGTGGCACGCAGGTGGCGGTGACGTGGTGAGCGCGGCCGGGCCGATCCGTCTGCTCATCGTCGACGACCAGGCCATGCTGCGTGGGGCATTGTCGGCGCTGCTCGACCTCGAGCCGGACATGACGGTCGTGGCGGCAGCCGGCGACGCCGACGAGGCCGTGCGCGCCGTCACCGCCGCCGAGATCGACGTGTGCCTCATGGATATCCAGCTGCCCGGCACCGACGGCATCGAGGCCACCCGGGCCGTGCGTGCGGCGAGCCCGGGCACGCGGGTGCTGATCGTGACGACGTTCGCCCGCCCCGGCTATCTGCGTGCGGCTCTGGACGCCGGAGCGAGTGGCTTCGTCGTCAAAGACGCTCCCGCCGAGCAACTCGCCGACGCGGTGCGGAGCGTGCATGCGGGCCTGCGCGTTGTCGACCCGGTGCTGGCCGAGCAGAGCCTGTTCGAGGGCGCGAACCCGCTGACCGAGCGTGAGCGGCAGATTCTGCGCCTGGCCGCCGACGGGCGCACGGCCGCCGCCATCGCCGCGGAGGTGTATCTGTCGGCCGGCACCGTGCGCAACAATCTGTCGTCGGCCATCGGCAAGGTCGGGGCCGCCAACCGCGCACAGGCGGTACGGGTCGCGCAGGACAAGGGCTGGATCTGACCTACGAGTTCACGCGGATGATCTCCTGCTGGTAGGGCGCGATCACCGACGTCGAGACGCGGCAGTCCAGCAGCAGGAAGGGGCGCTCGGATGCCGGGGTGGCGGCCCATTCATCGAGCGCGGCCACGTCTTCGAGCGTGCGCACCACGACGCCGCGGGCACCGACCGCGCGGGCGAACCCGGCGAAATCGACCTCGGGGATCAGCATGGGTCCCTGTGCCAGGCCCTGCAGCCCGTAGAGATTGACCTCGGCCCCGTAGGCGGCGTCGTTCCACACCACGGCAAGGCCCCGGCCGCCGGCGACCCGCACGGCCGATTCGAGATCGGCCAGGGCCATGAGCCCACCGCCGTCGCCGGTGGAAAGGACGATGGTGGATGCCGGCTTGGCCAACGCGGCGCCGGGAACCGAACCGAATCCCAGCCCGATCGCCTGATAGGCGGTGCCGACCATCATGAAGCGGTCAGGCCGCGTGACCGGCCAGTACATGTTCGCCCAGCCGAGGAAGTGCCCACCGTCGGAGACGACGACACGGTCACGCAGTTCGGGCGTGCTCTCGAGAACGGCGCCGATGCGCTCTGCCACCGAGCGCGGGTCGAGGCGTCCGTCCGCGGCGATGCCGGCGCCGGAATCGTACGCGCGCAATGCGGCCACGTCGATCGACTCGCGCCACCCGCGGGACGCGGCCCCACGCTCGCGCAGCGTCGCGGCGATCGACTCGGCCACGATACGGGCGTCGCCGCGCACGAATCCGCTCACATGCGGATGGGTGGCCGCCGGCGCCGTGTCGACCTGGAACACGCGCGTTCCCGGGGCGAACAGCGCGCCGAAGCGCATGGTGAACTGATTGAGCGAGGCCCCGAACACGACCGCGACATCGGCGGTGCGCACGAGGTCCATCGCCCCTTCGGCGCCGAATCCGCCCGCCACGCCGAGGTCGTACGCGGTCGCGGGAAACGTGCCCCGGCCGAGCGCCGTCGACGCGGTCACGGCGCCGGTGAGCTCGGCCACCTCGCCCAGCGCGTCGGCGGCGCCGGCGACCCAGGCACCCCGGCCGGCCAGCAGGAACGGCCG